>QKBZ01000243.1 GCA_003245895.1 Beggiatoa sp.
TGAAACTACAGCTAATAATCAAGTTATTACTTCCCCAGATTTAAGCAGTTTAGTGCAAGACATTGTCAATAAAAGTGATTGGGAAAAGTCAAATAACGCGCTTGTGCTTTTGCTAGAACGTGATCAGAACGTTAATTGGCAAGACATGAAAGGTCAAAGAGGTATTCATTATATTGGAACATCAACGACCAATGATGATACAAATGACCCAGCAAAAGCAGCTAAGTTGACTGTGAAATGGACAGGCACAGCTGAATCATCTCAACCTGTGGCACAAAAAGTAGGTTTACGCTACCAATATGTCGATATTCCACAAGGTGCAAAGGTTACAGATGCAAAACTTGTATTTACCAGTAGTGCAAGTCAAAGCAGTGCCAGCACTGTTACCATACAAGGAGAAAATGGTAATTCCGAGGCATTTACCTCTGAAGATGGCAATCTTTCCTCGCGGACTTTAACGACCAGTACAGTTGATTGGACAATGGATGCATGGACTGAAGATAACACCTATTCATCCCCTGACTTGACAGAAATGGTGCAGGAAATTGTCAACAGTGCTAACTGGTGTGGCGGTAAAGGTGGTATGACATTCATCATCTCACCCAAAACTGGCTCTCCGATGAGAACTGCGCAAGCATTTGAGTTTAGCAAAACGAATGCGCCAACACTTAAAGTGGCCTACAACATCAATGAAATTAATGGTACTGGATGTACTACATCAACTTATAGTGGTCGTATCGTTGGTACTGATGATGATGTAGAAGAAACTGTGATTCGGGATGGTAGTGCAGATGGCACTATGTTCGTTGATAGTGAAACACTCGAAATGTCCGTTGATGGTTCAGGAAGAAATGAAACACAACGGATTGTAGGTTTACGTTTCCAAGGTGTTCCTATTCCTAAAGGAATACAAGCAACTAAAGCCGTTATTGAATTTACTGCTGATTCTGCCACAGGTGGTGACGGTACTTTAACAATTCACGGCGAGAAATCAGAAGATGCCTCTCGATTTGCAAGTACAGAAAGCGAACTATCAAATCGACCTAAAACCAATGCCTCTGTTACTTGGGAACTTAATGACCAAAATGAATGGACAAAAAACCAAACATTCCAAACAGCCGACATCAGCAATATTATCAATGAGATTACCAGTCAAAGTGGTTGGGAAGCTTATAATGACTTAGTCTTATTTATCTCTGGTGACACAGGTCTGCGGGAAGCTAAATCATTTGATCGCTCTCCTGCTGAAGCACCTGTATTGAGAATTACGGTTGATGGTTTACTCGGTGATGGCACAGCTAGCAATACTGTACGTACTTACTTGAAAAAAGCAGTGCGAGATATGTTTGTACCTAGCAGTAGTTCTACTGCCCTCGTTGATGCCTTGTATGAGTCTTATCTTTACTATTTAGGTGGTGAAGTAGTTGGTGGTAAAGATCGCTTAAATAACTTGTTCTATCGCATTAGTCATCCTTTATCTCATACTGGTGCTATTTATACACCTGAAGGTTGTGATGTTAATTTAGATCCCTACGCTGCTGAATGTGCTAAAGAAAAAATTTCAGATGCACATGCTGATTATATCAGCCCAATTGGTTCTGCTTGCCAAGCAAATCATGTGGTCTTGCTAACTGATGGTCAGCCTACCCAAAACACAGTAGTAGGTCGTATCAACAGTGAAACTGGCTGTGCTGATGGTTATCCTGACGGCACACCATACTTGGACCGTAATACTCAAGATGGTAGTTCTAATCTAGATCACAAATGTGGTCCTGAGTTAGCAGAACGCATGGCAACGGAAGATATGAGTGACTTAGAAGGCTTCCAAAATGTGATGACACATACTGTTGGTCTGCAATTAGGTACTGCTTGGTTAACCACTGCGACCGGTACTAAAGGTACTTTAGTATTAGACAGTGAAGGCAACCCACAAATTGATGAGGATATAACCGCACAAAATGCCCAAACCACACGTTATATGAAATATATCGCAGGTATGGGTGAAGGTGACTATTATCCTGCTGGCAGTGCATCTCAGTTGTTAGATGCCTTTAAAGCCATTATTGCCAAGGCGATGACAAGCAGTACTTCTTACGCAACACCAAGTGTGTCCGTGAGTGCATTTAACCGCTTATTCCACCGCAATGAAGTCTATTTCTCACTGTTCAAACCTGACTTCAAACAACGTTGGAACGGTAATGTGAAGAAATACCTCGTATGTGATGGTAGTGACTCTGCTAACAACTGTACTATTGGTGACATTATTGATGCTAACGGTAACTCTGCTGTGTCTAATCGTTACATTAGCCAAGATGCCAGAAGTTTTTGGAGTGATGATGTTGATGGTGAAAAAGTACAAAAAGGTGGTGCAGGTGAACGTGGTCAAGAAGACTTAACCTATCTAGTAGGTGAAAGCAATTCTCGCAACATTTACACTCTGTTAGGCGATTCCAGCATTACCGATGAAGGTAATGCAATCCGTACTGACAACACTGCCTTAACTGCACTCATTCCTGATACCAGCTTAATTCAGTGGATCCGAGGCAAAGACGTTGATGATGAAGATCAAGATGGTATAACTGACGAAACACGTTGGATTTATGCTGACCCGTTACACAGTAGTCCGGCTGTTATGAGCTACGATGCTACTGATAATAATACCTTCTTATTCGTTGGTACTAATGATGGCTTAATTCGGATGATCAATGCAAAAAGTGGTCGAGAAGAATGGGCATTCCTAGTACCTGAGTTGATAGATATACAAGCAGCATTGCGTTTGAATGAAACCGGTGATCGCATTTACGGTGTTGATGCTAGCCCAACCATTTGGTTCAACGACTTAGGCACTACTGGTGTAGTTGACTCAGGTGACATCGTGAAACTGTACTTCGGCATGCGTCGTGGTGGTCGTAACCTGTATGGACTTGATGTTAAAAACCCAGATACACCTGTTTTAGATTGGACGATTAAAGGTGGTGTTGATACTGGATTTGAGAAATTAGGTCAAACGTGGTCTGCTGCTCGCCCTGTCATTGTGAACTATGGTGGTGCGAAAAAAGTCGTGTTGATGTTCGGTGGCGGTTACGATGAAACCCAAGATACTGACTACACAACGTCTACCATTGGTAATGCCGTTTATATGGTTGATCCAAAAACAGGTGACCTCTTATGGTCAGCCAGCAATAGTGGTGCGGATTTAAACCTCTCTGACATGCAATATGCGATTCCTTCTGACTTAGCCTTTATGGATATCGATGGCGATGGTGCAATGGATCGCATTTACTTCGGTGACATGGGGGGGCAAATTTGGCGTATTGATATTGCTGGTATTGGTGGTTCTTACCAAGGTGTTGGTGGTGTTTTAGGCAAGTTCGGTACAAGTGTCGAACGCCGCTTCTTCTATCCACCAGAAGTCATTCGGGTCACAGACACTATTTACTCTGCTGAAGACCAATATGACTTAGTGTTAATCACCAGCGGTAATCGTACTCACCCATTAGGCACTGATGTCGATGATGATCAATTCTATGCGTTACGTGATTACTCACTTGACACTTTGCCAGACGTTGATGGTGATGGCCAAGCAGATGCCAAAGATGGCGATGCAGATACCACCTTCCATACCTCTGTTCTCAGTGACTTAGTTGATTTAACAGATAATATCTTGCAAGTTGGTACGGCTGATCAGCAAACAGCCGTCATTGAAGATTTGCAAGCGGGTCATGGTTGGTACATTAACCTTGTTGCAGAAGATGGCGAAAAAGGCTTAGCAAGTCCTGTTGTGTTAGATGGTGTGGTGTTCTTTACCACTTACTCACCACCTGACTTGTCTAGCGAAACTGTTTGTTCTACCAGCAATGATGGCAACAGTCGCTTATATGCCTTGGATATCTTCACCGCAGGCTCTGCCTTTAACTTTGATGGCGAAGGTACTTCTGATGATTTAAGTACCTCTGATCGGTCACAAATGTTAAGAGAAGGTATTACTTCTGACATCGTACCGATGTTCATCAACAACCAAGAAGATGGTACTGGTGAGGTTCGCTTGTTATCCAATGACTTAAGCTTATTAGGTCAAGGTGATGGTTCTGGTGAACCGTTCGCAACGATTAGCCCAATACCAACCTTCTGGATGCAAGAGTAAACTTGAACGTGTGCTGATGGTGATTGCCATCACGCACTGATAAATCAAAGCCACCCTATCTGTTCGGTAGGGTGGCTTTTTTAATGATTAGCACATTGGCAATCCGTTATAAGATTGCACTATGCTTTATACGACGTAAATGAGGAGGAGTATGATTAAAAATGCGTTCGTCTTACAATGTCAAAACCCCTTGAATTTAGAAAAACGTCCTAAAATGTTAACCTTAAGCCGTTACACTTATCTATCATAGCAAACGCATAAAACCGTAAACTGCATTGGCTATCATAGACAACCGTAATGTGTTTTATGCCCATTCTCTCCTTATCCACCACTGTTGAGGTGAATTATGCAACTCGCTGCGCAAGGCGCGGAAGCAGACCTACCCGCCGAACCATTAACCATCACGTTACAATGGAATCTCGGCGTTGATTTTGATTTAGCCGCTATGTATGAAACCCGAACCCAGCAACATGGGCTAGTTTACTTTGGCAATTTAGGCCATCGTGAACACTCCCCGTACATTCGTTTAAGCCAAGACCAAGGCGTAGGCGATAAACAGGGATACTATCAAGAAGTGTTAACCATCACACGGTTTGAGGATGTTCGATTTATTTGGATTTTCTGTTGGGATTATCATAAAGCCCTGAGCGGTGAAGCGGCACGTTTTGATCAAACTCCATTAACATTACAGTTTGCTGCGCCAAACTTTCACGCCACCATGCCTGTACCTACCGAGCCACAAGGTAATGTGTGCTGTGTGGCAACGATAGATTGTCTCAAAGTTCAGCAACCGCGTTTAATCAACACCAGTGCCGTGACTACGGTTGAAGGCTTAACGCGGCTCAGCCAATTAATGTCTGTGCTACAAACGGCTGATTCGATTGTTCATGCTGCATAAGCATCTTGTCGGTCGGATAAGGTGTTAGCCGTCATCTGACATCGCTAGAATACGGAATATCTGGCTGATTTTTAGCTTTTACGGCGGATGACGGCTGCTGCCTTATCCGCCCTGCCATTGAGTTAAAGGCATGCACGCTTGTAGGGTGTACGAAATGCCGCCACTGAGTTTATATGTCGCAATACACTTTCTCGGCATTTTGCGCACGCGGAGAAGTTCTAACATCATGCAGACTTCTCCGCGTTCGCATCGCAAAAGGACGAGGCGCAAACCCTATAAAACCGCTTAACTTAATTGCAGTGCGCCTTATCCAACCTACGCGAAAAGATAGCTTTACTCAAAGGCCAAGGATGCCTGTGACATAATAAGTCTAATGCCATTGTGTTTTAGCACTGTGCTAGGCAAAATGCTGAAGCGTTGTGGCGATCACCTGCCTCCCCTTTATTGATTTTTCCAGCGAAATAGGTTGAATGCTGTCCTAACTGCAAGCAATACCAAGGTTTGGTTTCA
Source organism: Beggiatoa sp. (assembly GCA_003245895.1). GTDB lineage: Bacteria > Pseudomonadota > Gammaproteobacteria > Beggiatoales > Beggiatoaceae > SZUA-411. Next base: position 5,553 of record QKBZ01000243.1, read on the forward strand.
GTTGAGATAGCTAGTTGTGATGTGTTTAATGTTTGAGGTTTTGTATGAAGTTTTCTTTTAACGGCTTAACTGATGCCGAAGTGCAAAGTAGTCGTGCACAAAATGGTAGCAACCAAGTTGCTAGCCAAACGGTAGAAGGTTTTTTAGATAAATTAGTCAACAACTTAAAAGACCCTTTAATTATTGTATTAATCGTTGCTTTGGTCATTACTGCCAGTTTATGGCTGATGAGCTATGTCAAATGGTATGAAATTTTTGGTATTGCCTTAGCAGTAGTCATTGCAACTTTAGTGGCTACATGGTCGGAATACAGCAACGAGCAGTCATTTCAACAATTATTAGCTGAAGCCTCTCAAATTTTAGTCAAAGTTTTTCGCAATGGGCATTTGACGGAAGTCGCAATTGATGATGTCGTGGTCGGCGATCAATTGTTATTGCAATCAGGGGATACAGTGCCTGCGGATGGAGTCATCATCGCGGGTCATGGTGAGTTTGACGAAGCGGCTTTAACCGGTGAATCAGAACCCGTACAACGCAAATCATTGGCTAAAGATGCTGATCTCCAACAGGCTAGCGAGGAGAATCAAGTGTGGCGAGCGGCTTTGTTAACTGATGGCGAATTAGTGATGCAAATCACCGCTGTGGGTGAACAAACCCAATATGGCCAAACCATGAAAGCCTTGGTGTCAGCAGAAGATCGCCTGTCTCCGCTACAAGTGAAATTATCTGTTTTAGGCAAACAAATCGCAAAATTTGGCTATATCGGTGCTAGTTTCATTTTTTTAGCTTTCATGTTTAACAATATCGTGTTGCAAAGTGAAAGCATTAGTGCCTATTTCTCACAAGCAACCGGTGTAATCATTGCTGATTTTGTCACTGCCGCTATTTTAGCCATTATCGTCATCGTGGTGGCTGTGCCGGAAGGCTTGCCCATGATGATTGCCATGGTGTTGGCGTTAAATATGAAAAAACTGCTGCGAGAAAAAGTGTTAGTGCGCAAATTATTAGGCATTGAGACCGCAGGCAGCTTAAATCTATTATTTACTGATAAAACAGGTACTTTAACTGAAGGCAGTTTGTCGGTCAGTCAATTTGTGATTGGTACTGCTGACCGTTTTGAAGCATTAGACGATATTCCCGAAAAATTGCGCAAAATGTCTGCTTTCTCGCTACGCAATAACACTAGCGCAGTGATTGATGCTAGCGACCCCAATGATCCCAAATTAGTCGGCGCAGACCGCACTGAACAAGCTTTATTACGCTTTATCCAACCGTATTTAGCCCAAGATGATGGCGTAACAGTAGAGGAAATGATTCAGTTCAGTAGCGCACGCAAGTTTTCCGCGACGCAACTGGGTGGTGCTTCAGCCTTGACCTTGGTTAAAGGTGCGCCGGAAGTCATTTTGCAAAATTGCACCCGTTGCTTAGATGCTAACGGTGACTCGCAGCCATTAACCGATGTAACACCGCTACAAGCTGCAATGGATGAGTTATCCGGTCGCGCTATGCGCTTGCTCGCAGTGGCGATCACGCAAGCTCCGATTACTGAAGATCAAACCTTACCGCCTGAACTGACTTTGGTCGGCGTGTTTGCGATGCGCGATGAGTTACGCGCGACGGCTTACCAATCTGTGAAAACGGCAAAAGATGCCGGTATTCATGTCATTATGATTACCGGTGATGCGAAGACCACCGCACAGGCGATTGCCCGCGATGTCGGCTTATTAGAAGGCGACCGCGAGGCGACTGTGTTAAGTTCTGCTGAATTGGCAGAGTTAAGTGATGATCAAGTATTGCACTTACTGCCACATTTATACGTGGTGGCGCGGGCATTTCCGACAGATAAAAGCCGTTTAGTACGTTTAGCCAAATCACTGGGGTTAGTGGTTGGCATGACAGGCGATGGTGTTAACGATGCGCCAGCGGTAAAAAATGCCGATGTCGGTTTTGCTATGGGCAGCGGCACGGAAATGACTAAAGAAGCCAGCGACATCGTGATTTTAGATGATAACTTTGCTTCGCTAACGCGCTCAGTGCTATACGGTCGTACTTTGTTTAAGTCGATTCGTAAATTCTTGATTTTCCAATTAACAGCGAATGTGTCGGCGGTTGCCGTGGCCTTTTTAGGGCCATTCTTTGGCTTTGAGTTGCCGTTAACCATGACGCAATTGTTATGGTTAAACATCATCATGGACACCTTTGCCGGTTTAGCCTTTGCCGGTGAAGCGGCATTAGCTCGTTATTTACAAGAAAAACCGATTGCCCGCGATGAGCCGTTAATTAACCAAGATATGTGGTCAGCCGTGTTGTTAAATGGTGGCGTTGCTGCGTTATTGAGCATCATTTTCTTAACCAGCGATTTCACGCAAGCGTTGTTTTCTGGCGGTCATGCCATCGGCTCTGACGAAGCGGAAGCGCAATTTTTAACTGCTTTCTTTGCCTTCTTTGTGTTTATGCATATTTTCAACACGTTTAACGCTCGTACTGAAAGTGTAAACCTGTTTTCGCATTTATTGGAAAATCGCTTATTTTCCATCATTATCCCGTTCATCATGTTAGTACAAGTGATTTTTATCACTTATGGTGGAGAAATACTGCGTACAGTGGGCTTGTCACTAGAGGAATGGGGATATGTGTTAGCGATGGCACTTATCTTAATTCCAGTGGATTTAGGTCGGAAGCTGATTCGAGATGCTTGGCTTAGAAATCCTGCTAAGTAGGATTGACTCCCCCTTAGCGAAGAACTGCAATGCGTGTAGGATGGGCTGAGGCACGAAGCCCATCAGTCGCGGTTTCATCACGGTAAACGATGGGCTTCCTTCGTCAGCCCATCCTACAAGAATGCAACTGCGTTGCGCCGCATTTTTTGCGGCGCGAATGCAAAGCACTCAGCAATAGATTGCAAAAACGCGCAACTCTGACTATTGTTTTGCTTAATTAAGCCGGTAAATCAGGACAAACAACACCTTAACAATATTTGGACTGCCTACCGATAACCGTTACAATAGACACTTCTTTTTGTTCACCGACCGAGAACTGAAACATAGGCATGGGACGTAAGCTCTACATTAAAACTTTTGGCTGCCAAATGAATGAATATGATTCTTCACGCATGGCAGACGCATTAAAAGTTGCACATCAACTAGAACCCACTGATGACCCTGAACAAGCAGACGTATTGTTATTAAATACCTGCTCGATTCGAGAAAAAGCACAAGAAAAAGTGTTTTCTCAACTGGGCATGTGGCGAGAATTAAAACAACAAAACCCCGATTTAATTATTGGTGTCGGTGGCTGCGTTGCCAGTCAAGAAGGGGCAGCGATTCGCGCCCGTGCGCCTTATGTCGATGTCATTTTCGGTCCACAAACCTTGCACCGCTTACCAGCATTGATCACCGAAGCGCAACGCACGCATAAAGCCGCCATCGACGTATCATTTCCCGAAATTGAGAAATTCGACAACTTGCCCGAACCACGCGCCGAAGGGCCAACCGCGTTCGTTTCCATCATGGAAGGCTGTAGCAAATACTGCACATTCTGCGTGGTGCCTTACACCCGTGGCGAAGAAGTCAGCCGTCCCTTTGACGATGTGATCGCCGAAGTGGTCAGCCTTGCACAACAAGGCGTGCGCGAAGTCAATTTATTAGGCCAAAATGTAAACGCTTATCGCGGACGCATGGCAGATGGCGATATTGCCGATTTAGCCTTATTAATCACTTATGTCGCTGAAATCGAAGGCATTGAGCGCATTCGTTACACCACCTCGCATCCGGTAGAATTCACCGACGAGTTGATCAATGTCTACGCGCAAGTGCCACAATTGGTTAGCCATTTACATTTGCCGGTGCAAAGTGGTTCTGATTTAGTGTTAAGCCGCATGAAACGCGGTCACACCGCCTTAGAATATAAGCAGAAAATCCGCCGTCTGCGCGAGATTCGGCCTGATATTAGCATGTCGTCTGATTTCATCATCGGTTTCCCTGGTGAAACGGATGCAGACTTTGCCGCGACCATGCAATTAATTGAAGACATTGGCTTTGATCACTCATTCAGCTTTATTTACAGTGCCAGACCCGGTACGCCTGCCGCCGACTTTCCCAACGACGTGCCAATGCAAGTGAAAAAAGACCGTTTAGCGCAATTGCAACAACGGATTAATGAAATGGCGCAAGCCATTAGTGCGCAAATGGTGGGCACAGTACAAACGGTTTTAGTCGAACGTCCATCGCGTAAAGACCCAGAGCAATTATCGGGTCGTACTGAGAATAACCGCGTAGTGAATTTTAGCGGCGCGGCGCAGTTGATTGGACAATTTGTGTCCGTCAAAATCACAGAGGCGTTACCCAACTCTCTGCGCGGCGAATTAGTCGCTGATCCGTTAGAGAATGTGGCGTAATTGCCTGCGGGTAGTCAAGCACTGCCCGCAACTTACTTTACTTTTCTGTTTCCCCCTTTTGGGGAAGGAGTCTCATGCAGTCCGTGTTATCTAAACAAACTGCCGCTGTTAACGTGGTCAATCACGATTTCAGTTTAGAACCGTTAGATAATCAACGCTTGGCCAATTTATGTGGTCAATTTAACCAGCATTTACGTCAATTGGAACACCGGTTTCAAGTTGAAATTCATAACCGTGGTCATCAATTTCGCATCGTGGGTTCAGCCGAAAATGTGCAAGGTGTGGCACGAGTGTTACAACACTTATACCGCGCCACACGCCATGAAACCTTAAGCCCCGAACGTGTACATTTATTTTCGCAACCTGCCAGTGTTGACGAAGCTGTTGCTACTTTTAATGCGCCCTCAGAAACTGTGGATACTGATTTAGAAGATTTAGAAACTGTTGCCGAAGGGGCGGAAGTTGTTATCCGTACCCGTCGCGGTGTGGTGAAAGGTCGTGGCCCTAACCAACGCCGTTATTTAAACAATATTGCACGTCATGATATTAATTTCGGTATTGGCCCTGCCGGTACGGGTAAGACTTATTTAGCCGTTGCCAGCGCAGTGGAAGCCTTAGAGCGCGAAACTGTACGCCGCTTAATTTTAGTCCGGCCTGCGGTGGAAGCTGGGGAAAAACTCGGTTTCTTACCCGGTGATTTAAATCAAAAAGTTGATCCCTATTTGCGCCCTTTATACGATGCCTTATACGAGATGTTAGGCTTTGAGCGTGTGGGCAAATTGATTGAGCGCAATGTGATTGAGATTGCGCCTTTAGCTTACATGCGCGGTCGTACCTTAAACGAGTCATTCATCATCATGGATGAAGCGCAAAATACCACCGTGGAACAAATGAAAATGTTTTTAACACGGATTGGTTTTGGCTCGACTGCGGTGATTACCGGTGACATCACGCAAGTTGATTTACCGCGCAACACGCAATCCGGTTTGCGCCATGTGTTAAACATTTTGCGCAAAGTCGAAGGCATTAGCTTCACCTTTTTTGAATCTAAAGATGTGGTTCGACATCCGCTTGTGGCGCGTATTATCGACGCTTACGATGCCGCAGAACCGCGCCGAGATGATGAGTATTACCGCAATGATGATTGATCTTGACGTACAATACGCCAGTGAAGCTGCTAATTTGCCCAGCGAAGCCGAGTTGCAACGCTGGGTGATGACCGCTTTAGAGCAGCAACAACGTGCTGAAGACAGCGAATTGACCATTCGTATTGTCGATTTAGCGGAAGGACAGGAATTAAACGAGACATGGCGGCATAAAACAGGGCCGACTAATGTGCTCTCGTTTCCGTTTGAAAATCCACCTGGGCTGACATTGCCGTTATTAGGTGATATTGTGATTTGCGCACCTGTGGTGGCGACTGAGGCCGAGGCGCAAGCTAAGGCATTAGATGCACATTGGGCGCATTTAGTGATTCATGGGGTGTTACATTTGCTGGGGCATGATCATTTAACCGATGATGAGGCTGAAGCAATGGAGCATCTTGAAATTAACATCCTCCACTCGCTTGGTTATCCCAACCCCTACACAACGACAGAACAATGACCCCCCCCTCTTCTACTTTGTCATGGTTTTCCCGCATTTCACAAGCCATCAACCGTGATCCCTTAGATAAAGATGGTATCTTACATTTACTGCGCGACGCGCAACAACGTGGTCTTTTCACTTTAGACACGTTGGCAATGATTGAAGGTGCGTTGCAAGTTTCAGAAATGCATGTGCGTGACATCATGATTCCGCGTGCGCAAATGGTGATGTTAGACCTTAACGCACCTCCCGAAAAGTTGATTCAAATCATTGTTGAATCAGGCCACTCCCGTTTCCCCGTCATCAGCGAGAATCGCGATGATGTGCAAGGGATTTTTCTCGCTAAAGATTTATTAGATTATTACGCCACCGGCAGTTCAGAGCCGTTTAATATGCGTGAGGCAATGCGCCCTGCGGTGTTTATCCCTGAGAGCAAGCGTTTAAATGTGTTATTGCGCGATTTTCGTAGCAGTCGTAATCATATGGCGATTGTGGTGGATGAGTATAGCGGTGTCGCAGGTTTAGTCACCATTGAAGATGTGATTGAGCAGATTGTCGGCGATATTGATGATGAGCACGATTTTGATGATCAAGTGTTCATTAAGCAGCGCGGTGATAATTTGTATTCGGTGCTGGCCTTAACGCCGATTGAGGAATTTAACGATTTTTTCAGCACACGCTTCAGTGATGAAGAGTTTGATACCATCGGCGGCTTGTTGTTGCAGGCGTTTGGACATATGCCTAAACGCGGTGAATCTTTGACCTTAGATAATTTTTATTTTGAGGTGGTGCGCTCTAATAGTCGCCGGATTCATTTATTGCGGGTACAGGTGCAGGAGTCGGTTGAGGCGGTTTCTGAGGAAGTGTAAGTGTTGAGTGGAATGTGTTCCAAATCGCGCCGACTGCTTTTAGATAAACAGATAATTCGTTAAGCTCTTTTTCTAAAAACGAGCAAATGAAGCCCAACAGAGGTTTGATAGCGTGGCTATTGAGGTTTTGTTGGGCTTTTTTGCGTTTTGGGGAGTGGTTTTTTCTCGTTCCCATCGTCTTTCGATGGGAATGCATGCTGCGTCGCTCCAGCGGCGCGAATCAGTTTGTAGGTCGGATAAGGCTTTAGCCGTCATCCGACATAACACAGTTGAAGCTTGCACCAAGCCACTTGCGGCGGATGACGGCTTACGCCTTATCCGCCCTACAAGACGGCGCAAACGACAGTTTATGCGACTAAACGTGCCGCTGGAGCGACACAGTATGCATTCCCATCGGGACGATGGGAACGAGAAAACAGTTTTCTAGCTCCCACGCGCTTTGCGTGGTAGCAAGTCCCGACGCGCCTGCGTCACGAACACATGGGGATGATAAATCATGGATTTACATTTACAAAATGCCTTACGCGATTTGTTATTGCATGAGTTTGATAAAACGGAGTTGCAGGGCTTTTTTTACAATTTGCCGTTAGAGATAGATGATTTAACACATTTTTCGCGGCAGCAGTTGGCGGCGGAGTTGTTGCGCTTGTTGGATAATCAAGGGCGGTTAGCGGAGTTGTGGCCTTTGGCGCAGTCGTTACGGCCTGCTTATGATTGGCAGGCGTTGGGGGAGGGGCGGCAGTCTGTGCCGGTGTGGGTGCGGGGGCAGCAGTTTGGTCGGCGGTATGGGGTTTGGTTGGGGTTGGCAAGTGGTGTGTTGTTGATTGTGGTGTTGTGGGGTGTGTTTGGACAGGGTGGGAATATGTCAACTTTGGGGGATTGTGCGCCGATTGTAGGCGGTAATATTGAGGGTTCTCAGATTAGTATTAATTGTGATAAAAAGTAGTTTCAGTTATTCAGCTTAGGGAGGGCTGGCGCATGCGTCGTGTGTTGTTAGTGGGTTTGTTATGTGGTTGTCAGACGGTTTGGGCGTTTAATGATCAGCAGACTGCGGGGGATTGTTCGCCGATTATGGGGGATGTGGCGGGCAGTTCTATCACGATTGAGTGCGCGAGTTTGCCGCCTAAGTTGCAGGCCAGTTTGACGGCGTTTTTAGAGAATTGGCAACGTGAGCATGCGCGAACTGAGTCGAATTTAAATGATTTGCTGGACGTGCGTCAGTCTAAGATTGAGCAGTTAAAAGCCGAGGCAGAGGCTTGGGTTAAGCGTTATGAGAGTGTGAAAACAGAGTTAGAAGCTTTAAAAGCACAGCCTGCAACGAGTAACAGTCAGCAAGCCTTGATTACACAGGCAGAGGCTTTGTTGCAAGAAGGTGAGTTTGATGCGGTGGTGAGTTTGTTAGAGCCATTAAAAGCCGATGGTGATGATCTGGTTCAGCAGCAGTCGCAAGTGCATTTTATTATTGGTCAGGCGTTGCAGTTAGCGGGGAAAGCTGAACAGGCATTGCCAGAGTTAAAAAAGGCATGGAAACAGAGTAATGAGGAGAATTTGGAGTATGGGTTTACTTATGCGGATTTGTTAAGAGCGCAAAATCAGCATAAGCAGGCGATTCGGGAATTTGAGCCTATTTTGGAGCAGTTGAGGGAACAGGAAGGAAAGCCGCAAGGCTTGTTTTCAAGAGTATTGAATAATTTAGCGGTGTTGTATGCAGACACTAACCAACGTAGACAAGCAGAGCAGCTTTATACAGAAAATTTAGATATTTACCAACAACTGTCGCAACAGCAACCCGCCGTCTATTTGCCTTATGTGGCGACTACACTCAACAATCTGGCTGTCTTATTGCAACTTGACAGCAGTCGTCGAGAGG
>QKBZ01000102.1 GCA_003245895.1 Beggiatoa sp.
GAGAGGATTCTATTGAATTGGATTTAATGTGTTGACGAAACTCTGAAATCTGTAATAGTTGATAACTTGCTGTAGCATGCAAACGCTCAGCATCAAAATGCGCTGGACAACTTTCAATAATGCCTAAAATTTCATCATGTTGAAGCATTACAGGTGCACCGGAAATCCCTTGCAACAAATCGCGATTATCCGTTGACGCTTTTACGCGAACCACAAAAGTATTTTGATCGGCATTACCCGCATTAGGCATATCCCCCCAAAACTTAACCGGTAAACGAGTATTACCGCGCTGACCAACTTCAGCAAACCCTTCACTCCCCCACTCCATACCTAGCTGAGGGCGCTGCTGGGATAAACGACCATAACGCTGGGCATTTTCAGGAAAAGGGCAACGCAATAACACAACATCAAAATCATCATGCTGCCACACAATACAATTTGCAGGATTAAGTGCTATCCAATCACCTTTCAAATAATGCCAACGTAACTCAATCTGTGCTGCTCGATGGTTATAACCTGTTGCATCCTCGAAAAAAACCGCATGCCGTGCCGTAATCACACAATCAGGCGCAATAGGATAACCAGTTGAAATCTGGAGTTGTTTATCTGCCGAGGCTGCAAAAATTTCAATTAAGAGTTCGTTATCACGCATAACTTAAATCTAATCTGGACGCTGATTCACTTTGCCACTGACTTTTAAATCCCCACCACTCTCCAACATCGGCTTCATCGACAATTTCACCTTATGCACGACTTGTGAACTCAGCTTCTCGCCACCCTCAGCATTCAACACCCAAAACTTAATCCCACCGCTAGCGTGATCCTCTTGGCTAGCCGTAATCTGCGCCTCTACCTCAATATTCTCAATGGCAAACTTTAAATCCTCATTGGCGGCCTTGGCCTGCGCCGTCTGCAACTCCGACCGCAACGCCACTAAAAAATCAGACAACTGAAGCTTATCTGCACTCATAACAGACTCCCTTAACGGCAAGATAAAAATGGGGTAAATACAGCAGATTTTAAGAATTTTTAAATGGATTTACAATCAACAAACTATTTTCAATAAGCTGTTTATGCTGCATATCTTCTGAATAGAGTAAATTACAGTTTGCCTGTAATGCGCCGCTAATAATTAAGCTGTCCCAGTAAGAAAAGCCATAATGTGAACGGATATGATAAGCCTGTTGAATGACGGGTAAAGTCAAGAGTTGAACATCGCAAAAACGCATCATGGCTAATGCGTTTTCTTGGATATAAGCATCACTGACTTTATTTTTTAACATAGCCACATAATACTCATTTAAAACCTGAGTGCTAATGACGTATCGACAATCCATTTCTATCAGTGCATTAGCTTTTTGCCACTTTGGATCATTTTCCTGCTCTAAATGTGCATAAATCCAAATATTGGTATCAACAAAAATTTTATCGCTCATGCAACTCATCTCGCGACAACACAACACGAGTATCCACCGCTATTGTTTTATAACGCTTTCCTGTTGCTGGAGGTTTTGCCACAATCGTTTGTTCTTCATCTAATGCCAAAATAATCACCTCAACTCGACGCTGTTGCAGTGCTTCAGGTAAACGTAACTGAATTTCAGCAGGTGCATTGTCATAAATCGTGCGAATAGCTTCCATTGTTAAATACCGTATTGATTTAAATAATAATGCAGATTAGTGTAAACACACCCAATTGGCAACAAAACCACACATCTCAAACTACCCCAACAACTTCCCTCTCACCACACCCTTAACCGGCAACTGCACTGTAAACACACTCCCGCGCCCAACCCGACTATCCACAATAATCTGCCCGCCCATCATCTCGCAATAACGCTTGCACAAATACAAACCTAAACCCACGCCGCCATACACCCGTGTGCTGGAATTATCCGCCTGTGCAAACGGTTCAAAAATCACCGCTAATTTCTCCGGTTCAATGCCAATCCCCGTATCCATCACCTGAAAATTAAACCAATTCGGATTGCGTTCCACCCGTAAACTAATCTCGCCGCGTTGTGTGAACTTAATCGCATTGCTTAATAAATTCTGTAAAATCTGCTGCGTTTTCTGTACATCAGCAAATAAAAAACCGATATATTCAGGACAGGCAATTTGCAATTGATTGCCGTTTAAACTCGGTTGCATTAACGCCACCACTTGCCGCACTAATTGCGCGACATCAAATTGCGTGTAATGCAATTCCATTTTATCCGCTTCAATTTTAGAAATATCCAACACATCGCTAATCAGCGTTAACAACTGCTCGCCCGCTAACTGCACATGCTCTAAATCCGGCACTAAATCCGCACAACCACGCTCGGCAGCCTCCTCTTGTAACACCTCGGTATAACCAATAATTGCATTTAATGGGGTGCGAAACTCATGGCTCATATTGGCTAAAAACGCGCTTTTGGCCTGATTCGCCGCTTCTGCCGCCACGCGGGCTTGTTCATGGGCAATATTTTTCTGTTCTAATTCCTGCGTGCGTGCCTGTAAATGCGTTGCCATCACCTCAAACGAGCGCGCTAAATCGCCGATTTCATCTTTGCGTTGTGTCGGCAAACGCTGTTGCATTGCGCCGGTTGCCAACTTTTTCGCCGCTTCAGTCAACGCGGATAAGGGTTGCACCAACCATTGCGCGGTATAAGCCCCCACCAACAAGGCAATGCCCAAGGCGACTAAACACAAAATTAAGGTCGTGCGATTATTGGCGTGGATATGCTCCATAAAATCCTGTTCAGGAATCGCCACTACAATCAGCCAATCTAAACCGCGCCCGTCTTGTAACGGCGTGATTTGCAGATAAATCCGCTCGCCTTGTTGTTTAAAACTTAACTGCTGGTCGGTTTTAATTTGCTGCAAATTAGCGAAATGCTGTTGTAAAAATAACGCGGTTTCTTGAATTAATTCATTATGACTTTCTGTGGCGAATAAACGATGCACTTCACCATTGGCAATATGAACCGGCGGATTTAACGCAGAACTGGCAATTAATGCGCCTGAGCGTTCCATAATAAAAGTTTGTGCATTCGGGCTAATTTTTAAGGTATTTAGAAAATCACCGATGTCGGATAACATTAAATCGGTGCTAGCCACGCCTAATAATTTGCCCTGCGCATCATATAGCGGATTATTGGCTGAAATGCTGATATTATCGCCTGCAAAATAAGTATAAATATCTGTCCAAACCGGCTTACCGGCACTGCTTGCCATTTGATACCAAGGCCGCATACGCGGATCATAACGCGGCGTGGTGGCGACTTGTTCTGAAGGCTTATCTTGCTCATCGGTCGCCCATGTTTCTAAATTCAAACCCGTTGCATCTAATTGCTCAAATTTCACTCGACCACTGTCTAATAAACGCACGCCGTAATAATGCGGTTGCTCGCTGGCTAATGCGATGTAACTCACGGTTTTAAATTGTGGCAAATGAATTTGTTCTGTTAAAAAACGGCGCACCGCCTCAGCATCGTTAAAATCTAATAAACCTTGTTCCACAACTTTAGCGTTAATTTGATTAATTAAATGCGGTGTGTCTAGGTAATCAATTAGCTTTTGCCGGATATGTGCGGTGATTTCTTTGCGTAAGGCGGTAGCTAATTCACCGACGGCACGTTGTCCATTTTGGAAGGATAAATAACCGGTTAAGGCGACTGCGGTGACGATTAAGCTGACAAATAAGATGATCAGCACGGTGCGCAGGGATAAACGGCTTAAGCGAGAGGAATTGAAAACAGCGTGTGTGTTCATGAGCATTAGGGGTCACAGTTGGAGAAGTTTTTAATAAAACAAGCTGTTAGCCCTTCATGTGGGTGGGGGCGAGGGCTTTTCTCCAGTTTTGCAAAGAGTGAGCCATGCGGTATAGGCTTCTCGTTCCCATCATCCTGATGGGAATGCCTATCGTGTCGCTCCAGCGGCACGTCTAATACTCTGAACTGTATATCAATCATCGTGTTAGCTTAACTCGCGCCGCTGGAGCGACGCGGCATGCATTCCCACCGTGAGACGGTGGGAACGAGTTATCCACACTTTAATACTCCGGCAACACCACATCATCAAACAAATGATCCAACGCTTCACGGCTAGTCTGCTGCAAAGCCTTCAACACCCGCTGACGTGTCAAATGCGGCGCGAAATACTCCATAAAATCATACATATAACCCCGCAAAAACATATCGCGCCGAAACCCAATTTTTGTGATACTGGACGGGAATAAATGACTCGCATCTAACGCCTGTAAATCAGCATCTTGCTGTGGGTGATAAGCCATTTTTGCCACAATCCCGACACCTAAACCTAAACGCACATAGGTTTTAATTACGTCCGCATCCACCGCCGTGAATACCACATTAGGCTCTAAATCCTGTTGTCTAAACGCATCGTCTAACTGAGAACGCCCAGTAAAACCAAATACATAAGTGACAAGCGGATATTGTGCTAAGGCACTTAGGCTAAGCGGGCGAGTTTGCGCTAAAGGATGAGCATGCGGCACTAAAATGCAGCGGTTCCATCGATAACACGGCATCATGATTAAAGTATCAAACAGTTCTAACGCCTCGGTAGCAATGGCAAAATCCACTTGACCGCTTGCCGCTAATTCAGAAATTTGCATCGGCGTGCCTTGGTGCATGTGTAACACCACTTCGGGGTATTGCTGGATAAAACGGCTAATCACGGGCGGCAGCGCGTAACGGGCTTGGGTATGCGTGGTGGCGATGGACAGTTGTCCGCGTTTGTCGTGGCTGTATTCTTCCGCCACGCGGCGAATGTTGTCCACTTGCTGCAAAATATCGCTAGAAAGTTTAAGAATTTCATTGCCCGCAGGGGTTAAACCGCTGAGTTGTTTGCCACTGCGTACAAAAATCTTAACGCCTAATTCTTCTTCTAATAACTGAATCTGCTTGCTAATACCGGGTTGTGAAGTGTAAATCCCTTCCGCTGCTTGCGAGATATTCATGCCGCGTTTCACCACTTCACAAATATAACGGAGTTGTTGTAGTTTCATCGGCTGAGGCCACTGTTTGAGTTGAGTCGGTGATATAAGGATTCGTGTTTGACACGGTGTTGCTGTTACGGTGGTGGAATACGCTGCGCTATTCCACCCTACGAGTTGACGCACTTGACTACACACTGCCATTAAGTTAAGCACGTTTGTAGGTCGGATAAGGCTTTAGCCGCCATCTGACATCATGCGCTTGAAGCTTGAACCAAACCGCTTGCGGCGGATGACGGCTTACGCCTTATCCGCCCTACAAGACCGTGACAACGCTTAACTTAATGACAGTGACTTAACTACACCATAAGACAAAGCAAGCCTTCCTGTTATAGCATATACGTCAGTATCGGGATAAATATTAGGGTAACTCGTAAAATGATTGGATTGTTACAGCGCGTCACGCAAGCCAGTGTGACAGTAGAAGGGCATTTAATCGCCAGTATTGAACAGGGTTTGTTAGTGTTAGTCGGCGTAGAGCGAGACGACACCGAACAGCAGGCGGATCGTTTATTAGACCGTTTGCTGGGTTATCGAGTGTTTCCTGATGCTGAGGATAAAATGAATTTAAGCGTGCGCGGCTGTAACGGCGGCGTGTTATTAGTGCCACAATTTACTTTAGCCGCTGATACGCGCAAAGGTATGCGCCCCAGTTTTACCCCTGCCGCACCGCCAGAACAAGGTTTAGCCTTATTCAGCTATTTCTGTGAGCAAGCCGAAGCGCAATATCCAAACAAAATTGAGATCGGCGAGTTTGGCGCAGATATGAAAGTCGGTTTAACCAATGACGGCCCCGTCACCTTCTGGTTACAAGTGAAATAAGTCGGCGGCATGATTTCACCGCCTGTTTTTTTCATTGCCAGCGGCTTGGCTTTGCTGGCAGCGTGCGTGATTGCTTTGGGTTTAGGTAGCGTCGCCTTGCCCGTGTCACAAGTGGTCACGATATTATTTCAACCGATTATCCAGCCTGATTTAACAGAACACTCCATTGAACACAGCATTATTTGGCTAATCCGCATGCCGCGCATTTTAGTTGCTGCCTTAGTCGGCGCAAGCTTGGCGATGGCAGGAGCGCAAATGCAAGGCTTGTTACAAAATCCGCTCGCCTCGCCGGATATTATCGGCACGAGTTCCGGTGCAGCGTTAGGCGCGGTTTTGGCTTTGGTCACGGGATTAGCCAGCGTGAGCATTTTGTATTTACCGGCGTTTGCTTTTGTCGGCGCGTTTATCGCCTTGTTTACGGTATACAGCTTAGCCACTTGGCAAGGTGAAACGCCGATGGCAACGCTGTTGTTAGCCGGTATTGCGGTGAATGCGTTTATCGGCGCGTTAACCTCTTTTTTAATCACCTTAGTCTGGCAAGATTATGAAATTGCGACCCAAATCATTTTCTGGCTGCTGGGCAGTTTAGAAAGTCGCACATGGACACACGTCGGTTTAATTGTGCCTTGCACGGTGATTGGCATCACTGTCGCGCTGTTTTATAGCCGCGATTTAGACTTGTTGTTGACCGGACGTGAAACGGCGCAAAGTTTAGGCGTGGAAGTGGAGCGGGTGAAGCGGATTATTTTAATGGGGGCGGCGTTGCTGACAGCATCGGCGGTGGCAGTGAGTGGAATGATCGGTTTTATTGGTTTAGTTGTGCCGCATATCGTGCGCTTATTAATTGGCCCTCAACATCGTTATTTATTGCCTGCCAGTGCCTTAACCGGCGCATTGTTAATGGTGTGTCTTGATAGCATTGCTCGCAGTATTTTAGCACCGCAAGAACTGCGGATTGGGATTTTAACGGCTTTATTAGGTGCGCCGTTTTTCTTGTTTTTATTGCTGAGACAGCGGCGGCGGTTGGGGTAGGGTTTGCGCCGCGTCTTTTTGCGGTGCGAACGCGGAAAAATCTGACTTACGTTAGAACCCATCCGCGTGCGCAAAATGCCGAGAAACTGTATTGCCACAATAAAGCTCAGTGGCGGCATTTCGCACACCCTACGAAACAAATCTACTAGCATTTTTAACAATTTCTTGTATAATCCCTCCCCATCTTGTTAGCCAGCGAGCAAAACAACTCGCTAACAGCCTAAAAAACTAGCAATTTAGGTTTGTATCTAACAACTGACTGTGTTATTATTTCTTCTTTATGTGACAGGCGCGTAGCTCAGTGGTAGAGCATCACCTTGACATGGTGGTGGTCGGTGGTTCGATCCCACTCGCGCCTACCATTCCTTATATATTTTCTGCCTATTCCAACCTTCCTGCGGTTACGACAGTAAAGCGTAAACATTCTTGACTGACGGAAATTTCCCATGCCCATCATTACCTTACCTGACGGAAGTCAGAAGCAATTTGATCAGCCGGTGACTGTTGCGGAAGTCGCAGCCAGTATCGGTAAAGGGCTGGCTAAAGCGGCGTTAGCTGGCAAAATCGATGAACGATTAGTAGATACCTCTGCCGTATTAACAGATGACACGGCATTGACGATCATCACCGAAAAAAGCCCAGAAGGTTTAGAAATTATTCGCCATTCTTGCGCCCACTTATTAGCGCAAGCGGTCAAAATTTTATACCCAGAAGCACAAGTCACGATTGGCCCCGTGATTGAAGACGGTTTTTATTACGATTTCGCCTATAAAGAAGGTTTTTCCTTTGATGATTTAGAGGCTATCGAGAAAAAAATGGCTGAATTAGCGTCGCAAGATTTCCAAGTGCAACGCGAAGTGATGCCACGCGATAACGCGGTTAAATTTTTCAAAGAGATGGGCGAGGACTATAAAGCCGAAATTATTGCCTCGATTCCCGAAAATCAGGATATTTCCTTGTATCGACAAGGCGATTTTATCGACTTATGTCGCGGCCCGCATGTGCCAAATACGGGCAAAATTAAAGCATTTAAATTAATGAAACTAGCCGGTGCCTACTGGCGTGGTGACTCTAAAAACGAGATGTTACAACGCATTTACGGCACAGCATGGACGGATAAAAAAGACTTAGCCGCCTATTTACACCGTTTAGAAGAAGCGGAAAAACGGGATCACCGTAAATTAGGCAAGCAGCTTGATTTATTCCATGTGCAAGAAGAAGCACCCGGTATGGTGTTTTGGCACGACCACGGCTGGAATATTTATTTACAAATTCAAGCTTATATTCGCCGCGTCTTGCGCGAAAATGGCTATCAAGAAGTACACACCCCGCAACTGGTTGACCGTTCTTTATGGGAAAAATCAGGGCATTGGGATAAATTTGGTGACATGATTTTCACCACGGCTTCAGAAAACCGTGATTATGCAGTTAAACCGATGAACTGCCCATGTCATATTCAAATTTATAACCAAGGCTTGCACAGTTACCGCGATTTGCCATTGCGTATGGCAGAATTCGGTTCTTGTCACCGTAACGAACCATCCGGCACATTGCACGGTTTAATGCGGGTGCGTAACTTCGTACAAGATGATGCACACATTTTCTGTACTGAAGACCAAATTCAAAGCGAAGTCAGTGCCTTTATTGACTTACTGTTTAAAGTGTATGCTGATTTCGGCTTTAACCACGTCATCATTAAATTATCCACTCGTCCAGAAAAACGGGTTGGCAGTGATGAAGTGTGGGACAAAGCGGAAAAAGCCTTAGAATTAGCTTTAAACAGCAAAGAATTACCGTGGGAATTACAACCCGGTGAAGGCGCATTCTACGGGCCTAAAATTGAGTTTTCCTTAAAAGACTCGATTGGTCGGGTGTGGCAATGCGGCACGATTCAGGTTGACTTCTCTATGCCCGGTCGCTTAAGTGCGGAATATGTGGCAGCGGACGGCAGTCGCCAAGTACCGGTAATGTTACACCGTGCGATTTTAGGTTCTTTAGAACGCTTTATCGGTATTCTGATTGAAGAACATGCGGGCGCGTTCCCGTTGTGGTTGGCACCGACGCAAGTCGCCGTCCTCAATATTACAGATCGTTTTGCAGACTATGCACAATCAGTCTGCCAACGCTTGCAAAACAGTGGCTTCCGTGCCATAGCTGACTTGAGAAATGAAAAGATCGGCTTTAAGATACGCGAGCATACTTTGCAAAAGATTCCGTTTTTACTGGTTATCGGTGAACGGGAAGTTGAAAATCAACAAGTGACTGTGCGTACTCGTTCTGGCGATGACCTTGGTGCTATGACGGTTGATGCCCTCATAGATCGCCTAAAAGCGGATACTGCACACTAAATTTGGAGGAAACCAAGCCATCGCTGCTGAAAAACCCACGCGCCTCAATGAGCAGATCACTGCACCTAAAGTGCGTTTAATTGACGCTGAGGGCGAGCAAGTCGGTATTGTTTCAAACCGCGAAGCCCAACAATACGCACAGGAAGCAGATTTGGACTTGGTGGAAATTGCGCCCCAAGCAAAGCCACCAGTTTGTCGTATTATGGACTTTGGCAAGTTTCAGTTTGAACAAAACAAGAAACGTCAAATTGCCAAGAAAAAGCAGAAGCAGGTACAGGTTAAGGAAATTAAATTCCGTCCTGGTACTGATGAGGGAGACTATCAGGTCAAACTACGCAACCTGATGCGTTTCCTTGAAGACGGCGATAAAGCCAAGATCACTTTGCGTTTTCGTGGACGTGAAATGGCTCACCAAGAGTTGGGTCAACAATTACTGAAACGAATTGAACAAGACTTGATTGAGTACGGCACTGTTGAACAGTTCCCGAAAATGGAAGGTCGGCAAATGGTCATGGTGTTAGGGCCGAAAAAATCTAACTAAAAACTTCTCCAGTTTTGGAGACAATGCGGAGTAGATAACTCATGCCTAAATTAAAATCTAGTAGCGGTGCGGCAAAGCGTTTCCGTCGCACAGCATCAGGCGGCTTCAAGCGAGGCCAAGGCTTTCGTCGTCATATCTTGACGAAGAAAACGACTAAGCAAAAACGCCACTTACGCGGACCATGTGAAGTTCATGAGTCTGATACTAAGATGGTTTCCCGTTTATTACCTTACGCTTAGGAGATGATGACGAATGGCTAGAGTCAAGCGTGGTGTGATTGCGCGCGCGCGTCACAAGAAAGTTTTTCAAGCGACTAAAGGTTACCGTGGTTTCCGTCGCAATGTGTTCCGTGTTGCCAAACAGGCAATGACCAAGGCGGGGCAATATGCGTATCGTGACCGTCGTCAACGTAAACGTCAGTTCCGTGCGTTATGGATTGCACGTATTAACGCGGGTGCGCGTGAGTGCGGTTTATCCTACAGCCGTATGATCGACGGTTTACATAAAGCGAATGTCGCAGTGGATCGTAAGATGTTGGCAGAGTTAGCGGTCTTTAATAAAGATGCGTTTGCTGCCTTAGCTGAAAAAGCGAAAGCTGCTTTAGCTTAAGACATACGCTGACTGCGTGAGCAGGGAACGGCTAACACTACTTTGGGTGGTGTTGGCCGTTTTGCGTTTGTGGGGGGAGGGAATGTTGTTTGAGGGGATTTTTTGGAATACTATTCGGAACAGTGAGTTACTTGTTCTCCGCGTCACATAGAAAGCAAGTAGTTGTACACTTTATAGAGTCAACTATTCGCCGAAGGGTAATACATATGAAAAAATTCTTTTTTTTACTTATCTTATTTGTCCCTTTTAGTTCTGAGCTACATGCCGTTTGTGACAACTTCCCGCCCGACCTCACCGAACCCAATTATGGTGTGGTGGAATGGATTGGTGGCGGTTATGAAAGCAACCGCGAACGCATCGCAGTCAATACTTGCTTAAACGGTGAAAAAGTCCGAGAAACAGCCAATAGCAGCGCGGAGTTTTTCGTTGGTTTACTGACTGATTACCAAGAAGTATATAGGGAACTTCAACGCAGCAGCGGCGGTAAAATCAAAATCGGCTGGTTCAGTTTTGGTAAAAGCCGCAGTTTTACCGAAAAAGTTACCGACAAAGCCTACAGTCAAACTTTTGTGCTGGCATTCGATATTAAAACGGGCAACGGACGTTTTGCCATTGACGGTAACGACCCATTGAATAATCTGGCTGATCGTGTCAAACACGACGCTTGCGAGTTTAAAAAATACTGCGGTGACAGTTTCGTGTTTCAAACTGAAGAAGGCGTAAAACTTCTGCTCGGTATCCAAATCAGCTTCTCCAGCAACCAGCAACGTCAAGAATACAACAACGGTTTTAACGCAGGTGTTGAAGGCGCGCTAAAAAAGACTTTCAACATTTGCACTGCCTGCGGCAAAGTCTCCTTGCCATTCAACATTTCTTTCAGTGGCGAATTTAACACTGCTTTAGGACAAATCACCGATAGCCTACGTCAACAAGGACGTATCGAAGTGTTTGCTGTGCAACAAGGCGGCGACGTGGCGCGTTTGGGGCAAGCCTTGGGCGCAAACGGCGCGTTGGGCAGTTGTTCGTTGGATAACCGTGCTGCTTGTTTGCAAATGGCGGACAATGTTCTGGCTTACATTGCCTCGGAAGCGTTTATCCAAGGTGTGTACGCTGCGCCTGCGGTGTTAAATTATGCCAAGCGTTCTTACAACGAGGTAGACCCTGATGTGCCGACGTTGGAGAGTGAAATTACCCCAGAGATTGAAAATGCGCGTTCACAATTGGCGACTGAGTTTGATACTCGTCTGGCGGATATAGATGTTCTGGACACCACACTGGGACTGGCGTTGTCCGATGCACGGCGACAGCAGTTGACACAATTGCGCAGCACGTTAGACGCAGAAGTGCAAAGCTTGCATCAAACGGGTTTGCTGTGTTTCAGTGATTTGGCGAATTGTCCACAGAAAGCAGCGCAAGTTTTGGCGGAACTGCAAGCCTATGATCGGGCGGCGGTGCAGCCCAACCCTGTGGATGGGTTGGTGGCGTATTATCCATTTAATACGAATGCCTTGGATGAAAGTGGGAATGGGAATGATGGGGTGGTTAATGGGGCAAGTTTAACTCAGGATAGAAATGGGAAAGTTAATAGTGCATTTTTATTTGGAGTAAGCGATTATATTAAGATAGATAATACTGCTCAGCAACAGTTCTCAAATATTACAATTTCTGCATGGGTAAAACCATTAGACATAACTACGAGTAAACATCATGAAATCATTAGACGAGATACAGGGTACGGTTCATTTCTATTTGCATTTCAAGAGTATGGTTCATTATTGACTTTTGGTATCAATAACACACCAGTCAATGAAAGTGATACTCCTATAAACCCCATAAATTTTGTTGATGGAGAATGGCATTTTGTTACTGGCAATTATAATGGAAATAAAATTGTAGTATATGCTGATGGTCAGTTTATTGATGAAAAGTATTTTGGTGTAGCAATGAATCAAGATTCTTCAAGCAGTCCAATTTTTATTGGAAGCGCGGCAGGCGTTGGAGAATATTTTAATGGTGCTATTGACGACATTCGCATCTATAATCGCGCCCTAACCCCCACTGAAATCCAACAACTTTACCAAACCACCGAAACCCAACTCAACCAAGCACCGCTGGCGATGTTCACCACCTCAGCCACCCAAGGCGCAGCACTGCTCACCGTCAATCTGGATGCAAGTGCCAGCAGCGATGCAGATGGCAGCATCAGCCACTACGACTGGCAAAGCTCGGATGGACAGGGCGCAAACGGCAAAACCGCCGCGCTGACTTTTAATGCTGAGGGTGAATACAGTATCACCCTGACTGTCACTGACGACCAAGGTGTGACTTCGCAGGCGATGAAAAACATTACTGTGACAGGCATCATTGACACTTTTTGTACAAACGCCAGTATCACCAACTGCCACGCCTATTATGAATTCAACAACAACCAAGGTTCTGTCTGCATTCCCTGCGTGGTTGTCCCCAGCGCATTCGGTACATCGCAAATTTTCGCACTGGAAATGCTGCAAAGCAATCCGCTGAGTTTAGCATTTGAAATCAATCCGCTTACCCTGAAAGCACATACTTTCCAAGATAGTTGTGCGGCGAGTTATTCAACCCTTACCGGTTTGTTGAATTTGCCTTGCTTGTCTGTTGGTTCAATAGACTACAATGTCGATATGCAACAGCGTCTCGGTGGATTGATTTTTGATGTGGCGGGCGTGCGATAGCCCGAGTAGGATGGGTAGAGGCACGTTCGTGATTTTGTTTTAGCCACAAAACTATCTCACGCCAAAACCCATCATGCCATTCTCATTTCACTCATATTTATGCGGGTGAACTGCTCATTAGGCATTTTTGACATGAGGATGACCTCAAAATTAATTAAGAAGTATGTATGAACTGGATTATTTTATTCATTGCAGGTCTTTTGGAAGTTGCTTGGGCAATCGGATTAAAGTATACCGATGGCTTCACTAAACTCTGGCCTACTGTCGGAACAGTATTTGCCTTGGTTGCCAGTTTTTTATTGCTTGGCTTGGCGTTAAAAACTTTGCCAGTCGGTACAGCCTACGCAATATGGGTGGGTATTGGTTCTGTTGGTACGGCACTTCTAGGCATACTGCTGTTTGGTGAGTCAGCCAATGTTCTTAAACTGGTGAGTTTGGGGCTAATTTGTGTAGGTATTGCTGGTCTTAAACTGGCTCATGCCTAACAAGCCGCTGGTAGGCAAAATGATGGGTTTCGCTTCGCTCTACCCATCCTACTTTCTCAATTTCTAGCCATGAATATTCAAAAATTTTCAGAAATAACCAATCTATCCCCGCACACCATTAGATATTACGAAAAAATTGGCTTGTTAAGAAATATTGCTCGAAATGCGAGTGGTCATCGTTGGTTTACAGAAAAAGAGCTTGCTTGGGTCGAATTTATAAAGCGATTGAAAGACACGGGTATGCCACTTGATGACATCCTAAAATATGCTGATTTAAGAGAAGAAGGCGATTCAACATCTGAGCAAAGAATGCAAATGTTGCAAGCGCATGCGATGAAACTAGAAGAAAAAATAGCTGAAGAACAGTTTCACCTGCAAAAATTGAAAGAGAAAATTGAACATTACAGCAAACTTGTTGAGTTAGAAGTTAATGCTTGACTTAGAGTTGACTCTAAGTTGTAGAGTTAATTTATTGTGAATACGCACAGTAAATTACAACCGGAGCATTAATGAATAATCAACGCTATGAAGCTGGGCTTAAGAAGCTAAATGAAATTGACGGCGCAGCAGGGCAAAAAGTTATCGATAGCTTAGCCTCAATTTCGCCTGATTTAGCCAAATACACCATCGAATTTCCGTTTGGCGATATTTATCAACGGCAAGGACTAGACTTAAAAAATCGAGAATTAGTAACGGTTGCT
>QKBZ01000359.1 GCA_003245895.1 Beggiatoa sp.
AGTACTATAAGTTTTATACAAATTTGTCAAATTACTTACTACACAGAATAGAGAATTCTATGTCACCCCCCTCAAACCCGAAACACCTGCCGAACTCCACTCTCCACAAAATGCACCGTACACACCAAACACGGATCATGGGAGCGCACAATATGCCCCACTTCCAACGGATCAGCCGGATCAGCGATCTGTAAGCCCAACAAACTCTGCTCCCAATGACCATGCCGTCCCTGACTATCACGCGGTGACGCATTCCACGCTGTCGGTGTAATAATCTGATAACGGGTAATCTTCCCCTCCTCCACCTGCACCCAATGCCCTAACGCGCCCCGCGCCGCCATCACCAAACCGTAACCCTCGCCATCACACTCTTGCTCAGGCGTTGGCGTAATAAAATGTGGTTCTGATAACAAGCCGCCTAACGCTTGCAAAGTCTGGCGCATCATTAACAAAGTGTGACCTGTACGCCGAACCCTTGCGAACTGTCGCAACCACGCAGAACCACCCGACACGCGGTGCAAATCCTGTATCAAGGCATCACCACCGATTAACAACTCTGCTAATGGCCCTGTTTGCACCACCTTATCGTCATAACGCGGCGCTTTTGTCCATGTATAGCGATCTGACTGCGGCTGATAATCAGGAATCGTTTGCCCCTGATACGGATGCCGACCACCCTCATACTGCTGAAACCACGAGTAACGCACATCCTCAGTAATCTTGTTTTGATCTAAAGCCAACACCTGCCCTTGATCCGCATCATAAAAGCCACTCGCCACAAAATGCGCCGAATTATCCGCGCCAGATTGCCACTGATTCGGGTCAAGATACGCCCCATAACTCAACATATGCCCAGTGCCGATACCCAACTGATGTAAGCCTAAGTCGTGGGCAAAACGGGTTAATAAGCCTACGCCACTTTGCGCCGGTTTAGGCTGCTCCAACCACGCCGAAAACGCTTCGCTACTGTCTAAAGCCAGCCAATTATCTAAACTGTCGCCAATCACCTGCTGTTCATACCAACGGGTTAACGCCGTCACCACTTCACTGCTATCAATCAAACGGCGTTGCGTTGCCGGAGTCACCACGCCACCGGGTAACATATAAGACGAATGTGGCCACTGTCCGCCAAAAATCGCCACAATCTCCACCGCTCGCCGTGTCATGGCTAAAGTTTCGGTGTACAGTTTTCCGGCAAAAGGGGCGAAGGCTTCAGTGATGGTTTGGTATAAAGGCAAATGCTGATAACGGTCGTGACAAAAATCGACGGTGAAAAATAAGAAAGTTTGGCGTAAATCGTTTTGCACGCCTTCCGCCATGAGGCATAAATTGCGAATATGGGTCGCTGTCGGCGGCACGGTTAATTGCCATGCGTTTTCTAACGCCAGCACGCCTGCGTATAAATGCGAGGTGCTGCAAATACCGCAGACACGCGGCACGATCACCATCGCATCACGCGCCGCACGACCGCATAAAATTTGCTCAAACCCACGATATAAAGTGCCAATGCAACGCGCATCAACGATTTCACAGTCGCGTAATTCGACTTGAAACGATAAATCACCTTCAACACGATTTAAGTCTATATTTAATGTGGTAGTTGTCATTGAAATCACTCCTTATTATTGTTATTGAGTAGGTTTAGCAAAAGCGTAACCTGCCTGCTGTCTCGTTTTACTTCTTAACTGTGTTTTTTTCATGTGTATGATGTCGACTCTATTGCGTTTTCTCTGTTGCGGCTTGCTGCTGCTAAACCTCACACCTACCACCGTTTTTGCCAATCCTGTCCGCGCTGATCATTTAACCGTCCAACTGATTGCCGAAACCCAACAAGTGCAAGCGGGTCAACCGTTTTGGGTCGGCTTTTGGTTTCAGCCAGATGAGCATTGGCATACCTATTGGCGTAACTCCGGCGACTCCGGCACTGCGCCTGCGGTGACATGGCAACTGCCTGAAGGTACGCAAACCAGCGATTTACAATGGCCTGCGCCACAACGCATCCCCGTGCAACATTTAATGAATTTTGGCTATAAAGGGAATAGCGTTTTATTGGTGCAAATCACCCCACCGGAAACCTTAAGCGGCGACAGTTTCCAACTCACAGCGGATACTTCTTGGCTGGTGTGTGAGGAAATTTGTATCCCTGGTGAGGCACAGTTAAACCTAAGTTTACCTATCACTGACACCACGCCAAGCCTTGATCCGCGTTGGCAAGACTTATTCAACCAAACCCGCGCCGCCTTGCCCAAACCGGTTGACACGGATGCCGCTCGCGTTGAAGTGGATGCTGATAATGTGCGCTTTAGTTTGTCGTTGCCTGCGTTAAATCCGCAAGATATGCACCAAGTTAACGTGTTTCCAGTGCCTAGCGAGTTAATCGAAAATGCAGTGCCTCAGGCTGCAATGTGGGAAGGTGAACGGCTTTGGCTGAGTGTGCCGCGTAGTCTTTATTTTAGCCAGTTACCGACAGAATTTGAGACTGTTTTAGTAAGACATTTTGCCGATGGTTCTAGCGATGCCTATCAATTCAACGTCCAAGCCGGTGCAGTGGCGTGGCCTGAGCTGTTTAAATCGCAGCAACAAACAATCGTCAAAACCTCAGCCGAGCATGCGCCTGTTAGCAGTTCCCTCACGGTGTGGTTAGCCTTATTGCTAGCCTTTGGCGGCGGTATGTTGCTGAATTTAATGCCCTGTGTGTTCCCCGTGTTATCGCTGAAAGCCTTAAGCCTTGCCAAATCCAACCAAATCAGCCGCACTCAAGCACGCGGGCAAGGTGTGTTATATAGCCTCGGTGTGTTGTTATCCTTTGCTGCAATTGGCGGCGTTTTATTGGCCTTACGCACCAGCGGCGAGGGCATCGGCTGGGGCTTCCAATTGCAAGAGCCGGTTTTTGTTGCGGTAATGGCTTATCTATTCTTTGCAATGGCCTTAAGTCTGTCTGGTGTGGTGCAATTCGGTACGCAGTTGATGGGCATAGGTAGCAATTTAACCACGGGCGGCGGTTATCGCGGCGCATTTTTCACTGGCGTGTTAGCGACCTTAGTCGCCAGTCCGTGTACTGCGCCGTTCATGGGCAGTGCCTTAGGCTTCGCCATCAGCCAACCGGCGGTCATTGCCTTAAGCATTTTCTTAGCCTTAGGCGCAGGCATGGCGACCCCGTTTTTATTATTAGCATGGTGGCCTGCCTTAAGCCGTCGCTTGCCCAAAGCAGGCGCGTGGATGGAAACCTTTAAACAAATCATGGCGTTCCCGTTATATGGCACGGTAATCTGGTTGCTATGGGTATTAGGACGACAAACCGATGCCAACGGCATGGCCTTGATATTATGCGGTTTATTGCTGTTAGCCTTCGCGCTTTGGTTATGGGAACGTAGCCAATTCATGAGCCAGTTATGGCAACGCATTTCATGGGGCATTTTAGCCATCTGCCTGATTTTCTCCCTAGGCATCTTGCGCAGCCCGTTGCTATCTCCTATCGCAAAAAGCGAATTAGCCGCCGCCGAGTTGCAACACTGGGAAGCCTTTACGCCGGATCGTTTGGCGCAGTTGCGAGCAGAAGGGCGGGCGGTGTTTGTCAATATGACCGCTGACTGGTGCATTACCTGTTTGCTGAACGAGCAAACCACACTGAATACGCAAGCGGTGCAACAAGCATTTGTTAGCCAAGAGATTACTTATTTAAAAGGCGATTGGACGCAGCGAGATAGCCAAATTACTGACTTTTTAGCGCAATTTGGGCGCAATGGTGTGCCATTGTATGTGTATTATCCGGTTGGGAAAGAACCGCAAGTGTTGCCGCAGTTGTTAACACCGGATGCGGTGTTAAGTGCTTTGA
>QKBZ01000082.1 GCA_003245895.1 Beggiatoa sp.
TGAACAAGATTCTGGTCTGATTTTGAAACAAGCGCGTACTTTAGGCATTCAAACGCAATTTTTAGGCGCGGATGGCTGGGATGCCAAAGATTTAAAAGAGTATGGCGGCGATAGTATGTATGGGAGCTTCTTTTCTACCCATTGGTACCCAGAGGTTCAATACCCTGCCAATCAACTGTTAAAACATTTTTATCAGGCGAAATACCATCAAGCACTTCCGGCTGATGCCGCGATAGCCACTGGCTATGATGCCATGATGTTACTCGCTGATGCGATTAAACGGGCGAATAGCACCCAAGGTGATAAAATTCGCTTGGCCTTGAGTCAAACACGCAATTTCTCAGGTGCGACTGGCTCAATCACTTTAGATGAACAAGGTGATCCGATTAATAAAGCGGCGGCAATTTTACAGATTATAGAGAAGGGCGAAGTTAAATTTATTGAATCTGTACAGCCATCTAGCACACAATAAGCATTCAAACGATTGCCATATCTCTATAACGCGGCCTGTGCGGTAGAGATACTAAACGACAAATAGTGTTGAGCATGATTCCTAGTCACAACAGTCTACGCAAGCAACTCAGTCTGATTATTGGCCTAACTTTGCTCGTCATCGCAGGCATTTACAGTGCCGTGCTGTTTTCTTTAGAACATGAGCGTAATCATGGCAATTTAAATCAAATCGAAATACTGTTAAGAGTGTTAGTCGAGCAACGCATAGAAGAGTTATCAAATGATTTATTTGCTAACTATAACAATGCGATGGCCTTGACCTTAGAGCACATGCGCACGGTTGATAATTTATTAATTTTAACGACTTATCAGCCAGATGGCTCACTCTTTGTCAGTACCGATGCCTCGATTCAAAAAGACTTAGCCGCAGAATGGGTACAACAACTCACCGATAAACAATCGACACTCACACAAACCATGGTTTGGCGTGGTCAAGAGGTGTTGATGTATGTGCAACGCTTAGAAATGATCGGCGAGCACATTGGCTATATTCAAATTATTTATGATTTAACGGATCAAAAACATCAACGTGAATTAAGTTGGGCATTATTTGTCAGCTTATTCATTGCTACCGTGTTGATCTTAGCCTTATTGCTGAATTATGCACTGGCTAAGTTAGTGTTAGCCCCGCTTAATACCTTGCGTGAAGCCATGCAAATTGTTGCCAATGAAAAATTCATTGAGCCGGTACAGCTTAATGTAAACAACGAATTAAAAGAAATGGCGGACAGTTTTAACACCATGGCAACCGCCGTCATTCATTCGCGTTACTTAATTGAACGCCAAGTCTCCGAGCGCACAGCACAGCTTGCCGAAGCCAATCAAGAAATCCGCTTATTAAACGATCAATTGCATTCAGAAAACCGTCGTTTAGGCTCTGAACTGTCAGTCAGTCGTCGTTTGCAGTCGATGTTATTGCCTAGCCATGAAGAATTGTTAGACATCGAGCCGTTAGAAATCGCAGGCATGATGATGCCATCGCAAGAAGTGGGCGGTGATTATTATGATGTGTTTAGCACCGAGAATTTCTTAGTATGCGGTATTGGTGACGTAACTGGGCATGGTTTAGAAAGTGGCGTGTTAGCGATGATGGTACAAACCGCGATTCGCGCCTTATTAACACAGCCTGATCTGCCTTTGACTGACTGTCTGGTGGCAGTGAATCAAACCATTTTCCAAAACGTGCAACGCTTGCGCACAGACCGCACCTTAAGCTTGTTGCTGTTAACCTATGAGCCAGATACTTATCAATTGACCATGACAGGGCAACATGAGTCGGTGGTATTGGTGAGAGGGGGCGAGTTAACGTGTTTGGATACCTTAGACTTAGGTTTCCCGATTGGCTTAGAACCCAATATTCGCGACTTTGTACATCACTATCGCTGCCAATTAGACATTGATGATGTGGTGGTGTTGTACACTGATGGCATTACCGAAGCCGAGAACGCAGACGGCGATTATTACGGCTTACCGCGCTTATTAGAATTGATTAAATCTGTTTGCCATGAACCGCCACTGAGCATGAAGCAAATGATTCTAAATGACTTATGGGGCTTTATTGGCGACCATACTTTGTTAGATGATATTACCTTGGTGATTTTAAAACGCTCGGTGTAGTGGGCGTTAGACATCACGCCCCCCACCACAGGCTTATTCACAAAATTGAATTTCTAATGGGTAATCTGGCCAGACCAGTTGCAATTCTTCTAGGCGTGCTTGTGCCGCTGTTAATGAAGTATAACGACTGCCTTGACCTTGTACGCGCCAGCCATTTTGCTGTTCTTTCCATTCGTGGACAGGTGAGGTTCGAGAAAATTGTAAACGGATAACCCAGCCGGGGTTAGGGTGGATTTGGGACAATAATCGAGCGCGGATAGCACGGAAATCGGTACGCAAGTCACGCACAGCTTTTTGTTGGCGAGTTTGTTCACGTTCAATACGCTCGATCCGTTGATACAGGGATTGATCAAGGCGACGCATGGTATGTTCTTCTGCTTCCATTGTCAGCAACTCCTAAAGACCTCAAGTAGAGATGACAGGGATGGTTAACTTGGCTTACGCATGCGCTGTAAGGGCTGTCGTTTCTCGTTCCCACACGCTGTGTGGGAATGCAGTCACGACGCGCTGCGTCGCGAGTTTGTTCCAAGATAACGCTAAACATCTGTTATTGAACTCACTCGTGACGTAGCACGTCACGACTGCATTCCCAAATGGCATTTGGGAACGAGAAAACACTACACGGTGGGCAAAACGCCGATTAAGTTTGGACACAAACATATTTCTCGGCGGCGTTTCGCACACCCTACAACACGCTATTGCATAACCGCCTAAACCATCGCTGATACACTACTTAGTAGCAAAACAAAGACCAATTAATGTTCAGACAACAATTCCTCGCGACACTCTCTTTGTACCCTCATTATGTTAGCCTATCGTAATTTTATTAAAATGCTAGGTATTTACCTCGACTGCGTAAACTTCGCCGCCATTACCTGCATTAACACAGCACGCCCCCTATTCTCTTTTCCCACGCTTTGCGATACTCTCCCTTTACGATTTCAGTTCAGTCAAAAGGTATTGGCATGAAATATCGCGTGATTCACAAAACACATTATGCTTACAGCGATGCAGTCTCACTATGTCAAAATGAGGCACACTTACTCCCCCGTAATTGCACTTATCAACAATGCTTAAAGTCGGATTTAATCGTCAGTCCACTGCCTGCCATTCAACACACCCATACGGATTTTTTTGGCAATCAAGTTAATTATTTTGCCATTCAATCACCGCATGAAACCTTGACTATCACGGCACACAGTGAAGTTGAAGTGCAATACCCCGGTTTTTCTAAACTGCCTACCGATTCGCCAAGCTGGGAGCAAGTGCGCGAAGTGCTGGAAACAGCGCAAGACGGTGACACTTTAGAGGCACGGGAGTTTGTCTTAGATTCGCCCTTCATCACGGCGACCACCGATTTAAAAACTTACGCAGCCCCCTCGTTTACCCCTGAGCGACCGATTTTAGACGCGGTGCGTGATTTAATGAAACGGGTGTTTCATGAGTTCAGCTATGACCCACATTTCACCACCATCGTGACACCCTTGTCTGATGTGTTAGCGCATAAGCGCGGTGTGTGTCAGGATTTTGCGCATTTAATGATCGGCTGTGTGCGCTCTTACGGCCTAGCAGCGCGTTATGTCAGTGGTTATTTAGAAACCCTACCACCGCCGGGGCAAGAGAAATTACAAGGCAGTGATGCCTCGCATGCGTGGCTATCGGTATTCGTGCCGGAGCAAGGATGGGTTGATTTTGACCCGACCAATAATCAGATTCCTACTTATCAACATATTACGACGGGTTGGGGACGCGATTACGGTGATGTGACACCCTTGAGAGGGGTTATTTTTGGCGGTGGCACACATACCCTAAGTGTATCCGTCGATGTAGATCGTTTGAATTAAACAACCCGCCCAAGTTCAAGCCAGCAGTTGAAACACCTGTTGTACTGCGCGTCCTAAGCGGCGAAAAGCCTGCCTTTATCAAATCAGCATCCCGTGAATAACAAGGAGAGAGCTTATGCCTGTTGATTGGAAGAATTACCAAGCCCAAGGCTTTTATGATGAGTTAATTTCCAGTTCTGCTGTACCTAGAGATGCAGCAGCGGAGTTATGTCATTATTTAAATTCTTTAAATGATGAAGAATTAAAAGAACGTAAAGATGCCTCCGAACTCGCCATCATGGTGATGGGGATTACCTTCACCGTGTATTTTGAAGGCAGCACCATCGACCGCGCATGGCCTATGGATATTATTCCGCGCATTATTCCTAAATATGAATGGGATAAAACCGAAGCCGGTTTAACCCAGCGCGTCACCGCATTAAACTTATTTATTAACGATTTATACCACGAGCAGAAAGTCGTTAAAGATGGCAAGTTTCCGAAAGAATTATTAGAAGGTTCTAAAAACTTCCGCGAACAATGTATTGGTATCAATCCCCCGTTAAATATTTGGGCGCATATTTGCGGCAGCGACTTGGTACGCGATAAAGACGGCACTTTATATGTGTTAGAGGACAATTTGCGCGTACCGTCTGGCGTGTCGTATATGTTAGAAAACCGCTCGGTGATGAAACGGGTATGGCCTGAGTTGTTTGAAAATCAATATATTCAGCCAGTCGATGAATATCCATCGCGTTTATACGATATGTTGGCTTCTATTTCGCCACGTCCGTTAGATTATCCGCAAGTCGTGGTATTAACCCCCGGTATTTATAACTCGGCGTATTTTGAGCATTCTTACCTCGCGCAAAACATGGGCGCGGAATTGGTGGAAGGTTCTGATTTAGTGGTCGGCGATGATGATTGTGTGTACATGCGCAATATCGAAGGCTTAAAACGGGTTGATGTGATTTACCGCCGCATTGATGATGCATTTTTAGACCCTGAAGCGTTTAATCCTGATTCGATGTTAGGGGTAAAAGGCTTAATGCGTGCATGGCGCAAAGGCAACGTAGCCTTAGCCAACGCACCCGGTGCTGGGGTTGCCGATGATAAAGTGGTTTACTCCTTTGTACCTGATTTAATTAAGTATTATTTAGACGAAGACCCGATTATCCCAAATGTCGAGACGTATCGCTGCATGGATGAAAAACAATGCAGTTATGTGCTGGCTAATTTGGATAAATTAGTGGTGAAACCGGCGAATGAGTCTGGTGGTTACGGCATGTTAGTCGGGCCGCATTCGACTAAACAAGAGCAAGAAACCTTTGCTGAACTGATTAAAAAAGACCCACGCAACTACATTGCACAACCGACCTTAGCCTTATCAACCACACCAACCTTATGCGGCGATTCCTTAGTCGAGCCTCGGCATGTGGATTTACGGCCTTTTATTCTGCAAAGTGATACCACCTATGTCACCAATGGCGGTTTGACACGGGTTGCAATGCGCAAAGGTTCGCTAGTGGTGAATTCTTCCCAAGGCGGCGGCAGTAAAGATACTTGGATTATCGACACTGAGGGGAAATAAGTTATGTTATCCAGAGTAGCCAGTAATATTTATTGGATGGCGCGTTATATTGAACGGGCAGAAAATACCGCGCGTTTAATTAACGTGAATACACATTTATTGCTCGATTTACCGAAAAAAATGACTTTTGGCTGGGAGCCATTAATTGCCATTACCGGCAGTGAGGAAGGTTTTTGGCGTAAAGAGCAGGCAGCAGACGAGTACAACGTCACGCGCTATTTATTGGTAGACGAAGAAAACCCCAGCTCCGTGTTAAGTGCCTTATCCGCCGCACGCGAAAACATGCGCACCACCCGCGACATCGTCCCCTCCGGCGCGTGGGAGCAATTAAACGATCTGCATTTATATGTAAAACATAATGTAAATAGCGCCTTGAACAAGCGCACACGTTATGATTTTTTAAAGCATGTTATTGAAAGCAGCCAGTTAATCAGCGGCTTAGTGGCAGGCACTATGAGTCGTGGCGAAGGTTACAACTTCATGCGCATGGGCAGTTATTTAGAACGCGCTGACATGACCACACGGATTTTAGACGTGCGTTCGGCGAATTTATTGCCTAAGCAAGTGCAAGAAGAGGAAGGAGCTTTAAGCTTAAGCCCGTTTGATAATATCCAATGGATGAGCGTATTAAAGTCTTTAAGCGGCTATCAAATGTATCGCCACCATGTGCGCTCTCGCGTGCGTGGCCCTGATGTGTTGCGCTTCTTATTGCAAGATACCGAGTTCCCCAGAGCCTTCAGCTTTTGCTTAGGTACCGTAGAGCGTTGTTTAAGCAGCTTGCCGAAAAACGATGCGCCTTTGCGTCAAGTAGCGCGGGTGAATCGCTTAGTACAAAGCGGTGATGTGTATAAGTTAGCCTACACAGGTCTGCATGATTTTATGGATGAATTGCAACTTGGTTTGATTAATGTGCATAGCCAAATTGAAACGGCTTATTTTGGCGGGGATCAAAGTGCGGTGACGCAAACGCAGGTGGCATAACACTGCCGTTAAGCGATTTTGTAGGTCGGATAAGGCGTTAGCCGTCATCCGACATAATATCGTTGAAAATTAAACCAAGCCACTTACGGCGGATGACGGCTAACGCCTTATCCGCCCTACGAGACTATTTGCCTTGCTCCGAAGTAGCACAAAACTCAGCTATTAGCTCACTTGTGACGTAGCGCATCACGACTGCATTCTTTCTGCTATCTTCTCCCACTAAAAACGCCTCAAACCATTGTTATTGTGCTGTCTGTCACAAATCATCATTAGTTAGCATAAATCAGCCTTTTAAACCGCTCTAACGCACATCCACCACAAGGAGACCTCTATGCTGATTGCATTTATTCTAGGTCTATGCACCTATTCCTTTTTTCGCGCCATCGTCGGCGGCTTTTACACCGTTAAACCCAACGAACGCGCAGTCATTACCAGCTTTGGACGCGCCCAACGCCTAGGCGAAAGCTTAGTCGATACCCCAGAACTTAGCGAAGATGAGCATGCACGCTATTGTTATCCGCAAGTTATCACTATCCCTGCCGGTGGGCCTTATTTCAAATGGCCTTGGCAAAGTGTGCATAAAGTGGATGTAGCGACGCAAACCATTGACATCACTTGGGATCCAAGCAAAGCACAAGACACTATCGATGCCGTCACCAAAGATAATTTAACAACCGGCGTTAACGGGCAAATCCGCTACCGTGTCAGCGAGCAAAACCTCTATGCTTACTTGTTCGGCGTATCCAGTCCGTTAGAACACGTTATGGGCTATTTTGTCTCCGTGATGCGCGAACGTATCGCTACCTTTGTTGACCCCAAAGGACAAAGCCTTGTCGGTGGTGATGAACTGAAAGCAGAAGGCGAAGTGAGCAGCACAGTGGACTTATCCGAAGGTGTATCCATCAACGACTTACGCAAAAATCTGCCTTTGCTCAATCAATACATGGAAAAACAATGTAACAACGCGGCAGGACGCTACGGTATCGAACTCGACGCAGCCTTGATTACACAAATCGACCCACCGCAAGAAGTGGATCGCGCCTTATCTTCCATCAATAGCACCCGTAACCAAGTGGCAGCAGACATCAGCACCGCCCGCGCTGACTCAGAACAGCAAATTACCATGAGTAAACGCGCGGTCGAAATCGCCGCCAACAATGCACAAGCCGAAGTCGCCCCCTTGCGAGAATTAGCCAACACCTTGGCAGAAGTGAAAAAAGAAGGCGGCTCAGCGGCATTAAATGCTTATATCCGCAATATGCGCGTGCCATTGTTAGAACGGGCGCGTCGTATCATTCAAAAAGCAGGTTAAGGAAAAACGATTATGGAAGACATGGAATTTTTGATTGTGGGGTCTTTTTTATTAGGCTTCTTTCTCATCCCCATCATTCTCAAAATCACCACCAGCTTTGGCCTGTATCGGGTAGTCAACGAATGTGAAGCGCAAGTCTTTACTTTATTTGGCAAAATCGTCGGCGTATTAGACGAACCGGGCTTAAAATTTCCCATTTTTCATTTCGGTTTAAGTGCCTTATTACTGCCGTTTTTTGGCAAACAATACCGCGTCAGCACTGCCTTACGTCAGCATTATCTGCGTAATCAAATGGTTAACTCTGAAGAAGGCACACCGATGGGGGTCGGCATCTGGTATGAAATGCAAGTTACTGACCCACAAGCTTATTTATTCAACAATGCCAATCCTGATGGCTCTTTAGAAGCCAACGTCGCTAATGCCACTATTTCAGTATTAAGCAATTTAGAAATGGACAAAATGCTGGAAGACCGCCACAGCTTAAGCCGCACCGTGCGCGCCACCGTGTCGCCGCTGTCGGAAAAATGGGGTTATCGTTTAGGTTCGGTGTATATCCGTAAAGTCGCGTTCACCGATGTACAAATGGTGGATAACATCACGGAGAAAGTAGTTAAACGCTTAGTACAAGTCACCAGTGCCATGAAACAAGACGGCGAAAACCGTGTCGGTTTAATTAAGAGCCAAACCGCTTACAAGGTCTCGCAAAAAATGGCAGAGGCATCAACTAAACGCCCTGAAGTGGTGGGCAAAGCCTTGAATGAGATCGCTAAGCAAGACCCTGAAATTTTAAATGCGGTGGTGGAAGTGTTAGAGGTTGAGCGTTTGCTGAAATCAGAGGCTGAGGTGGAAGTGTTGCCGGATAATGTGCCGGTGATGATTTCGTTGGGGGCTAAATAGGAATTGATTGTTTAGGTTTGCGCCGTAGGTTTCGCGGCGCAAATGTGAAACATTAAAGGAATAATGTACTGTGCCGATATTTGAAATCACAGGCAATAAACTGAAGCCTGTAGAACAAAAAAATTTTTCGCTGGAAAAAGAATTACAAAATCTTATCGAGGAAAATCTGGAAACGGTTTTTAATTGCCGTCTTGTTGCAACTGAATTTTCCACAGGTGCGCAACATGCAGGCAGAATTGATAGCCTCGCATTATCCGAAGAAGATAATCCCGTTATCATTGAGTATAAAAAAGTAGAATCATCAGAACTGATTAATCAAAGCTTGTTCTATTTGCACTGGATTCAAGATCATAAAGGGGATTTTGAAATTGCGGCTCAAAAAGCATTGGGTAGTGAGATTCAGGTAGATTGGTCAAGTGTGCGGGTTATTTGTATTGCACCCAATTACAAAAAATATGATCTACATGCGGTTCAGGTGATGGGGGCCAATATTGAGTTATGGAAATATCGCCTATTTACCAACCACAGCCTTTATCTCGAAGAGGTATTTCATAATACCAAGACAGCAGTGGCCACCGTTGTCACAGATAAAAATCCGGTCATGGTGGAAGCAGGCAAAAAGGCTGCACAAGTACGCGCAACAGCCATTTATTCTTTTGAGGAACACCTCGAAGGGAAACCAAAACAAATTCAAGAACTCATCTACAATATTCGCGAGTTTGTAATGGGGCTTGATGCTTCGATTGAAGAGGTGCCTAAAAAACTCTATGTTGCTTACAAAGCCTCGCAAAACATTGTGTGCATGGAAGCGAAGAACAAAAGCATTAAGCTATTTGTAAAGCTCAAGCCATCAGACGTTTTAAATCCACCTGCCAGTTTCAGAGATGTTAGTAATATTGGGCATTATGGAACGGGCGATGTGGAGTTTGTCATTGTTACATTAAACGAGTTTGAGGAAGTGAAGCAATTTATTGAGCTAGCATACAATAAGTTGGGCGGTTGAATGTCTCCGCGTTCAAATAACCTGAGTTCATTGAACTTAGATAAGGATAGAAATGAATGACACTTGATGAACTCACAATTATAAATTTCCGCCGTTTTAAAGAATTAAATATCTATTTTCATCCTGAATTGACGGTGATTGCCGCAAACAATGGACAAGGCAAAACATCTGTATTAGATGCAGCAACGATTGCATTAGGCACTTTTATTGGTGCTTTCGATCTTGGGAAAGCTAAACACATTCATCACAATGACGCACGTTATCACCGCAATGCAAATATGTCTGAAAGTGAGCAGGTCTTTCCTGTTCGTGTCGTTGCCAAGTTGTCTCATTTTGAATTCCCTGTAATCAGAGAGCTGAACAGTGCTAAAAGTAAAACCACCATTCAAGGTGCCGCTGAATTAACAAAATACGGTAAAACCTTGATGGAGCAGGTTCGCAATCTTGAACCTGTTGAATTACCGGTTATGGCCTATTATGGTTCCGGTCGTTTATGGAATGCTCATAAAAACATGAGCAGAAAAGCGGTGCTAAGTGAAAGCCGAACAATGGGTTATGAGGACTGTTTTAGCTCAGCATCTAGTTTTACTCAAGTTCAGCAGTGGATGAACAAAGCCACTTTTGCCGCTTTACAACAGCAAACTATGGATGCTTACAGCGATTATAAGATAGACGAGCAAATCAAAGGCATTCAAGAAACCGTTAATACCGTGCTAAATAAAGAAGGCTGGAGCAATTTTCATTATAGTGTTCAGCACGAAGAATTAGCGATGACACATCAGGAGATAGGTTTCTTGCCAGTCTCTATGTTGAGTGATGGTATTCGGGCGATGGTGTCTATGGTCGCTGATTTAGCATGGCGTTGTGCAAAGCTTAATCCGCAAATGGGTACGCAAGCACAGCAGCAAACAAAAGGGATTGTTTTTATTGATGAAGTGGACATGCACTTACATCCTAAATGGCAGCAAACAGTTATCAGCGCATTAAGACAAGCATTTCCAAAAATTCAATTTATTGTCACAACCCATAGTCCGCAAGTGCTTTCAACGGTTAACAGTGAAAATATACGAGTGCTTTTTCAAACAGTTGAAGAAGAAAGCGAAGTTGTATCACCAGCGCAGGAAATCAAAGGCATTGAAAGTGCCGTTGCGTTGAGCAAGGTCATGGGCGTTAACCCTGTTCCTCCTGTGCCAGAAGCAAAATGGATTGCCGATTACACTGCCAAGATAGAAAACGGGACGCATGAAGATGAAGAAGGTCAACATTTGCGAGAAAAGCTGTTAGCGCTTTATGGCTTGCGACACCCCATTCTTTTGGATGCCGATAAATTAATACGCTTTCAAGCATTTAAGCTTCGTAAAAATGGGCATTCACAGGAGCGATAAACATGCACAAACTGGATCGCGCCTCTGTAATTTGCCCCGAGTGTCTTAGCCACTACGATTATACAAATCAAGCTTGGAAACATTTAAAACCTGATTGCAAGTCATTGTTGCGCTCAGCGTTGGTTGAGATGCAAGGCATTCCTGAGATTACGACAAAAAATGCACAAAAATATGGTATCCGTTGTGCTTATTGTGAAAGCTCAATTTTTCATGAAGGCCATATAGAGCATTTTCGCCGAAAAAATGCAGGACATTTCCCTGAATTTACCTTTGAATGGACAAATCTTTTTCTTGCCTGTGGTGCTCAGCAGCATTGTGGTCATTATAAAGATCGCCCTTCAGCACCAGCTTATAATCCTAATCATCTTATTAAGCCTGATGAACAAGACCCTGAACACTATTTATATTTCCATTCATCTGGGGAAGTGCGTGTTAAAGAGGGTTTGAATAATGAAGACAAGCATAAAGCGACTGAAACAATACGGGTCTTTGGTTTAAATAATGCGCCGCTGCCGAGTGCAAGAGCACAAGCTGTTTCTCAATATAAGAAGCTGATGTTAGAAGAATTGGACGAAATTGCTTCATGGGATGACATCGAAAGAGAAGAATATCTACAAGGTGAAATCGAAAGAACCCGTTGGGATGCTTATTCAACGACCATTAAGCATTTTCTTCAGAAACAAAATTGACCGTAAATTTCCCATTAGTAAACACCAAAAAATCCAAATCCCCCCATAGATTTTTCCCCTTCCCTATCCCATCTACTAAGCACACAACAGCGTTGGTGAGCCTAGCGACAAGCTAACTTGATAGGCTCGCGCAACCAAGCATCTTTCATTTACATTCTTCTCTTACCCTTAAAAGGACATTTGAATATGAGCATGCTTCACTTTGTGGGCGGTGAAAAAGGCGGGGTTGGTAAATCAGTATTCTCTCGCTTGCTCTCTCAGTATTTCTTAGACAATAACTTATCTTACATGGGCTTAGATGCAGACCAATCGCATCCCTCCCTGACCCGCTACTACCCAGACTTTACCCAAGCACTGCAATTAGATGTATTTGAAAGTGTTGATAATATTATGGAACTTGCCTTGTCTTATGAACGACAAGTGTTGGTGGACTTACCTGCACAAAGCGAACGCTTTTTAGAACACTGGATCAGTGAAAGTGGTGTGTTAGAACTGTGTGAGGAAATGGAAATTCCGCTGATTTATTGGTATGTCGTAGACGACGGGCGCGATTCTGCACAGTTATTACAAGCCTTTTTAGCCAAATATCACAAATCTGTGCAATGTGTAGTAGTGAAAAACCGAGGTCGTGGTAGTGATTTTAGTGAAATTGAGGCGATGCCTATTTTCACACAAGAACAGATACAACAAATCTGCTTGCCTGCATTGCACGCAGAAACACTGCACAAAGTGGACAAATTCAACTTTAGTTTCTGGTCAGCCGCGAACGCTAAAGACAACACTGCACCGCATTTAAGCATGATGGAACGGCAACGGCTTAAAGTATGGCTGCGAAAAGTGTATACCGAGTTGGATAAAGTACTAAAAGGGAAGTGCTTGCAAGGTTCTGCTTCGTAGTTGAGCACTTAGCAAGAAGGGGATGGGCTGCAAACGCAAGCCCATCCTTGCATTATCTCGTTGTCATGTTCAACGAATAGGGCATACTAAAAAGCGTTTGTTGTCGCAATAACTGCCTGAACATTCTATGCCAGCCACAAACCTCAATGTGCCGCTGCCTCTGCCTCTGGAGTGTAAGTTAAAATCGATTCCAATATCTTCTTCTGAATATGGCCCTAGCCATTCACACTCCGCAGCATCCATTGGCACAGGACGACCATCAGGATAACGTGGTACTGAGCATTCGATGGAAATGGCATCGCAATAACTGCCACGACATTTAAGTCCTTGTACAATGCCGCCACTATCCAAGGGATTGCAAATTTCTGCATTATTGC
Organism: Beggiatoa sp.; assembly: GCA_003245895.1. Classification (GTDB taxonomy): domain Bacteria; phylum Pseudomonadota; class Gammaproteobacteria; order Beggiatoales; family Beggiatoaceae; genus SZUA-411. The sequence continues at coordinate 13,086 of QKBZ01000082.1, forward strand.
CTATCGCTATATTGTATCCCGATACGCTATACCACCCGAGCGGGCGCGGATATTGGACAACAGTGTCACTGCCTTCTTCAGAAAAAAATTCACTCCAGTTATTGGTGGCAGGATCAAGGCTGATACCGTTCGGGAATGGTTCACAAACCAATCTGATGTTATCGCAATACTCACCTTGACACACAAAACCTATCGCACCGTCATTCCACTCATAACAGTATGAAGGTGGGCCGCCGCCTTCTTCAGAAACCATGCGCGCTACATAGGGAACACTACTACTACTGCGTTCGCCAACACTTTGTAAAGCGCAATAGGTAATTCTCTTATTATCACAATGTGTTCCACTGCATTCGATAGCAGTAATGGCGTGATCATTGGGAATTCTCACGGCATTAAGGGCTTCTTCTGAATAATCTCTGACAACCGTGCAAGCACTGCGGCTGGGTTGAACATCTCGCAACACAGCGCATTCTAGTTGGATGTTATCGCAAAAATCACCAGAACAGCCAACGCCAACCATGACCCCACCGCCGCAATCTGCCTCAACATGGCCTGCATTTTCGACCCAAGGTGTATTATAGCGTTCGCCAATTTCTTCATAACGCTCTGAATTACAACTGATAGAAACATTGTCACAAAAACGGCCTGCGCAACCGAAGCTAGATACATGCAAGCCAACAGGACATCTGACAGCCGGTAATTCATCGCTGGTTTCAAAGTCGATAGAACTGCCGCCACCGCGAGCCGTTAATCTACAGTATTTAATGCGTTTATTATCACAATGGGTTCCACTGCATTGGATAGAGACAATGGCTTGATCCCCTAGCATTATCAGGTGATTGCTGGGTGAAACTTCTTCTGAAATATCGACAAAACGACAGTCAGCATTATCGGGCACTGCATCCCGCAATTCAGCGCATTCCATCTGGATGTTATCGCAGTAGTCGCCAGAACACGCGATACCCGTCATGACACCTGTGCCACAATCTGCAACGGTATGTCCTGTAATGGTCTAATAATCTTGAAGAGAAATATAGCCAACAAAAGTTGGTCATTTAGGAGAAATTAGATGAATCAGACAAATCGCAAACCTCGTCAGACATACACAGCAGAGCAGAAGCTGGAATATGCCAAGTTGATGGTGG
>QKBZ01000249.1 GCA_003245895.1 Beggiatoa sp.
ATCAACTTGGCATATTCCAGCTTCTGCTCTGCTGTGTATGTCTGACGAGGTTTGCGATTTGTCTGATTCATCTAATTTCTCCTAAATGACCAACTTTTGTTGGCTATATTTCTCTTCAAGATTATTAGACCATTACAGTTTGAAAAAACACAACAATCTGTAAAAGAACTTCTTTTTGCTAGTTCTTTTACAGTGTGACACAAGCTGTTGTTATAACTTCAACTTGTTAATGTTATTTCTTTTTCAAATCAATCACTATGAACTTTCAACTCATCGTGATTGATTTGAATTTAGTGTTTTACACAAAATCCAATTTTGGTAAAAAAAGCCCCGATGCCAAAACACCGAGGCTTTCCCAAAACAACACTAAAAACCTACCAACCTATCGTCTTCAACCCTGCATACTCACCTGCAAACACCACCTGACTAGGCGAAAACGCCATCGTCGATATATCTGAACAATAATCAAACTCAGACAACACCGTAAACTGCCCTGATTCCGTCATCTCAGCCACCTGACACTGATTAGCCACCTCTGACCAAAGCGTTAACTGCCCCCCGATCATCCCCTCACTCAACTCATCGGCTGTGTAATCATAATAATACGTCGTTGCTGCCTGTCTAAACAGCAAGGTATTCTCCGTCGCCATCAACAATGCCTTATGACCCACAAAAGACCACTCACCCGTCACCGCGAACTGCTGCGACGGACTCAAGCGATACAAGCGCGTTACATTCTGCGCCACCTCGTTCTCAAAATCTGTGCTCGACATATAATGATAAGTGTCACCACTGCAATTCAGCCACAAATCACCCTGCGCAGCATCAAACACCATTTGTGTCTGACCGAAACTATAGTAACCATAAAAACCTGTGCGCTTAAAAGTAGGCACACAAGGCAACACTGCACTCGTCACCAAATGCGCCGCAGTCTCACTCAATGACAACAAACTCAAACGCAACTGACCATCCAGCGTCTCCTCCTCAGTAATTAACAAACCCTCAGCAGTAAACGCAACCGGTCTGCCCGTAATCGAACGCACCACCGGCTCAGACTGTCCACCCTCAACAGGCCAACTCTTTAACACCCACTGCTTAGGCGCAGACACCAAACTCGACAGCCATTCTGTCCACGACGGCAACACACACACCGTCTCCGAAAAACACCCTGTATTCTCCACCTGAAGCAACTCACCAAAATGCAAAGCATCAGGCGTTAACAAGGCATTCGTGCGATCAAACCACGCATTCGGCAACACCATCTCGACAGGCGCTTGCAATTCCCCACTCTCTAACAGCAAACGCTGAAAACTAGACGTATTATCAGTTCTATAAAAAATGGCCTGCGTATCATCCAGCACCATGTTGAAAAATGATCTGTCTAACGTCCACGTTTGCGACGGTCGCATTGCATACGGATCGTCATAACGGAAAAAACGATTAATATCTATAGGAGCTGCCCAATAGGCACCCGCCTGCGCTTTTAACCGATAGAGATAATAAGATAACTCCAATGCACTGACTTTTTGCGCCGTGCCATCGCCCAATTGCACCGTTTGCAACTCCTGATTGCCTAAACCGGCTAACTGGCCTTCGCCCAAGGCAATCGTGCGGTGTAACGGCGTATAATATCTAACAGAGCCTGCATCGCTTAAGGTATCATCACGCAATGAAACGACTTGCAAGGCATTATTCATCTGATCAGAAAATGCAGCATACGTGTATATTGGTACAACCACATATTCTTGCGCCCAGTCCAGCAACAACTGATCCGTATATGTCCCCGCATTAGAATAGCTATGGGTCGTCACCGACTGAAACGGCAAAAAATGGCTGAGCAAACTGGGATTGGTCGGATCGCTAATATCAAATAAACTCAAACTCACCCGATTGACAATGGTATTGCTCGCAATATCCTCAGCGGTTTGTACGTTGTCCGAACCTAAGGATAACAAGCGCGTATCACTAAAAAACAATGAATCCGACTCACCTGCTTCCATTGGCAAAGGCGTGTTACTTAACAAGGTCGGCGCGCTAGGGTCTGCACTATTAATCACCCGTAAAAAAGCAGTGTTGACACCTTCTAACACTTGTTGTGTCATCAAATAAATGTTATCGCCAACAAAACGGACAGATTGCACGGTTTCCTCAAACACCACCCCGCTTAACTGCCCAACAAGGCTAGGCTGTCCGGTACTGAGATCAAACACCGCTAAGCCGATGCCTTGTGTATTGTCTGAAGCTTGATACAACACTTTCAGCACATCATCCGTCACCTGAAATTCTGAAATAACATGACCGGCAAGCTGAACCGTCGGCAACGCTTGTAATGGCTGCGTGACATCAGCTAACGACACCACTTGTATAAAGCTATTGAGCCAATTTTGCTGCTGACGACTGATTAACACTAAATACTGCTCAAAAAAGCTGACTTTGGGCGCACTGTTACCAAAGAACTCGCTAAACAAATCGGTATCTGGTTGATAACCATAGCCATAACTCGGCAAGACTGTTTGTCCTAATACTGTTAACTGCCCATCCTCGGCAAGTTGTAAGGCGTACACATCGATATTTTGCTGGGTAATGCAAGTACGACAAATCTCTGTCGGCGCGACGGCTTCCCCATCTAAATACGCTGTTTGTGTTGAAATTGAACTTAAGGCGGTATAAATCACATTATCGCGGCGATGTGAGGCGATAAAGTCACCGGTAAAATTTTGCTCACTCAGTTTTTGCAACTGCTGTTCTGCTGCTGATAGTTGCCAAACCGTTGCTTGCGAACCTTGTTCAGTCTCTTGCCACAACAGCATACGGTCATTTAACACATACAATGCTTGCGGCGTGCTAGTCTCAGACAAACGCGCTTCTGCTAGCATGCGCGGTGCGGCTATATCGCTTAAATCAATGATTTGTAAACGAGAAGCAGCGTTGTTGACATAATATAAATACTGCCCAACCAGTTGCACTATCTCTGGTTGTGTACTTGAATACATCCACGCCATAGACGTACTGCCATCGGGATTAGTTGCTGCATTTTCCGCGCTGTCGGCAACGGTTATTGCTTCCGTCACGGGTAAAAAAAACTGCTGCCCTGTTAAACGTGATTGCCCTGCTCTAGCCGTTAACGGTAACACCGTACCCGCTTGCCAGCGTGTGCTGTTAGCCGCATAAATGCCTTCAGGCACTGCTACAAAAGAGACAAAACAATTTTCTGAACTGTCACAGCTTGCAGGCAACGCCGCGACCACTTGTTCAGCAAAGGTCGAGACATTAGACACTACCTCCTCGATTATCGGCACGATGCCCGTCCGCCAGCCATCTGCGATAGTCCACGACTGCACCTCTGCGGTATCCAAGTTAAACCACGTTAAATACACTTGCACATCGGTTAAGGTGATGCTGCTGCTGGCGGTGATAAAAGCTTCGCCATTGTCGTCTGTTCGTAAGTTCAACTGCCATGCGTGCAGATTGCTGCTCAGCAGTAAAGCGATTAAGCCAAGGAAAAATAAGCGCATATTTCAAACCTTTTGCTAATGAAATACGTTATCGTGTAGGGCGGATAAGCGAAGCGTCATCCGCCGTAAGCGGTTTGGTTCAAGTTTTAACCATGTTATGCCGGATGATGGCTTGCGCCTTGTCCGACTTACAAACATGCTTAGCTTATTAAGAGACGATAGTGCTGTAATACTTTTTCTTGGCTTTTTGCTCGTTCCCATCGTCTTTCGATGGGAATGCATACCGCGTCGCTCCAGCGGCGCGTGTAGTTGAGGTAGAGCAGCAAAAAAAACGCCGAATTGTCTGAATC
>QKBZ01000354.1 GCA_003245895.1 Beggiatoa sp.
AGCGTGATTAAGCCAAGGAAAAATAAAAGCATATATAAAACATTTAGCTAATGAAATACGTTTGAGTATAAAGCAAAAAACCCAAATTGTCATACAAACAATTTGGGTATTTTTTTTTTAAATTTAGTTGGTTAACTCGTTTTAGCTCGTTCCCATCGTCTTACGATGGGAATGCATACCGCGTCGCTCCAGCGGCGCGTGTAGTTGAGGTAGAGCAGCAAAAAAAACGCCGAATTGTCTGAATCAGAATTCACAGAATTTAAAAATTTTCAGAATTATAAATATTTGATAATCCTGTTAATTCTATAATTCTGAAAATCCTGATTCAGACAATCCGGCGAGTCTTTGAAAATTGCAGAAATTTACCCGTGCCGCTGGAGCGACACAGTATGCATTCCCATCGTGAGACGATGGGAACGAGAGACTACTTTGTAAAAAACTACCAACCTACCGTCTTCAACCCAGCATAACCACTTGCAAACACCGCCTGACTAGGTGAAAACACCGTCGCCGACGTAGTGGGACACACGTCAAACTCAGACAACACACTAGACTGCCCTGACGCGGCGACCTCAACCACCTGACAGGCATTTTCCACCTGTGTCCAAATCATTAACTGCATCTCCACACCTGCAAACGACTCCGCCTCGGTATACGGGTAAAAATACGTCGTTGCTGCTTGCTTAAACATCAAGGTATTATCCGCCGCCATCTGCAAGGTTTTATAACCCACAAAAGACCACTCACCGGTCACTGCAAACTGCTGCGACGGACTCAAACGATACAAGCGCGTTACATTCTGCGCCTCCTCGGCCTCAAAATCAGGGCTTGCCATCTGATAATAGGTGCTACCACTACAACTCAACCACAAACTATCCTGCGCAGCATCAAACACCAACTGTGTATCCGCAAAATACGGTAAATAATTGTTTTCATGATCAAAAGCAGGCGCACAAGGCAACACTGCACTCGCCACTAAATGCGCCGCAGTCTCACTCAATGACAACAAACTCAACTGCAACTGACCATCCAGCGTCTCCTCCTCAGTGATTAACAAACCCTCAGCAGTAAACGCAATCGGTCTACCCGTGATCGAACGCACTACAGGCTGAGACTGCCCGCCCTCAACAGGCCAACTTTTTAACACCCACTGCTTAGGCGCAGACATCAAACTTGCCAGCCACTCTGTCCACGACGGCAACACACATACCGTCGCTGAAGCACACCCTGTATTATCTACCTGAATCAACTCACCAAAATGTAAAGTATCAGCGGTTAACAAGGCATCTGTGCGATAAAACCACACATCCGTCATATCCATCTCGACCGGCGTTTGCAACTCCCCGCTCTCTAAATTCAAGCGCTGAAAACTGGGGGTATAAGTTGTATAAAAAATAGCTTGCGTCTCATCCATGACCGCAGCAGCGAAATAGCTCGCCGCTAACATCCACGTTTGCGCGGGTCGCATTGCATATTGATCTGTGTAACGGTAAAAACGCCGATAATCATCAGACATCGCCCAATACGCGCCACCATGCGCTTGCAACCAATTGACCGGCTGTGCTAATTCCAAACTGCCTAACAGTTGCGCCGCGCCATTCCCCCACTGCACGGACAACAAATCTTGATCGCCTAAACTCACCAACTGACTTGCATTGACCGGCACACTGCGTTTTAACGGCACACTGCTCCCAATGTAACCTTCATCACTTAACACATCATTGGCAAACGAGACCATTTGCAAACCGTAATTATCGTTACCAACACGAGCTGTCAAAGGTAAAGCACCATAAGCCTGTTCCCAATCTAACAACAACGCTTGCTCATCTTGTGAGACTAGCGAGTTTGAATACTTCAGCTCAGACTTTAATGGCACAAAATGACTGATTAAACTGGGATTTGTTGGATCGCTGGTATCAAATAAACTTAAGCTCATCCGCGCCACACTGGTTTTATTCTCTGCTTCGGCGGCTGTTTGCACCGTATCTAAACCAACCGATAACAAGCGCGTATCGTTAAAAAATAATTGATCCGAATTGCCCGCCTCCATTGGCAAAGGCGTGCTGCTTAACAAGCTTGGAGCGCTAGGTTCAGCGACATTAATCACCCGTAAAAATGCAGTGGTAACATTGTCTAAAGTTTGCTGTGTCATCAGAAAAATGTTATCGCCCACAAAACGAGCAGATTGCAAAGTTTCATCTAACACCACACTTGCCAACTGTCCAATAAGACTGGGCTGCGCTGAACTGAGATCAAACACTGCTAAGCTAATGCCTTGCGTGCTATCTGCGGCCTCATACAACACCTTTAACACGTCATCGCTGATTTGAAATTGAAACTCTGAATCAACAGCACCTGCTAACTGAATGGTTGGCAAAGTGCGTAATGGCTGGCTTTCATCAGCTAAGGACACCATTTGTATTAAACTATTACGCCAGTTTTGCGGCTGACGACTGATTAACACTAAATACTGGTCAAAAATAGTAATCTTCGGTGCACTATTGATAAAAAAATAGCTGCTAAACAAGTTAGCCTTTGGCGTAAAACCATAGCCATAACTTGGCAATTGGGTTTGCCCTAAGACCGTTAGCTGACCATCCTCTGTCACTTGTATCGCATAAATATCAATATTTTGCTGTGTGAAGCAATCCCGACATGTTTCTTCAGGTGTTGTAATCTCTGTACCGTTTAAATACACGGTTTCTGTTGAGGTTAAGGCGGCATAAATCACATTGTCGCGGCGACGTGAGGTGATAAAACCACCCGCTAGCTCTTGCTGACTCAGTACTTGCAACTGTTGATCGGCGGATAATTGCCAAACGCTTATCCGTAAACCTTGTTCAGTGTCTTGCAACAACACCACACGCTCGTTTAACACATACAATTCTCGCGGCGTGCCTACATTTTCCAGACGCTGTTCAGCCAGCAAACGCGGTGCAGCCATATCGCTTAAATCAATCACCTGTAAACGCTCAGCACCGAGATTGGCATAATACAAATACTGCCCCACAAGCTGCGTCACATTGGGTTTTTCAGTTTCCACACTGCTTGTCACACCACCTGAAAACACGCTGCCTGCTGATGGATCAATAGGTGCTTCTAAGTCGTTGTTTTCTTTGGATGCTGTGATGGGCAGAAAAAACTGTTGCCCCGCTAAACGCGCTTGCCCTGCTTTAGCCGTCAATGGCAACACCGTGCCCGCTTGCCACTGTGTACTGTCGGTCGCATCAGCCCCTTCTGCGGCGGCAATAAAGGAGATAAAACAATTTTGCGTGCTATCACAACTTGCAGGCAAAACAGCAACTACCTGCTCAGCAAACGGCGTAACATCAGACACAACCGCATCTGTAATCGGCTCCACACCTGTCTGCCAACCGTCTGCAATTGTCCACGATTGCACCTCTGTCGTGTCCAAGTTAAACCACGTTAAATACACTTGCACATCGGTTAAGGTCTTGCTGCTGCTGACGGTAATGAACGTTTCGCCACTGTCGTCTGTTTGTAAATTCAACTGCCATGCGTGCAGATTGCTGCTCAGCATAAGCGTGATTAAGCCAAGGAAAAATAAACGCATATTTAAAACCTTTTGCTAATGAAATACGTTTGAGTATAAAGCAAAAAACCCAAATTGTCATACAAACAATTTGGGTATTTTTTTTTTAAATTTAGTTGGTTAACTCGTTCCCATCGTCTCACGATGGGAATGCATACCGCGTCGCTCCAGCGGCGCGTGTCGTTGAAGTAAAGCGGCAAAAAAAACGCCGGATTGTCTGAATCAGAATTCACAGAATTTAAAAATTTTC
>QKBZ01000067.1 GCA_003245895.1 Beggiatoa sp.
TAGACCATTACAGTTGCTGCTTTAAACACTTGCAAACTTCTCCACGTTCCCACCGCAAAAGGACGCGGCGCAAATCCTACAAATGACGGCTCCACGTTCCCCTCCAACTCTGTTAAACAATCCAGCAACCCTGCTATAAATCAATGATTCCAAACCACAATAATCCCAGCTATTGAGAAAAAAAGCATTTAAAAACCTTGCAAAATACTCAATCTTACAGTTGACTTTATAACTAATGTAATGTGTAAAGTCGAGCTGGTGAACCAGATGTGATGCGCTCAATAGGGGCTGCACTCAGGGACAATAGACACACACAAGTCACACCAACGGGAGTCAAAGCAATGTAGAGAGTTGGCGCGTCTTGCGCTTAGGGCAAGTTTGTGCGTTTAAAAACGCCACTTGTCAAATAAAATATGCCTATAGTCTTCTGCATCGGACATCACCACTCACACACGAGTTGAGGAGATTCCGAAACATGATCAAACCACTCTATCGACTAGCCTTATTTTTATGGCTGGTTCTGGGCTTAAATGCCGCTGCGTGGGCGATGTTGACACAAGTGCAGATTGATTTAACTGCCTCTGACAACAGTTTTACCGCGCCACATACACTGCGTACTTGTAACTTGCCCGTCACGGCAATGGATGGCAACACCCCTGTTGATGCCACCTTGCACGTTGGCTGGTCGTTTCTCGGCACTTTCCCCGCATGGGCACCCGTAGTGGCTGAACCTTCAGACAGCATGGACTGTGAAGATTTAGTGATTCCGCCACCGCCTGCCTCCGTCCTGCAAGCTGATTTCCCCGCTGCACAAACCACCTACCCCGCGCCACCCAATATGCGCACTTGCCAATTAGTCGCTGTGATGGCACAAACCTCTGCCACTGCCGCCACTGAACTGCAAACCGGTGTGTTTAATGTGTTGTGGTCTTTTAATAGTGATAGCTTAGTTATCTTACCTGTGGTGATAGGCACTGCTGTTGATTGCGAAGGCCAAAACTCGTTGCCTGCTTGCGATAGCAACGGCGATGGTTTTGTCAGTCAGTCTGAAGCAGCAACTTGTGGTATCGATGATTTAGCAAACCCAGACCCAGAACCACCACTGCCTTGTGATAAAAATGGTGACGGTATTGTCAGCCCATTTGAAGCGTTAACCTGTGGTATTGATGATTTGGCAATCCCAGATTTAGAACCGCCATTGCCTTGTGATAGAAACGGTGATGGTTTTGTCAGCCAGTTTGAGGCGATAACCTGCGGCATTGATGATTTAGCCATTCCAGAGTTAGACCCACCACTGCCTTGCGATCTAGACGGTGATGGCGTGGTCAGCCAGATTGAAGCGATACTCTGTCACCTTGATGATTTAACCATTCCAGAGCTAGAGCTACCATTGCCGATGCCTTGCGATCTAAACGGTGATGGTTTTATCAGTCGGATTGAAGCGGCAACCTGTGGTATTGATGATTTAACACTTCCAGAGCTAGACCCACCACTGCCTTGCGATAGAAACGGTGACGGTGTGGTCAGTCAGTTTGAAGCTGTGACCTGTGGTATTGATGAATTGGCATTCCCAGAACCAGAGCCACCACTGCCTTGTGATAGAAATGGGGATGGTTTTGTCAGCCAGTTTGAAGCGATAACCTGTGGTATTGATGACTTTACAAGCCTAGAGTTTGAGCCGCTATTGCCTTGTGATAAAAACGGTGATGGTGTGGTCAGCCATCTTGAAGCAATTCTCTGTGGTATTGATGACTTTACCCTTCCAGAACGAGTGCCACCGTTGCCTTGTGATAAAAATGGTGATGGTTTCGTGAGTCATTTTGAAATGCTGACCTGTATTGATGAACTCAAAATCCCAGTACCAACACCATTACCTTGTGATAAAAACGGTGATGGTGTCGTCACCCGTGCCGAAATTCTCACTTGCGGCATTGATGACTTAAAACAAGTCGATTTAGGCTCGCCTTTACCTTGTGATCGTAACGGTGATGGCGTAGTCAGCCAAATCGAGAAGTTAACCTGTCGTATTGACGACTTACAAATTCCACCGCCTGAGCCAGACCCACCTTTGCCTTGTGATACCAATGGCGATGGCATGATCAGCCAACAGGAAGCGTTAACCTGTGGTATTGATGATTTCTATCAAGCCTGTGCTGGTAACGATGATGACGATAGCGGTTTGACCTTAGCTGAAGTTGATTTCAGCGGTGATGGCAGCTTTGGTGAGGAAGATATTTATCTGCTAGATACTGATGGCAACGGCACTTTAAGTCTGCCAGAAATCGAGCGTTGTGGGCGCGCGCCACCGTTGCGTTGTGATTTCAACTTAGATGGTGTTGTGTCTTATATCGAATTATTGCGCTGTTTACGTTTGCGCCCACTGCCTTGTGATTTCAATTTAGACGGTGTGGTCAGTCCAGAAGAGCGCAAACGCTGCTTAGTCGCTACACATCCTTGTGATTTTAATGGCGATGGTATTGTTACAGCCGAAGAACGCGAGCGCTGTGAACGTATTGATCCGTGCGATTTAGACGGTGATGGCATGTTAAACGATCAAGAAATTGAGTTGTGTCGTTGTGATTTAGATGAAGACGGCGTGGTTTCTGACAAAGAACGCGCGATTTGTCGTTGTGACCGAGATGGTGATGGTGAGTTAAGCGCGGAAGAAGTGGAAGCCTGTCGTTGTGACTTCAATCATGATGGTGTCATCGATGAAGACGAAAGCCGCATGTGTCAATGCGATGCCAATTTTGATGGCGTGTTAAGCGATGCAGAAAAACGTATCTGTGAATGTGACTTGAATCAAGATGGCGTGCTCAATGAGCAAGAGTTGCTGTTATGTCGCTGTGATTTCGATGGTGATGGCACTTTAAGCAGTGCCGAGCTAGCGGAATGCGGTATTGATCCAACACATTTACCTTGTGATTTCAATGGCGACGGTATGGTCGATGCCAATGAGGAAGAAATGTGCCATTGTGATTTCAATCAAGACGGTGTGATTTCGGATACAGAGCAAGAACGCTGCCGCTGTGATTACAACAAAGACGGCGTGATCACCACTGCTGAAGCCGAGCGTTGTCGTTGTGACCGCAATCAAGATGGTGTGGTTGACGATGACGAAGCCTTTATCTGTAAATGCGATACCAATGGTGATGGCGTAGTCGATGAAGATGAACGCAAAGCTTGTATGGATGATCCAACCGGCGGCTTGCCTTGTGACTTCAATCATGACGGCGTAGTTTCTCCAGAGGAAGAAGAACGTTGTAAATGTGATTTGAACCAAGATGGGCAAATCGATGCGACGGAAGCCTTTATCTGCAAATGCGATTTAAATGGCGACGGTGTGGTCGATGCCGATGAGCGCGAAATGTGCGCAGATGATCCAACCGGCGGCCTGCCTTGTGACTTCAATCATGACGGCGTGGTTTCTCCAGAGGAAGAAGAACGTTGTAAATGTGATTTGAATCAAGATGGGCAAATCGATGCTAACGAAGCCTTTATTTGCAAATGCGATTTAAACGGTGACGGTGTAGTCGATGCCGATGAGCGCAAACTGTGTGCAGATGATCCAACCGGCAGTTCACCTTGTGATTTCAACAATGACGGTATGGTGGATCAAGATGAAGCCTATCGTTGTCGCTGCGATTACAACAACGATGGCGTTGTCGATGACGAAGAAGCCTTGATTTGTCGTTGCGATAAAGATGGCGACGGTGTGTTAAGTGAGGCAGAGAAAGAAGCTTGTGACTTAACGCAGTTTGATCCGTGTGACTACAACCAAGATGGTATGGTCGATCAAGAGGAAGCTTATCGTTGTAAATGTGATTACAACAACGATGGTGTTGTCGATGACGAAGAAGCCTTGATCTGTCGTTGTGATAAAGATGGTGACGGTGTGTTAAGTGAGGCAGAGAAAGAAGCCTGCGGCTTAACGCAGTTCGATCCTTGCGATTACAACCATGATGGTATGGTTGATCAACAAGAAGCGATCATCTGTAAATGTGATACCGACGGTGATGGCGTGTTAAGCCCAGCAGAGAAAGAAGCTTGCGGTTTAACGCAGTTCGACCCTTGTGATTACAACCAAGATGGTACAGTCGATCAACAAGAAGCGATCATCTGTAAATGCGACACAGACGGTGATGGCATGTTAAGCGACGCAGAAAAAGAAGCTTGCGGCTTAATCTCAACTTTCGACCCTTGCGATTATAACCATGATGGCATGGTCGATAAGGAAGAAGCCTTGATCTGTCGTTGTGATAAAGATGGTGACGGTGTGTTAAGTGAGGCAGAGAAAGAAGCCTGTGGCTTAACACAGTTTGATCCTTGTGATTACAACCATGATGGTACGGTTGATCGACAAGAAGCGATCATTTGTAAATGCGACACTGATGGTGATGGTCAGTTAAGCGACGCGGAAAAAGAAGCGTGCGGCTTAATCTCAACTTTCGATCCTTGCGATTATAACCATGATGGTACGGTCGATAAGGAAGAAGCCTTGATCTGTCGTTGTGATAAAGACGGCGACGGCGTGTTAAGCGAAGCAGAGAAAGAGGCTTGCGGCTTAATCCAGTTTGACCCTTGTGATTACAACCATGACGGCATGATTGATAAGGAAGAAGCCTTAATCTGTCGCTGTGATAAAGACGGTGACGGGCAATTAAGCACAGCAGAGCAAGAAGCATGCGGCTTAATCGAGTTCGCCCCTTGTGATTACAACAAAGATGGTGTTGTTGATGATGAGGAAGCGCGTATTTGTCAGTGTGATACAGATGGCGATGGTGTGTTAAGTGCTATAGAGGCAAGAAGCTGTAGCCTTACGCCAACTGTAGAGCTAGTGCCAATACTGGACATCTCTGCGACAATTAACCCATAATACAATTATTGCGTTTTAGTAACGTACTTTTTCCTTAGCTCGGACAGTCTTGATTTGAGACTGTCCGTTTTTTTGTGTGTAGAATTTTTCCTCTTTGTAGGTCGGATAAGGCGACAGCCGTCATCCGACATCATGCGTTTGATACTTGATCTAAGCCACTTGCGGCGGATGACGGCTTACGCCTTATCCGCCCTACAAGACTACAACTGTCGCAACGGTAATTCCACTTCAGGAAACTGCTGCTGAATCCGCGACATAATACGAATCGCCGCCGCTTTATCTCCGATTGCCATGCTGACAGATTGGCGAGCCAGAATCGGCGCAACAGTCTGCGCGGCGCTTAAGCTTTTCACTGCTTCCGATTCCAAGAAATGATAAATACGTTGCTTGGCAATGCGTCCCTTGTTGACTTTATTCAACACCGCAAGGAAAAACGGCGTTAATTGCGCCAAGCGTTGCGGGTTATCGCAAGCATATTGCTCTAAATAATTGCTGGCGAATAACTGCATATCCGAGGTTGGATGTTCGCTTAACTTCAGCAAATATTCCTCGCCATCTGCATCAGCAAAATATTGCGTTAACAACTTGCGACCAAATTGCTGCACCTCTGGGCGCACGCTGTCGCAAATGCTGACTAACACGGTCGGCGTTAAATCGTCTTTGCTGAACTGTTCGCTAAACAAGTTGAACGCAAACTGGCGGCTATCTTCCCAGTGACAATCTAATAATTTCACTGTGACTGCCATTTCATCTCGCAAGCGTGGCAATTGTGCTAAGCACATTTGCTGTGCAGCCTGCCGAATGCTGAGAATTTCATGATCTGCTAATTTCACCCATTGTTTAACGCTGAAATCTTCCGGTTTAGCCAATATGGGCAACAGTAAACCGCCGACTTCTTGCGCTTGCGTCAAACGTGAGCGCAGCAAACGCCAAACCGTATTCGTCTCTAAAGTTGTCCAATAGTCTCGGCAGTCTTTGAATAAGTGAACTAAAGTGGACGCGCCTTCTTGCTCGATTTTCGATGACAGCAAGCGGCTGACACATAACACTGTCATTTGCTGACCGAATGCGGCATGGTTCGGCAATAAACGGCGAATAATGTCCACCGCTGCGCTACGCACTTCGGCATGCGGGCGTGCCGCTAATACCGCGAGCAATTCAGCACGTTGAGTTAAATAGGCATCACTAAAACGGCTGAAAATACGCATACCAAAGCTGCGTAAGCTGTCATGCTCGGCTTCTAACAAGCTATGTAACACCGCTTCCGGCACTTGTTCCGGTTCGTGGAAATTTAACAAAATCTCGGCGGCAAATTCGCGCACCGGCAAGGCAGGGGCTTGCAGCAAATCGGCTAACACCGGCAGACTTAACAAACGCAATTGAGGCCCCAAAGTTTGGCGCAAAATGCGACTGCTATCCGCCGCCCGCTCGCTTTGTTCCGCTGGCAAGGCCAATAACTCGCCGACTAAACGTGCTAACAAAGCTTGCGCCACCGTGTCGTTTAAGCTGGCACTGCGTAAAAATTGCTCGGCGAAGGCGCGAGTATCAGCATGTTCGTTATTGATAAAAGCAGCGAGAAACGCGCTATCTTGCAGGAAATGCAAGCGGCCTTGTTGTACCCATTGCTGTGCCGCTGCGCGTACTTCTGGCGCGACGCAACTTAAGGCGGCTAACACTAACTCCGCTTGTGGTTTTTCTGGTGTGTAGCGATCTTGCACAAAGCGGAAGGCAAATTTTGCTGTGGCTTCATATGGGCTTTGCAACAAATCAAACAAGCTGGACAGTGGCAAGTTTTGACAAAATTCTGGGCAATCGCCTAACGCCTTTGCGGCAAATTCATGCACTGGCACACAACGGCTGTGTATCAATAACTGCAACAAAGCTTCAGGGGCTTGTCGCCACAATTCGGGAAACGCTTCTTCAATCACGCCTTCAGGCGCAGGCATGCCCGCACGGTATTCACCTTTGTAACGCCATTTATATAAAGGACTTGGCTCAAAACGCGGGCTGTTGTGGTACAGAATATGGTTAAAACTCCAATACGCAGCAAATGCACCATAATGCGTGGTGTAGGTGAGATATTGCCAACGACCGTTCACATGTTCTGAACGTCCGACGCTGTTGCTGACAGGGGCTTGTGCATCGCTGTCGTTAATGCTGAGCAGAATTTGGCTTGCCATTTCCACATAATGCGCGGACTCCAACTCGCCCAAATGACGCAAAGTCCGCCACACGCGCCGCCGCAAATATTGCCGCGTTTGATGGCTATAGGCTAATTTTGATTTAGCGGAACCGAGTTGGCGCGTCAGATCGTCATCATTAAAATATTGATAACGCTGATTTTCATCAATAAAGCTCGCACCGCCCCAAGGACTGCGGGTAAACATCGCGCCTGATTTTTCAAAGCGATACGCCAACAACGCAAACATTGCTGCATCATCGCGGTATTCAGCTAATTTAAAAATATGGCGGATTTGCTTAAACCATGACGGTTTTAACGGCACTTCTGCTAATAAAGCCAGTAAAAACCGTTGCGCCCGTTGTGCTGGGCTATCGGCGGGCGCGTCGTGTTTGGCGAATTGATAAAGCTGGGTTAAGACCGCGTAATGCTCGACTTTGCCCGCTTGCAAATGTTCATCGACAGCGGTTTGCAATGCAGCCAAATCCGTTTGCAACGCGGTTTGCACAGATTCCGGCAGTGCGGCAAAGCGTTCGGCTTGAAACTGTTCCCGCTCGTTTTCGGAACAACATTGATATAACGCCTCACCCGCCAAACGGCGCAACATTTCCGGTGTGCCTTTGGTGTCGTAAAAGCGTTGCAGCACGGGGATAGACTGTTCAGAACCGCAGCGGCCTAGCGCGTAAATCACGCAGTAATTGCGCTCGTGGTCTTTAGGGTCTAATAAACGCAGCAAATACGGCTCAGCTTCTGGCATGCGCAACACGCCTGCCCGCCAAATGATGCGATCAAATGACCATTTGGTTTTAGGCTCGGCAGTCGTTTGCTTGCCTGAAGTCAGTCGAGACAAAAGACCTTTGTTTGCAGCAGCCGGTTGCAGATGGTTAATCAAGCGTTGCAACACGGCTTGTTTTCTAGGGTCGGAAACCGCGACTAATTCTGGCAATGGCTCAGCTTCTGGCAAATCAACGGCGGCGGCCTCAGCATCTACAATACCGGCTTGGGTATCGTAATAACCTTTTTTCAACTTGCCTTGCACCAAGCTATTAAACACTTTTTCCGCTTTAGCGCGATTGACTGGCAAAGGCGTTTTGCTGCCTTCTTGCAAAGTGCTGCCGCGTCGCCCGTAGCGAAAATTGACCACATATTGATCAGTGCCGACTTCGCATAAATCGACTTCATACACTTTGTCGGAGTTGCCGCCTTGAAAGGCTAATAAAGCTTGTTGAATCAATTTCATGGCATCAACCTCACTTCCCTGCAAACCGCTGTTGCAGCAGTTTCACGCGCTGTTTTAATTCCGCCCCTTTTTCGGGGTTCACCATATAGACTAAGTTAGCGAAACCCGCCGCACTGCTTAATACATTCGGGTTGCCATTCCAGCTTTTGTCTTTAATACCGTCTTTTTCAATTTGGAATAACAAGGCACGAAAACGGCGCAATTGCTGGCGCGAGATGCTGGGCTGCTCGTTGTTGACCACAATGCCGGTCACTTCCTGTTGTCGCCCGCTGTGCATCACCCGCGTTTTATCAGGGTGTAATTGAAAACCTTCCTCGGTCACGATACGTTTTACCCACGCCAACAAGGCTTGCACATTTGGCACATGCTCGCGGTCGGCAGAAAAGGTTAAATCATCGGCGTAACGGGTATAGTTAAAACCTAACTTTTGCGCCATTCCTTGCAAACGCGCATCTAAACGGCGACAAATGAAATTACTTAAGGCGGGACTGGTGGGCGCACCTTGTGGCAAATGGCGTTCACCTTGTGCGATAAAATAACGCTCGCCGTCTAATTCGACTGGCAAAGTCTCGGCCTCAGTGCAGAGTAAGCCCAATACCGTCGCCACTGCTTCCGAATAACCCAGCCCTTGAAACACACCTTTTACGCGGCGGTAATCAACGGTCGGGAAAAAATCGGCTAAATCCATGTTAATCACCACGGCTTGCGCAGTGTGAGGCTTGGCATTGCTGACAATGGAATGCTCAGCGCGGAAGCCGTGCGCCGCCGTGTGTAGCGATAAGTGGTTTAAAATGTTGTGTAAAACCCAGTATTGTGCCTTTTTTAAACGCGGCATTGGCGCGGAAATTTGCCGCTCGCCGCCGGTTTTTTTCGGAATGCTAAAGCGCACATAATGCGAAGTTTTCGCCACTTCACGCTGAAACGCTAAAAAACGTAACTGATTTAACTCAATGCCCATTACTTTCGCCAGTTGTAACGGCGTATGCAGCAAGGGCAAATTGTAAACTTGCAATTTGTCGGGCGTGCTTTCCAGTTGGTTTAAACCCGCTGACACTTGTTCGCCCAAATACAGCAAATCGTGTTTTTTACGCTGTTGCCACGCGGCAGCCCGTTGCTCACGTTCCGCAGCGCGACGGGCTTTAGTCTCTTGCTGTTTCTCGCGGGATTCTTGCAAGCGGCGTTTGCGCAACTCGCGCAACATCGCTTTTGTATCACCTAAGCGTTTTTTCTCGGTGCGTAAGGCATCTAACTCGCGTTGCAATTCGCCACGCTGACGAATTTCCTCGGCGGGGTCTTCTGGTATCACACCCGACTCAGGCCAAAACCCCAGCCGGATCATTTCTTCTAAAATGTATTCATCTTTAGAGGATTGGCGAATACGCTCGTACAGTTCTTGGCGGGTTTTTGGCTGTTCACTCATAACAATTTAGCGATGTTGGTTTAAGTGGCAGAAAGAAGGGAGACACATTTGGCGTTCTTCGTAGAAACTCAGGATCGGATCGCTCAACTCAAGCGGAATGCCCTAGCAGCGGACTTAGGTTCGCAGAACCCTTACCGTAAGTCCGCTGCTAGGGCACAATTCCGCACCATAAAGAGCGAGCCGATGATGTATGGGCAGTTAAGCAGCAAGAACGGCGATCCGCCGTTCGGTTGCAAGAAGTCTTAAAGGCCAAATGTGTCTAAAACTGTTTTACCTCGTTCCCATCATCCTGATGGGAATGCATACCGTGTCGCTCCAGCGGCACGAATGAAAGTCTGTTTTGTAGGGTGGGCGAAATCCCACGCGGTATGAAGCTTGAGCACTGTCTGTTGTTGGGGTGGGATCTTGCCCACCGTGCGGGGCTTGGTGGGCAAAATGCCGATAAAGTTCGGTTTTAAAAATCAACTTCTCGGCGGCGTTTCGCACACCCTACTTTCCGTTTTTGAGCCTACGTGTTGTCGCAATTCATTTAATAAAAATGGATGGCGGGCAACTAAACGCAATAATCTATCCATTGCTACACTTTGCATTACATCGCCACGCTCATATTTAGAAAACGCATTCACACCACCGCCAAATAATGCTGCTGCATCTTGCTGTGATAAATTCAGCGTTGTGCGGATAGTGCGGATTTCGTCACTGGTTAATAAACCATCTATTTGACGTTTAGCATCTGCAATACGCGCTTGATTGCATAAAATTTGTTCTTTGAGTACAGGATCAGCACCGCAAACATTACATTCACAACCTTCTAAGCCCTCAATATGTAAGAGTGCGCCGCGATATTCAAAATCTTCTGCATAAGTAACAGGTGTTAATATGCCTGTTTCACACATTGGACAGATTTTTGTTTCGGTATCCATTGTTAGCGATTCCGATGAAAAGAGGCTAATACAAGCTGAATAGTGTTAGCTGTAATCTTTAGCTTGATATATAAATCATCCGTATATTCTGGCGTGTTAGAAAAACGAATGTTGTACTCATCTAACCAGATTTGTGTATTTTGATAACGTACTGAGCTACGGTAATGCGCTTTTTTTAAGCTGGCGAGGCAGCGACAGACATCATCCAAACTATACCCCAGATTTTCTATATCTCGCATGACACGCCGCGAGCCATAATCTACATTTCCAGCAAGTGCAATTTCTTGTATTTTTTGTAAGTCATATTCAGGCTGTTGGCGGCGTTCTTCGTTTTTCTCATTAACCATTATGGTTAGCCTTTAGCGCAAAATCAATTTTGTTACTCTTGGCTCTGCACGGTGGGCAAAATGCCGATAAAGTCCAATAAAAAAACCAACTTCTCGGCGGCGTTTCGCACACCCTACATCCTGAATACAAGCGACATAAACGCGCCGCTGGAGCGACGCGGCATGCATTCCCATCGAAAGACGATGGGAACGAGGCGCGACCTATCATAAAAAAAGAAGGGGACAAGCTCGGGTCTCTTCGTAGAAACACAGGACTGGATCGCTCAACTCAAGCGGGATGCCCTAGTAGTGCGTTTAGGTTCGCAGAACCCTTACCGTAAACGCACTACTAGGGCACTATCCCGCACCATAAAGAGCGAGCCAGTGATGCAATGGGGAGTCGTACTGCATGAGCGGCGATCCGCCGCCCGATTGCAAGAAATTAAAGCCCCGAGCTTGTCAAAAAACGGTGTACGGCGTTAATGGTTGCCGTGTTGTTTGGCGAATTTCGCCCGCAAGGCCAGCATATGCTCACACGGGCCTTTGTATAATTTATTCTGTTTATACCAATTACAAGTGCATTCTGCGCTAACCAAGCGTTCATCAGTATCAATATGCAACTGCACCTTGTGCTGTTTCTGCTTGTCCTTCACCTGCCCCGCCAAATGCAAATGCCGCTGCGGGTCGTTCTGCACTTTGGTTAAGCTCACCGCTTGATCTTTCACAAAACGGTCGGCTTGTGCTTCGCGCTCATTGGCATAGCGTAAACTGTCCATCGGCAGAGGGTCGCGGCTGAGTTCGCGCCGTCGGTACACTTGTTTATTTAAATCAAAAATCGCGCGACCGGCTTGGGTAAATTGGCCTAATGCGCCTAACACACCCGCTCTGTCCATGTCTAAACTACGCGCTAACTCATCTGGCGAAGCAAACCAAGTATTTTCCAAGGCTTTGAACACACGCTGGCGGGTGAATTGATCCACCTCGGCACGCGGTGCCATTAAATCAAAATTGCCTGCGGTGCTCCAATCGTTCGCCGTCCAGCCGGATAAACCTAAGGTAAACCACATATTGCCTAAATCAGCGACATAAAACGAAGGCAGGCCAGTACCGAGCAAATACACAGTAAAATTTTTTGCCAGCGGGATTAAGCGTTCTAACATCAGCAAACGTCGCCGCCCCCACACGCGGATTTCCTGCGCGGTATCGCCTTGATAAATCGAACGCGGGCATTTTACTTTTAAATCCCAAGGCTCAAAAATCACTTCAATCGGTGCGTTAGGCGTGAGCTTAAAACGCATCGCACGCGGGCCTTGCGTTTCTTTATGACGGCGCAACACAAAGCAGAAGTTATGCACGTCTAGCGGGTGCAATTGCAATTGTGTTGCGGGCAAACTCATTGCGGAGTTAACTTGTAAAAAGCCTCTCACCCATGAGTCAGGCAAATCAATTTTAACTTCGCGGTAATCGTCTTCGTGCTGGGTTTGCACTTCAAAACCAGTGGGATCGACTTCTAATTTTGTGCTTTTGTAGCTGCGAATTTTTTGAAATTCTTGATATAAATTTTCTGAATAGTCGATGTTAGTCGTGCCGCACGCGAATTCGCCCACGTTGTGGAATACATCATAATCGACGCTAAGCCGACCATAAGATGATTCATCACGGCTAAAGCATTCAAAAAAGATTTCGTCAGGATGGACGGTGATCACAGGGTCTAATACAAACCATGCGTCTTTGTCTTTTTCGTATAAGTAGCTGAAATATTTGCTTCTAGCATCGTAAAACGGGCGCATGCGTGCTGCCATACGTTCGCGTAACTCACGCAAAGTGCCTTGCAATTGCTCCATGCGCTGCACAACTTCTTTTTGCTGCCCGCCGATTTGCGCTTGCAACAAGCCCCATTCCTCTAGCTCACGCTGCGCCGCCCATGCCTTATATTCGGTTTTATCTTTGGGTTGAAAACGCAGGTCAGAAGTCACAACTGAATGCAATGCGCTAATGGCTTCACGAAAGGCGACGTTATGACGCAACTCGCCGCGAAAGTAAGTCGGCGGACGGGTCACATCGGGCGCGAATGACAGCCCCGTGTTAGCGGCGCTGTTATCAACAGTCGTGTTACTGGCATAAGCATAGTCAAATTGCATGGGTGACTGCCTTTGAGCAATGTTCGTGGTTAGCGTGTGAGGTAAAAGTTAGCACTATTTTTTAGTGGGGGCAAGTGGAATAGTGTGTTTTTATACAGTATTTTTGTATGCTATTGATAATAAAATTAATTTTATGGTGGGGCAGTTCTTGCTCATTGCTAAAAATGACTACAATATTAAGGGATAATGAGTTTTGAGTAAAAATAAACTGAATAGAAATGATTTGTGTTGGTGTGGTTCAGGATTAAAGTATAAAAGATGTCATCTTAACCGCGCTGATGAACAAGCTGTAGAAATATGGGAAATGGCAAAAATTATGCGCGATAAATTTTCCCATAAATTATGTTTAGCTCCTCCTCATTTACATAAAGAATGTGATAAAAAAATTATAAAAGCTCACACTGTTCCCAAAAGCTCAAGCTTAAAAGCTATTGCAAATGAGGGACATGTTTTAGGTTTGTCTTATGATTTGCTAGATTATATGAAAAAAGATAGTTATGAACCATTACTTGAAAAAATTGGAATTAACAATGCATCAACTTTTATGGGGTTTTGTCGAAAACATGATGATCAATTATTTGCATGTGTTGAAAAATCAAAATTTCTTAAAACAGAAGAACAATGTCTTAAGCTTGCTTTTAGAGCCTTAGCTATAGAAATTCATCGAAAGATGTTTGTAATAAATATGAATGACCTACATAAAACTCTTGATAAAGGTAAAAAACTCGATAAACAAATACATATACAAAATATGGTATCTAAAATAAAAAATGGCTCTCAAAAAGCATTAGAAGACCTTTATAGTTGCAAGATTAAATTTGATCAAGCAATAGAAGAAAATGATTACAAAGTGATAAGAGGGGTAATCATTAAATTTTCAGGGTTATTTCCTGTGCAGGTTAGTGGTTTTTTGATTGCAGAGTTTGATTTTTACAATGAAAAATTACAAGATATTTCAGATTTTAGCGTTGAGCTTGATTTTTTGTCATTTAC
>QKBZ01000066.1 GCA_003245895.1 Beggiatoa sp.
ATGGGTCAAGATGGGCTTAGGAGTCGTATAGCAATGCAATTAACCCCTCAAGGCTTACGAGCGGTAGCAAACGGTTTTAATAGCCATTTCATGCGCGGTTTTGAACAGCCAAGCTCAGAAAAAGACTTAATTGCCAGTACGGTACCGTCTACCCGTGCGCTCGAAAACTACGGTTGGATGAAGACCTTGCCTAGTATGCGCGAATGGGTTGGTCAACGGGTTATCAATAACCTGTCTGCTCATCAATACAAACTGGCAAACAAAAAGTGGGAAAACACGTTAGGTGTTGCCCGTACTGATTTTGAAGATGATGCCTTTGGCATTTATGCCAATGCAATGGCGATGATGGGTGAAGATGCGGCACTGCATCCTGATGACTTAGTGTTTAACAAGTTGTTGGATGGCTTTGATGCAACCGGTGGCTTAGCGTTTGACGGACAATATTTCTTCGACTCTGACCATTTGGGTTATGACAAAAACGGTAAAGAAATTTCCGTGTCCAACGTGCAAGCCGGTGCTGAAAATGCGTGGTTCTTAGCCGACTTATCCCGTAATTATCGCAAGCCGATGATTTTCCAAATGCGCAGTGAAGTTGAGTTTGCGCAAAAAGACAAGCCTGAAGATGACAACGTCTTCTTAGAAGATGAATTGTTATATGGCGTGCGCGCTCGTTATAACGCGGGTTATGCGTGGTATCAGTTAATTGTCGGTTCTAAGGCTGAGTTAACACCTGATAGCTATGAAGCTGCCCGCGCCTTACTGCACAGCCATCGCAATGCAGCAGGTCGCAAGTTGGGCTTGAAAGCGACTCATTTAATTTACGGCACAAGCAACGAAGGGGCAGCTCGTGAAATCTTAATCAACGAGCGCACTACTGCCGGTGCAACTAACACATGGCGTGGCACGGCAACTGGCGTGCTGAGCGCATGGCTGGATTAATTCTGTATGACTACAGCACAAGTAAAACCGTATGTAACGAGTATCGACCCCCTCGATGGCCTTTATTACGTTTATCTGACTCAAAAAGGTAGCAAACGGAAAAAGGTAAGTGAAGGGTTTAAATACATCGCTTCAGCTAAGCGTGAACAAAAACGCTTAAACGATATTTGGGATGGACAGCAAAATGGCAATAGCTAAAACAGTAGTGCCTAAAGATGAACCGAAACTGGTTCGTGTAAAAGTCACGGCTAAAGTAGCGAACTTCCGCCGTATTGGTCGTGCTTGGCCTGATACTGAAACTGATGCCGAAGTGACTGAAGACCAGTTACAAATCTTGAAGAGTGACAAGATGCTGGTGGTGCATGTTGTACCTGAAACAGTAGCGACTAAAGCCACAGGCGATGAAATTTAAGTTTGACCAATCCACACGCGGTGGTGGGCTAGATGACCTTGCAAAGAAGGTTTCTGACTTAACGCCAGCAATGAAATCTGTCGCCACGGTGGGAGAGGTTCAAACTGAAGAACGATTTGCAACAGAGACCGACCCACAAGGCAATCCGTGGAAAGACTCTGAACGTAAAAAGGCCAAGGGCGGTAAAACGCTTACAGAGTTAGGCCATTTGGGTGATTCCGTTTCTTCAAGATATGGAGCCGACTTTGCGGAATGGGGCGTGGGCATGAATTACGGTGCGCCCCATCAGGATGGTTCAGAAGCTGAGGTAAGCGTTTCTGAACATACGAAAACGATTAGTCAGGCTTTTGGTGTGGCACTACCTGAGCCGAAAACAGTGACAGTGAAGGCTCACAAACGAAAAATGAATTTACCCGAACGCGCTTTTTTAGCTCGAAATGCTGATGAACTGGATACTGATTTAATCGCTGAAGCATTCAAGGTTTACCTCTTGTCATGACCTACGCAACGCAAACCGATTTAGAGAATTTTCTCGGAGCTGGGGAGTTAGAAGACCTAACACCTGAGTTGATCGAGATGGCCTTGCAAGCTGCGGATGAGGAAATTAACGGTCGTTTGCATGAACGCTATGAGGTTCCGATAGCAGAGCCAGTTCCTTACTTAGTGAAAACTATTGCGGTGGATATTGCGCGGTATCGTTTGCATGGTTCAGTGGGGCGACCTTACAACGAAGCTTTAGATAATGCTGTAAATGGACGCTATGAACGTGCGCTGAAACGCTTAGATGAATTGGCAAACGGTAGTTTGAAATTGACCAGCACTAGCAATGTGGATTTACCACAGTTTGCGCCGCCCGTGTCAAAACGGGGTTGGGATAGCTTCTAATGCAGTCAGCTAGACCATTAATCGTTGAGCGAATTCTGCAAGCTGACCTTGGTTTTAAAAAGGTGTTAGGGGTTTCTAATGCTGCTGCCATTTTACAGCAAAGCTTCTCTCCTCCGAGCTGCTTTGTCTGGCGTTCAGCGACACGCGCAAATCCTGAAACTATGGATGCCGGTGCAGTGTTGCAAGCAGTACGAGTCGATTACGGCTTGATCATCGTGCTTAAACAGGAAAAAGACCAAGGCGAAACAGAAGACCAAGCCGAATTACTCAGTGACCAGATTATGGGGTTATTGCTTGGCTGGATGCCGTTTTCAGGTGAACAGCAACCAATGCTTTATTCAGGCGGTGCAGCAATCCCTGATTTAGAACGAAACCTGCTGTTGTGGCGGGATACTTATAGTTTAACGCAGTACATCACTGCACCGTATTCGTGAGAGGCAAGCAATGGCTTATAGCTTTAAGAAAACTAGCCAAGCCGTGATTCAAGCGGTTTTAGAATCAACAGCAGGTGTTGATCCAAATGCGGGCTATACCGCGATGTTGGTTAACAAAGGCGCATCTAAATCTAAAGAAAGCACTCAAATTGAACGTGATGTGCTGGATAAAGAATTTGGCTCCTTTGGTTCTGGCATCACGGGTAGCTTGTGGAAAGCTTCTATTGAAATGGAAGCAAAAGCCTTGGGGCGTGATGAGGCTGAGGCGATTGTAGACCCCGAATGGCTGATTCCATTCCTCGCCTGTGCCACCGTGATGACTGATGGTTATGTGCTGAATTTGACCGCATCCGTGCCTGAATTTGAAGTTGGTGAAACTGTTTCAGTATTAGGCAGTGATATTGGTGTCGTGGTGGATAAAACGGCAAGCGTTCTTTATGTGCGTAAAACGGGGGCGACTGTACCTGCCGCTGCTGATAGCTTAGATGGTAACGATAGTGGTGCAAGTGCCACGATTGATAGTGTGACCACTGGCAAAGCGTTAGAGCCGACCAGTGATGAATCGTTGATAAAAACGATGGCTTTGCGATTCAATCAAAGCAAAATTGAAAAGCAGGCAACGTATGTGCGCGGCAATGCGGTGTTAACCGGCACGGCAAAAGCATTACCTAAAATTGCTTTTGATCTACAAGGTATTTACAACGATCCCTCCGACAAAGACATGCCTGATGTTACCACTTCAGGTGTTAAGCCGGTTCCATTCCAAAATGTCAGTCTGACATTTGGCGATTTAGACACTGCCAAAGTGGCATTCTCTGAATTTTCATTAGATTTGGGCAATGACGTACAGGCTCCTGATGATGCACAAAAAGCAAACAGCATTGCAGCAATTCAGATTCAAGAGTCTATGCCGAAGTTAAAGCTGACTATTTCTCAGCCTCTGCTGTCTGAATATAACCCTTACTACGAACACGAAAACCAAGTTGAACGTAACTTTGCCGTGACCTACGGCTCAGCGAATAAGTTCATTCGCGTGTTCGTGCAGAAAGCACAGATTTCTACGTTTAGCGAAACCGATAAAAACGGGATTAACCATTACAGCTTGGATTTATCCTGCAATAAGGGCGGCAAAACACCTAAATGGGGTGTGATGTTGTTCTAGTTTTATTTTTCGATTTCTTCATACAAAAGAACTACCTGAGCAAGTAGTTAAACTGCTCAACTCAACGATTCCATAAACATAGGTACAACATAGGTATACCTATATTTGACCTATATTCAACCAAGGTTTAACCCTCATGTTTGACATCAGCCAAGAAATCATCGTTCCAGTAAATGTTCGCATCGCGGTACCTAGTAAAAAAGACGAAGTATTAAAAGTCGAGTTTGAAATCATCCCCCAAGATGAAGTTAATGACTTGTTAGAAACAGGCGGCGTAAAAGCTGTGTTAGAACGTGTAGTGCGCAAAGTGGGCGGCCTGAAAGATGGTGAAAAAGAAATTGATCCGGTGGATGCGGTGCCGATGGCAATTAACCATTATTTAGCCAGCGCGGGGTTGTGGGGGGCTTTCACTGAGTTAAAAAGCAAAAACTTGCGAGCAAACCAATCTAAATGATTTAGGCGAATTCATCGCCAACCAACGTAAGCCCAAACAAGCCAACATCCGTAAAGAATATGCTCATCTTCCACCAGAGGTAATCGCTGAGTTGGAGGAGGAGCAAAACTTTCAGTCACAGCAACGCTTTACTGTGTATGAGTGCAATGTTCCAGCACTGAATCTGTTTTCGTTAATAAAGAGTGCTGGTTTATTTCGCTACGGGATGATGGGTGGCTTACTTGGTATCGACTGGCCTCAAGTGCGTACTTATCCATTAATCAAATTCAGACAAGTTGATGACGATACATGGCGAAGGGTCACAGCAATTGAGGCAGCCTACTGCAATACTGTAAACGATAAAGATTAACGATGAGCGAAAACCTGACCATTAACGTAAAACTTCTAGCTGACGGTTCTGCGTTAATCGGTCAAACTCGCTTATCGCGTGATGAGGTTGAAAAACTCCGCAAGGAATCCGACCAAACCTCAATGAGTTTCGATAAGCTGTCCGCTGCTGGCTCTACCCTTGTTAAAGCCTTTGGTGGACTTGCTGTTCTATCCACCATCGTCAAAACCACTTCTGACCTCGACGCTACCTCTAAACAGCTTGCTGCCAGTCTTGGCATCACTACGCAAGCCGCCAAAGAATATGCCGATATTGGGCGTGATCTCTACGATGATGCCTTTGGCACTTCACTACAGCAAACGGCTGAGGCTGTTGCTGATACCTCGAAACGGTTTAGTGACCTTGGCGTAACTGCCCGTTCCGAAATCGAATCTATTACCGCTAAAGCGTTTACGCTGGAACAGTTCGGCGATGATTACGGCAAGCAATTGGCAGCCGCTGAAACCTTAATGCAAGATTTTAGGATAAGCCATGAGCAAGCTTTTGACTTGATTGCAGGTGGCTATCAGCGTGGCTTAAACGCTGGCGGCGATTTCTTAGAGTCCATCACGGAATATTCCACACAGTTTAGTAATGCCGGTGCTGATGCGGGTCAGTTTTTTTCCATTATGGAAACGGGGATGCAAAACGGCATTCTTGGGACTGACAAAGCGTCGGATATGTTCAAGGAATTCAATGTTCGGCTTTTAGATGGTTCTAAAGGCACAAAAGAAGCATTGGAACAGATAGGGCTTTCTGCTGAGCAAGTCACGGCACAAATCAATAGCGGCAATATGTCCGTGACGGATGTATTTAGCGAGGTTTTAACTCGTTTACGCGAGACTGATGATCAAGCTGTGCAGATGCAAGCGGGCGTTGGTTTGCTCGGAACTCAGTTTGAAGACCTTGGCCTATCGGCAGCTTTAGGTGTTGATTTAACCAAAACCTCACTTGAAGACCTTAATGGCTCAATGGATTTGGCAGCGCAAGCTAACGAAACATTGAACACTAAAATGACGGCGGCTTGGCGTTCTGTATCGACAGCCATTGCTGATAGTGCCGTTGCACATGCCTTAGTAGATGGGTTGATGAAAGCCGCCGATGCCGTCACCTACTTAGCCCAAAATTCTGAAAAGCTTGAACCATTGGTTGCCGTTGTCGGTGTCGGCGGTGCTTTGGTCTTGGGCTTTAAATATCTGCCTACCGTTATTGCTGCCACCAATACAGGCTTAGTGACTTTAAGTCGCACTTATGCAGTATTAACGGCCTCTACCAGTGCCACCTTAATCCCAACCAATCGCCTTGAAATGACATTGTTGGCAATGAAAACCAACATTGCTAGTCAGCCGACGTTGTGGGGCAAATTAAGCACTTCGATCTATGGCACTGGGGTTAGTGCTCAGTTTGCGTCAGGGTGGATGGGGAAATTACAGGTTGCTGGCGGGTTGGCGTTTGCGGCTTTTGCTGGTTGGGAGATTGGGACATATTTACGCAATGAATTTGAAGTAGTTAGAAATGCGGGGTATGCTACCGTTGGCGCATTGATGGAGGGATGGGAGTATGTTCAATACGGTGCACAAATCGCTTTCGATACTATCGTTAATGTTGCTAGCTCTCAGTTAAATATGATGGGGAATCTTGCGCTAGATTTGGTGCAAGGTATCGCTACTGGATGGGCATATATTGCCAGTGCATTTGAGCATCCAATTGATTTTATAAAAACTACTTGGAATCAATTAGTTGGCTACTTGTTAGGTCAAATGGGCAAGTTTGTTGGCAGTTTGGCAGACATGACTGCCAGTGTTGACTTTTTGCCCGGCATGACTGAAGCAACCGCAAAATTAAGCGGATTTGAGCAACGCTTAACTATCACTTCACACAGCTTTAAACAAGCTGCCGCCGCTTCCAATAGTTTCACCAATTCCTACCAATCACGCACGGGTGCGATTAGCGCAGAGATTGATCAACTCCGTGCTATGTTGCCGGAAGTTAAAAGTAATTCCTCTGCACATGCGGATTTACTCGCACAGCGCAACGCTAACATTGCATCCATTCGAGAAATCACCACCGGCTTAATTAGCGAATCCGCCGCGACTGAGGCCGCCACCAAACAAAAAGCGGATTTATCCGCTATCGTCGCAGGTGTTGCGGAAAATACAGAAAATGCTACGGGTAGTGTAGGCAGTTTGAGGGATAGTTTAGACGATGCGGGCGGTAGTGCAGAAAAAGCGGCAGGCAGTACGCGGGCGGCAAAAGAGGAAATCAATGATCTGGCAAAAGCCGCCGAACAAGCGCGTGATGCCATTACAGACATGCTGGAAAAGTTGCAGGAACGTGAAGCAACATTAGGCATGGATGCGGCAAGCAAAGACGCATACGAATATGCTAAAGCTCTCAAAGAAACCGGCGATTACACCGAGCAACAAATTGCTGAAGAACGCAAATTATATGAAGAAAAAGTACGACACCTTGATTTAGTAGAGGAACAAATCAAGGCGTTTGAAGAATTGCAGGCGACAGTGGCTAAAAGCTATCTATCAGATGAAGCTGCTGGCTACTTCGATTTAATGCAGAAAATTGGCGTTGAGGCAGGGGCGCAAGTTGCACAATTTGAGGCACTGGCAAAAGCACGACAAGCGGGCAATGAACGCATTGCAAGCCTGCAAGAAGAAATCACCTTACTAGGCATGTCGGCGGAAGCCCAAGACCGCTACAACAATTTAAAAGACATCGCCCCCGAACAACGCGAAACCGTCAACGCTTTGCTTGAGCAAAAGCAAACCATTGAACAAACCCGTGAGCAATGGGAAAGCGTGGCGGATACCGCTGCGGACTACTTTGCCGATGTCGCCGATGGCACAACAAGTTTCAAAGATGCGTTGCAAAACTTTGCTAAAGATATGCAGCGCGATTTCTTCAAGCAATCTTTTGAGCAAGGCAAACAACAGTTAATGCAATGGCTCACTGGTAACAGTGAGCAAGACGCAATGCAGGCCGCCCTTGCCGCCGCTGACGCTAAAGTTGAACAAGATGTTAAAGCCGCTTCCGCTGCCTTTGATGAATATCAAAAAGCATTAAACGATGGCACTGATGCGGCAGTGAAAACCTTGGTTGATGGCGTTGAAACTGCTGTTGATAAGCTAAGCGGCAGCATTGAAAAAGCACTCTCATTAACTCAGCAAGGTTTAAACACTTCAGATGCAACAGGCTTAGTCTCTCAGCCGCAACAAGATGCACAGAATGCACTTAATCTGCTGAAAACCACCAGCAACGCATCGGCTGAAAGCAGCACGCTGTTGACTGATGCGCAATTATCGCAAGCTGAAGCGTTAACCTCTGCCAAGCAGTCCATCGAAGGTTTTGCCGAATCCTCTGCAACCAGTGCGCAACTGTTGGCAGAATCCTCTGTTGCAATGGCACAAACGACTAGTCAAGCCGCTAATGCCATGTTGCAGGCAGGCACACAGGCACAGCAAGGCGGTAGTTGGTTTAGCAATCTCTTTTCTGGTGACGGCATGTTGGGCAGTGTTGGCAAGCTATTCTCCGGTGATGGCATGTTGGGCAGTGTCGGCAAACTGTTCTCCGGTGATGGCATGCTGGGGAGTGTTGGCAAACTGTTCTCCGGTGAAGGTGGTGGCCTCAGCAAAATGCTGGGTGGCAGCAATATGAGTGGTTTACTCAGTGCTGGTGCATCTTTGTTGTCAGGGGATTGGAAGGGCGCATTAAGCAGTGGTTTGCAAATGGGCTTATCAGCTATTGGTGGCCCTATCGGTAGCGCCGTCGGGATGGCAATCCAGCCTTTGATGGGCAAAATGTTTGGCAGTTGGGAGGTCGAAGCCCAACACTTGACCGCTTCAATTGAAGACTTAGGCGCGAGCTTTCAGGTTAAAACCATTGAGGTGAATAAAGGCTGGGTTGGCGGTGGCAAACGTGAGTCGTATAGCGAGGTAGATGAAGAAACCAATGCGCAACTACAACAGGCCATGCAGTCTGTTGTTAGCCAAATTGAATCAGTAGGCAAAGAAATCGGTCAGGCACTAACGGATAATTTCCGCTTTAGCGGTGTTGCGGATATTGTGCATGAAGACACCGATGATTTTGAAACGCAGTTTGCCCGCCTGCAATCTATCATGATTAAAAACGCCTTTACCGAGGCGAATATCGCTGGCGTTGACACGGATATTCAAAGCGTCATGGCGGATAAAGTCGAAAACGTGATGAAAAACGCTGCCGATGGTATCTACAATAAATCGTTGCAAACATTTATGTGGAAACCAGATACGGCGAAATATGCGGATGCGATTCGTGGCGACATCCAAACCGGCTTAAATACACTGATTGCTGATACAAATTGGAATGCTTTAGATGTGGAAACGCAGGTTTCTACGCTGAATGATTACCTGTCTGATGCGTTTGCTGATGCAGGCATTAAGGTTGATCCAGCGACATTTGAAGCAATGGCGCAAGATTTTGCAGCACAAATCAACGAGGGTTTGCAGTTCCTTGCTGACACCGAGGGTGTTATTGACCCTGACGCTGCCTTTTTCCGCAATATGCGCGAAATCGTCAATAATTTTAATGAGTGGGACGCTAACCCTGAAGAGGTGAGTGCCTTTATCCATTCATTACTCGGTTTAAAAGATGCCTTTAAATTGGTCGGTTTTGATACTGGCTTAATTTCTCAGCAATTGATTGATGCCGCTGGCGATGTTTCGGTTTTAAGCGACAGCATGGACGCGTTTTACGAAAACTTCTTGACTGAAGAAGAACAGCGCTCAAATAAGCTGGAAGTGCTAAACAGTAATTTATCGCGCTCCTTCCAAGACCTTGGTTTAGAACTGCCTAACACCCGTGAAGCATTCAAACAGCTAGTGGATAACATGGCTGATGATATGTCAGACCCTGAGTTATTTGCTGACACCATCGCCTTATCGGCAGAACTCGGACAATATTTTGATTTGTTAGAAGATGGCATGACGAGTGCCGCCGGTAGCTTGTTAAACCTTGTTGATCAGTTTGCTGTGTTGCGGGATTCCATCACGCAACAGGATATTGCAGGCTGGTTTAAAGAGTCTGTTATGAATGCCAGCACTGCTGAGGAGGCCAGTGCAACCTTTGCACAGGCTTTCAGTGAGGGCATCCGGCAACAAATGGTTGATGTGGTGTTGCAGTCGGTTAGTAGCACTATTTATAACGGCATCGTTACCCCAATGCTTGAGGCTGCTACGTTATCCGCACAGCAAGATGTAATGTCTGCCACCACGTCGGCAAATATTGATATGCAGTCTTCAGCACAAGCGGCGAGCATGGAAACGCAAAGCGCGGCGCAAGCGGCGAGCATGGAAACACAGGGGGCATCGTCTGAAGTTGCACAAGAGTTGACCGGCTCTAGTACCGCTGCTGCATTGCTCGCACAAGGTGGCGCAACGGCTGCCAATTATTTAGCCAGCATTGTGGCTGAGGCTAAAGCACAGCTAGAAGTGATGAAAGCGGTAATGGCTGATGAGGAAATCAGCGCGTTGATTAATGAGGTGGCTGGCACCGGCGGTGAGATAGCAGGCGCAACCTTCAATACCTTAAATGCACCCTCTTCTGTGGTTTCGGCACCGATTATGCCGTCATATTCCAGCAACACTAGCAGTGTATCGCGTAGCACTTCATCCAGTAATAGCACTTCTTCTAGCAATTCTGATGCTGAAAACGAGCGTAAAAAAGCTGAGGAAGAGGCGAAAAAACAGGCGGAAATGATTGCCGATTACCGCAATACCTTTGACGATCTCGCAAGTGGTTTAGATGACATTGAGCTAACTATTTACCAATTGGAAAAAGAGTTTGCGAATGCTGATTTGACAATGCTCGACTTTACCGCTTCCAGCAAAGATTTGGCGGCGAAAATGCTGGCATTAGATGACAGCAAATTGAAAGAAATCGCCGCGAAAACGGGTAAAACAATTAATGAAGTGTCTAGCGGCTTTGAAAAAGCGGTAGAACTAATCCGCAAACAAGAAGAGTCGTGGCAAGACTTCATTGATTCATTAGATAACCGTAGTGAAATCGAAAAATTAGAGTCCGAAGTTGAAGGCTTATCGGCAGCTTGGTTGGCTGGGGCTTTTGACGCTCAAGAATTGCGCGATGCGGTTCGCAGTAATGATTTCGCAACGGCTCGTAGTTACGCGCAAATGTTTGGCTGGAGCTTAGAAGAACTGCAAGACAATCTCGACACCGTGATAACTGAGGTGGAGCGGTTAGACCAATCATTTGATGATTTTCGCAGTACGGTAAAAGGCTTTTCCTCATCATTCAAAACACCGATAGAGCAGGTGCAAGCTCGCTATGGGCTTCAGGATTTGCGCGGCTTCAACGGACAAGGCTTTGCTGACGAAATCCTCACCATGAGCGATAGTGAGTTAATAGGCAAGGCTGACCAGTTCGGTGTATCCGTTGATCAATTATTAGAAGATGCTGTAACCCTGCTGGAATATGGGGAAGTGCAAGCGGAAGCCGCAAAAAGCTTTACTGATTCTCTAAAAGATACTGGTGCCGCGTTACAACAAACGGTTAAGGACTTGCTCTTGTCCGATGCGTCAACCTTGACCACGATGGAAAAGCTTGCGGAAGCGCAAAGCCAGTATGACGAGCTATATGCAAAAGCTGCTAGTGGCGATACCGCCGCTGCTGGTGAACTAAGCAGCGCTGCACAAACATTGCTTGGTTTGGGTCGTGACGCTTACGCCTCCGGTGATGATTACAGCATGCTGTTTGACCGCATCACTGATAATTTAAACAGCTTAGGCGTAACTTACCAAGCAGCGGCCACCGACGATAATGTTGCTGATTTATTTATGAATGCCTCCCAAATGAGTGCTGACCAAATCAGCGGGCATTTGCTAGAACTGCAACAGACTTATCAGCTTGGCACAGAGCAAATCGTAAGTGCGCTTAAAGATGGTTATTTCGGTTTGAGTCAAGAGCAGCAGGCAGGCGTATTTGAAAACCTTACTGGCAATACAGCAGGCGTAACAGATAGCCAAATTCAGCAAGCGATTAGTGAAGCTGCCGGTTCTGGTTTGTTCTCAGAGCAAGAATTGACTGCGATGGTTCGGGAACAAATGACCATGCACAGTATAGAGCCAGAGCAAATTGCCCGCTCGCTGGGCGTGTCAATGACTGATTATTCCACATTCATGAATCAGCAAATTGGCGATGCTGTAAATGGATTGCTTGCACAGGTAGAAAGCGGGGCAATGTCGCAGGCTGATGGCATTGCAGGCTTAGGACAGGCGATGAGCAAATATGGCATTACTCGCTCGGAGCTATCTAGTGCCACGGGCATTAGCAATTCTGATATAGAAGCCTTTGCTGACGCGCATGGCTTACCAAAACTCGCTGAGGGCGGCATCGTAACCCAACCAACAATTGCGCTTATCGGCGAGCGCGGGGCGGAGCGCGTGCAACCGCTAGATCGCACAAGTGATGCTCAAACTCAGCAACTGTTGCAGGCGCAAATTGAATTACTACGCGAACTGTTGGCAGAGATTCAACGCATCCGCGAACAAAGCAAAAACCAAAGTGATGCGCAAACCAAAGCAACAGAAAAACAGCTAGAACGCTTGAATATCAATTTATCGCAACAGTTAACCGCCATGATGGAATAGTGTTTTATGAATGAGTTTACCGAGCTTTTTAAATCAAGATTACGCCGTGCGTTGATTCCTACACATAGTGCTGCTACGCCTCTACCTGTGCCTACGGGTTGGGGATTAGATTTGCTGTGGAAAAATGATGGGTTAGCCGCTGGCGTGACTAATGGTGGGATTATTTCAGGTACTGGCTATGCGCAACAAAGCGTCACGCTTGACGATTTGTCTAAAAATAGCAACACAATCAATTTCAATAAGGGTACTGAAAATTGGAGCGCAAATGGCCCTGCAATTTACTGGGCGTTGACTGCAAAAGGTGTTGGTGCGGGCGGTGCAGATGAGATTTGGTGTTATGGCCAGTGTAGGGATACTTCACAGAATGTGCAGTCTATCCCGCTGACTGCAAACGACCCTTCACCTGTGTTTAATATCGGCACTTTAAGCATGGTGTTTGGCGGGTATTTTAGTGATTATCTAGTGGGTCGAATTCATGCGGCGATTAACTCTGGGCATTCGGAGCATGCAGTGCTGGCACTTCCCACTGACATCAAAATGCACTTATACAAAAACAACTCTGGCTTAAAAGAAGATGCGCCGACTGGTGAATATACCGATGTGGAAACCAATAGCGAGTATGTTCCAAAATCAATCACTTTAGATGATGCTGGTTGGAATACCGCATCGGTGGTTTTTATTGAGAAAACCCCGACACAGAGTTGGGGCACGAATGCAACTTACGCGGCGATGGTAGGCACGTTTGCAGGTGAAGATCATGTGATAGTCTACAGTGTAATCAAAAACCGACTGGGCAATACTGAAAGCTTAAACGTGGGTCTAAATGCAGAGCCAATCGCGTTTTATGCTGGGGAGGTATTTTTAGGCATATGACTATTCATGTATTGGATGCAGATACTCCAAGCGCACCATTGCTGCAAACCGCTGCGGGGTCGATGATTAACCTGCTGAAAAAATTATTGGTAGAAGGATTCGGTGATTACCCAGGGCTGGGCTGGACAGTTGAATTTGAAGATGTTGCGAATAACAAGTGTGTGTTTAAGCAGCCGCTTGGTAGCAATCAGATGTTGTTAAGGGTTGAGGAAAGCAGTTTGTACCACGCGGTGGTGCGTGGTTATGAGTCGATGACAGACATCGATACCGGCGTGGGCGCATTCCCCACAGTATCGCAATTGGCAGAACCGCGTTTTTTCAAAACGACAAGAACAACCACCACTTATGACCGATACTGGCGGTTTATCGCCGATGATACCGCATATGGTTTTTTCTTGCAGGTAAGTACCGACAGTAATTACCCTACAACTCGAGTTTCGAGTCAGATGCAAGTTTATTACTTTGGCGATTTTATAAGTTTTGTTTCTGGGGATGCCTACAATACCGTTCTAATTACTGGAAATGCCAGCCTCTATGGTTATAGCGCAATTGCTTATAATCTTTCTAGTAAACCTGCTAGCGGAGCCGCAGTGCCTGAAATTGCACTCGCAAAAGACTTTTCACAAGTAGGAAGCGCGACGAAAGGTTATCCAGTCGGTTTTAATGATAATAACTACTCGCTCGGAAATATTGCCTACCCAAATCCGGTGGACAATAAGTTTTGGCTGACTGGGGCTAAATTGGGAGAGGAGTCAGCAGCAAATGGCAAATTATTGAGAGGCAGGCTTCCTGGGCTTTATTTCAGCATGACAACCCAGCCGCCGTGGGTGGATGGGGATACAGTGCGTAACCATAATGATAC
>QKBZ01000401.1 GCA_003245895.1 Beggiatoa sp.
TACCTGACCAATGCCGATATACCAATGGTATTTTCTTGGCATAGGGCTTGTCTAATGTGGAATCATCAAGTTCCAACAAGCCTGTTGTCTTATCAACCATCGGCTCAGCTTCAGACCATAAAGCGTCATTATCTGGGGAAAGAGAATTTAGCATTCGTGTTATCGAGTCATGAGTGGGAGCACGAGCACTTATGGGGTGAACTTTACTGGCTTCTAAGCAGCTATAACTCTTTTGGGCTGCAACCAAAAAGTTAATGTAATCGTACTCATCAAAACATCTTGGATTCATCTCTATAGCATAGGATAATTTGCAACTGCGTAACTCCTAATACTATGTAACTATGGGGTTGTCTCTGCATAAAAATGTACGAAGTATTGTTCTTACACAATGCGCAAAATGCGACGTGAATTTTTTGCCTCGGCTAAGCCAAAAAGCGGGAAATTTAGGAAGGGCAAGGCATAGATGATTTCGACAGGCTAGCATGAATGCCAATTAACCATGTGATTTTATGGAATTTATCTCGCATAGCTCAGGTCTTCCTTGCTGTTCTCTCGTTTGGATGTGTCGTGAAAAAGTTGCACACGGCGTGAATAACAAGATGTAAGGCATTGGCAAGTGTTCTTTTTCGCAACGCAAACCCTGACAAAATCCCTTTTTTAAACAACAACAGATTGTCCAACTATCCAACGTACAATTAACACAGATTTAAACACGTTTTGCCCTTGAGTAACGTGGCTTACGCCACAATTCTGAAAGCACGCAAAACGTGCCTCCGTTTGGTTCGGCATCATTTTCGCTTAAGTGTTTTAAATCATGTCGTGCAAACGGCCTTATTTTGAATTACCACTTAACAAGGAGAATCCTCATGTTAAAACTGTTCGTTGGCGTTGCTTTCACTGCTTTTGCTTTACAATCTGCGCACGCTTTAGAATTCGACAAAGAAGGTTTAGCCAAAATCCAACAAGCTGCAAAAGAAGAAATGGCAGCGGCTTCTAATAAAGAATTAAAACTGCCTACAGGCAAATGCTTAGACGTGGCAGGCGATGTCAACGCAGCGGGCACTAACGTGCAAATGTTTGATTGCAACGGTGCTGTCAACCAAAAATGGCGTTTAGATGGTGGTCGCTTAGTGAATCAAGGCGGCAAATGCTTAGACGTAGCAGGCGACGTGAATGCAGCAGGCACTAACGTACAAATTTTTGACTGCAATGATGCAATCAATCAAAAATGGCATTTTGATGGCGGTCGTTTAATGAATGACGGCGGCAAATGCTTAGACACAGCAGGCGATGTGAATGCTGTTGGCGTGAATGTACAAATCTTTGACTGCAACGACGCACCTAATCAAAAATGGAGCTTCTAAGCTAATCTAGCTTGAAGCCATACAGCTCCCCGTGGCGGATGACAATTCACGGCATCCGCCTCACCTCTCCCCTTACTTGCACATTTTAACTTGATGCAAGGCCACCTTTATTTCACACTATCGCTTTTTTCGTCTTAATTGAGTGAATTCGGTGTAGCCGTGATTCGCCATAACTGCTGAATTTTTAAAAACGAAAAACTGACAGGATAGTGACAACACAATGAAAGTATTAATCATTGGCAATGGTGGGCGCGAACACGCGCTGGCGTGGAAAGCGGCACAATCTCCACAAGTTGAATGTGTTTATGTTGCCTCTGGCAATGCCGGTACTGCCCACGAAGCCAAAGTGGAAAACGTGGCCATTGCCCCTGAAGATTTGACCGCTTTACGAGACTTTGCACAACAAAACAACATTGGCTTAACCATTGTCGGCCCTGAAGCCCCCTTAGTAGCTGGTGTGGTGGATTTATTCCAAGCTGCCGGTTTAGCCTGTTTTGGCCCTAGCCAAGGTGCGGCACAATTAGAAGGCTCTAAAGCGTTTACTAAAGATTTCTTAGCCCGTCACAATATTCCAACAGCGGCTTATCACACTTTCACCGAAGTTGAGCCTGCAATTCAATGGATTCAACAACGCGGCGCACCATTAGTGGTTAAAGCAGATGGTTTAGCAGCGGGTAAAGGTGTCATCATCGCGCAAACTGACGCGGAAGCGATTGCCGCAGTACAAGATATGTTAGCAGGCAATGCGTTTGGTGAAGCAGGACACCGCGTTGTTATCGAAGAATTTTTACTCGGCGAAGAAGCCAGCTTTATTTGCATGGTTGATGGCGAACATATTTTGCCAATGGCAACCTCGCAAGATCATAAAGCCCGTGACAATGGCGACCAAGGCCCTAATACGGGTGGTATGGGCGCATATTCGCCAGCACCTGTAGTAACACCTGAAATTCACGACCGTATTATGCGTGAAGTGATTGAGCCAACCGTGCGCGGCATGGCGGCAGAAGGCAATCGTTATGTGGGCTTTTTATATGCGGGTGTCATGATTGACAGCGATGGTACACCAAAGGTTTTAGAGTATAACTGCCGTTTTGGTGATCCTGAAACACAGCCAATTATGATGCGCTTAAAATCGGATTTAGTGGCCTTATGCCAAGCTGCCTTAGCAGGCCAATTGGATAAAACCCAAGCAGAATGGGACAGTCGTGCCGCGTTAGGTGTGGTGATGGCAGCAGGCGGTTATCCTAATGAATACGCGAAAGGCGATGTGATCAGTGGTTTAGAACAAGCTGCACAAGTGGAGGGCAAAGTTTTCCACGCAGGCACTAAACTCAATGAGGCAGGTGAGGTTGTGACTAACGGCGGACGTGTGTTATGCGCGTGTGCTTTAGGTGAAACCGTTTCTGCTGCACAGCAACAGGCGTATGTGTTAGCGAAAAATGTGAGTTGGGATAAGGTGTATTTCCGTTCGGATATTGGTTATCGTGCGGTTGCGCGTGAGGAAGCTAGTTGAGTAGATTGAGTGAGGCTTGAGTTCGACGAAAATTTTTTAAAAACAAAGTTATGCTTCTCGTTCCCAAATGCCATTTGGGAATGCAGTCGTGACGTGCTACGTCACGAGTGAACTCAACGACGGATTTAGCGCGATCTTGGAACAAACCCGCGACGTAACGCGTCGTGACTGCATTCCCACACGGCGTGTCACTGCCATTAAGTTAATTGTTGTTGTAGATACCGTCTCTAAAGTCAAGCCTTCTTGTAGCAAGGAAAGAAAAAAATAAGTTAACTTTAGCTAAGTTGTGGACAATATTCTGTCTGCTTGTTCAAAACAGCAAAACAGATATGAATAAGCTTGCACATACAAGCACATACAGCAGCCATTTTTGACTTTCTTTTCTCAAGAAGGCGTTGATAAAACACCTTGATGTCAGGGTTATGTTGAGCTGCCGTGACAGCTGCCATGTATAGCTTAGTGCGCACCTTTGGCTCGCCAATCTTAGATAAGCGACCGTTGCTTGATACTGCTACCAGACTGTACCCCGACAGGCACTAGCCCTAGAAAAGCCGCTGCTTGTCGGGCACTTTGAAAGCGATTACGCTGCAAAATTGGCAACAGTAAAGCTGAAAGGACTGGCCCTATGGCAGGAATGCTCAGAAGTGTAAAGGTATTCAGATGGGTTTATATAAAGTTAGCCGTTTGATGAAACAAGCGCAGGTGACGGCTACAGGTGACGGCTATTAGACCTGTCAAGAAGCATCGTTATGCAGCAGCAATTCTCAATTTAAGACCATACAGTTAGAATGGTTATATGATAAACACGCTTGTTGTTAGAATTAATAAGATATGTCATACCCATTTCAAACAAAGTTATCCGATAGAGAGTTATCATTCAATGCAATAATCTCAATG
>QKBZ01000162.1 GCA_003245895.1 Beggiatoa sp.
GTCTGATTTACAGAATTAAATAATTTTCAGAATGAACAGTGTAGACATCTCGTCTTGAAAATTCTGATTCAAACAATTGCAAAAGTTGCTGGCGGATGACGGCTTGCGCCTTATCCGCCCTACATTGCGGCATCGTTTGACAACAGTAAGATACTCGGAACAAGTTACTCATTGTTTCTATATAAATTTTTGTCAAATTTCGTTCAAATAAACACAAGGCTTGAGTGGTAAAATTGAATCCTACCCCCCATTTTCGATACTATACACCGACAGGCTTGCTTCTGAGTTATATTCGACCGTCTCAACATTGAAAAAGGTTTTTAAATGCGTACTTCCCGTCTATTACTGGCCACCTTGAAAGAAACGCCCGCCGATGCCGAGGTTATCAGTCATCAATTAATGCTAAGGGCAGGCATGATCCGCAAACTGGCTGCGGGTTTATACACTTGGTTACCCTTAGGTTTACGGGTGTTACGCAAAGTTGAAGCCATTGTGCGCGAAGAAATGAACCTCGCAGGCGCGCAAGAAGTGTTAATGCCAGCGGTGCAACCGGCTGAATTATGGCAAGAATCTGGGCGTTGGGAACAATACGGCCCTGAGTTATTGCGCTTAAAAGATCGCCATGATCGCGATTTCTGTTTTGGCCCTACCCACGAAGAAATTATTACCGATTTAATTCGCCGCGAAATTCGCAGCTATCGCCAATTACCTGCTAACTTTTACCAAATTCAAACCAAATTCCGTGATGAAATCCGCCCACGTTTCGGCGTGATGCGTGCGCGTGAATTTTTAATGAAAGATGCTTATTCTTTCCATACTTCTCCAGACTCCTTGCAACAGACTTATGACGAGATGTATGAGGCGTATAGCCGCATTTTCCGTCGTTTAGGCTTAAAATTCCGCGCCGTGTTAGCCGATACCGGCAGCATTGGCGGCAGCAGTTCACATGAGTTTCATGTATTAGCAGATTCTGGCGAAGATGCGATTGCCTATAGCGATAGCAGCGATTATGCCGCGAACGTCGAATTAGCACCTACTTTGCCAAGTGCAGAGCCACGCGCTAAAGGCAGTTCGCCTAGCTTGGCGGTGATGAACACGCCTGATCAGCACACTATTGAAGCGGTCAGCCAATTCTTAAACGTGAAGCCTAGCCAGTGCTTGAAAACGCTGATCGTTGATGGCGCGAATGGTGGTTTAGTAGCCTTAGTATTGCGCGGCGACCATAACTTAAACGCGATTAAAGCGGCGAAATTGCCAGAAGTGCATGATCCATTACAAATGGCAGCACCTGAGAAAATTAAAGAAGAAATCGGTTGCGACATTGGTTCTATCGGGCCTTTAGGCTTAACCATGCCGATTTTAGTGGATCACGCGGCGGCACAAGTGGCTGATTTTGTCTGTGGCGCGAATAAAAATGGACAACATTTAGTTGGTGTTAACTGGGGTCGTGATTTACCTGAGCCGAAAAGTGTGGACTTGCGCAACATCGAAGTTGGCGAGCCTAGCCCAGATGGTCAAGGCACCGTGCAAATTGCTCGCGGTATCGAAGTCGGTCATATTTTCCAATTAGGCCAAAAATACAGTAATGCTTTGCAAGCCTCCGTATTAGACGAAGAAGGCAACAGCGCAACCTTATTTATGGGTTGTTACGGCATTGGTGTGTCGCGGGTAGTCGCAGCAGCGATTGAGCAAAATAACGATGATAAAGGCATCATCTGGCCGCAAAATATTGCGCCATTCTCTGTTGTGTTGTTGCCAATGAACATGCACAAATCAGATCGCCTGCCAACAGTCGCCGAGAACTTGTATCAAGAACTGTTAAAAGCCGGTATCGATGTGTTGTTTGACGACCGTAAAGAACGGCCGGGGGTGATGTTTGCTGATATGGAATTAATCGGCATTCCACACCGTATCGTGTTAGGGGATCGTAGCTTAGATCGCGGCATGATTGAATACAAACACCGTCGTGATGCTGAAGCGCAAGAAATCCCGTTAAAAGACATTATCGCGTTTTTAAAAGAACGCTTAGGACAGGATAATGGCTAAGGTCTTGTAAAAAAACGGTTGTAGGTCGTATAAGCGTAGCGTCATACGACATAACGGCGGATGACGGCTCACGCCTTATCCGCCCTACAAACGTCATTTTTAGACATCAGCCGTCATCCACCATGATTACGAGCCAATCATCATGCAACGTCAACCTTCCCCTATTGACCATTTAATTATCAACTTTGACCAAGCCTTGCGCACCGTGTTCGGTCAACCGTTAACCACTTCGCGCCAAGACCCTGCGCAAACGGTAGACAATGACGAATTAAACGATACGGATAAACAAACCTCTGCCCGTTTAATGCGCGTTAACCATGCCGGTGAAGTGGCGGCACAAGCCTTATATCAAGGTCAAGCTTTAACCGCTCGTACTGATACCGTGCGCGATAGCATGGAACGCTCAGCACAAGAAGAAAACGACCATTTACGCTGGTGTGAAGACCGCATTACGGAAATGGGCAGCCATGTCAGCGTATTTAATCCGCT
Source organism: Beggiatoa sp. (assembly GCA_003245895.1). GTDB lineage: Bacteria > Pseudomonadota > Gammaproteobacteria > Beggiatoales > Beggiatoaceae > SZUA-411. Next base: position 2,536 of record QKBZ01000162.1, read on the forward strand.
ATGGTATGCCGGTTCGTTTGCCATCGGCAGCCTTGCCGGTGCTGCGGGTGATAAATGGAGTTTAGGTTTTGTCGCTGAAACCGAGCGACAAGTGGTGTCGCATATCGACAGCCATTTGCAGCAAATTTCGCCGAATGATCACAAAAGCCGCGCCGTGTTAACGCAAATGCGTGAAGATGAAACCCATCATGCTACCGTCGCGCTAGAACAAGGCGCAGTTTCTTTGCCAACGCCGATTCCTTGGGTGATGAAACAAGTGGCGAAAGTGATGACTCGTACTGCTTATTGGATTTAATGCCATGCGCTTAAGTGCATTTGTAGGGTGGAATAGGCGTAAGCCGTATTCCACCATGCAGTTTATAATCTGTTTTTGCTCAACTTTTTGCAGAAGTTTATGGTGGAATACGCTGCGCTATTCCACCCTACAATCTACCCTACAACGACCAAGCCTACTTAACTTAATGACAGTAATGCGCCTATTGCTAAGCTTTGCCTTATTATGCCTTGCACTCAGCGGTTGCAGCCGCGCCATTTACGGCGTACCGGAAGAACAATGGCAGCAAATGAGCGAAGCAGACCGCGCACGCACTATTGAACGCTTTAATCAACAAGAAGCGATTTATGCGGAAACGCGCCGACAAGCCGAACTTGCCCGCGAATCTGCCGAGAAAGCCAAGCAAGAAGCTTATGAATTTGAGCGTAAATGCAAAGAAATTGAACAATCAGGCGAAACCAGTGCGGAATGTCAAAAAATTCGTCGTCAGCGGGTAATTTGGCCTAAATGAAAGTCTATCAAGTCGGCGGTGCTGTGCGCGACCGCTTATTACAACGTCCAGTCAAAGATCATGATTGGGTGATCGTCGGCACCACGCCTGAGCAAATGCTGGCACAAGGCTATAGCCAAGTTGGGCGTGATTTTCCAGTGTTTTTGCATCCTGAGACACATGAAGAATATGCCTTAGCACGCACTGAGCGCAAAACAGGGCGCGGTTATACCGGCTTTGCCGTACATGCTGATCCGAGCGTAACTTTAGAGCAAGATTTATTACGCCGTGACTTGACCATTAACGCAATGGCAGAAGACGAACACGGTGTATTAATCGACCCTTTCAATGGTTATCAAGACTTGCAAGCAGGCATCTTGCGCCATGTCTCCCCCGCTTTTGTCGAAGACCCTGTTCGCGTGTTGCGCCTTGCACGTTTTGCTGCTCGTTTTAATTTCTCCGTGGCGGAAGAAACCCAGCAGTTAATGCAGCACATGGTAGACAATGGCGAAGTATCGGCCTTAGTACCAGAACGGGTATGGCAAGAAACCGAGCGGGCGTTAACTGAGCCGTATCCTTGGCGGTTTATCGAAGTCTTGCGCGAAGGCGGGGCATTAGCAGTTGTGTTCCCTGAAATTGATGCTTTATTCGGCGTGCCACAAGTGGCGGAACATCATCCAGAAGTAGACACCGGACAACATTTATTACTCTGCTTGCAACAAGCAAGACAATTAAGCCAAGACCCACAAGTCTTATTCGCCGTATTAGTACACGACCTCGGCAAAGCAAAAACTGCCGCAGACGTGCTGCCACACCATTACGGACATGAAATCGAAAGCGTGCGTTTAGTCAAAGCCTTGAGCAAACGCTTGCGCGTGCCTAAGGAATACCACAGCCTCGCGGTCGCGGTTGCCGAATACCATACCCATTGCCACCAGTTTTTTGACTTGCGTGCTAACACCATTGTCAAAACGCTTTACGCTTTAGATGCGTTTCGCCGTCCACAACGCTTTGCACAATTTTTACTCGCCTGTGAAGCAGATGCCAGAGGCCGCGCCGGTTTTGCAGATCGGGCTTATCCGCAAGCCGAAGCCTTTCAAGCTGCATTAACCGCTGCACAGACTATTGAAGCTAAAACTTTAGTTGCAGAAGGTTTTACTGGCGCGACTTTAGGCGATGTATTGCGCCAACGACAAACCCTTGCGGTAAAAACATGGCGAGAAAGCTTAGCTGATCCGTCGAGTACAGAACGCTGAGCAAGTTCAGCAAGGAGCACGTCGTTTGATTACTGGCTGGCCTTTGTTATTACTGCTGAGCTACCTTTTCGCAGCGGGCTGTGCCGCGTTAACCACGCAAAATGCCCGTCTTTCCATCATTCTGCAAACACTTATAGCCTTATCACAAGTGGGCATCGTCATGGCTTTATTGTGGCAAGTCAGTAACCCTGATTTTGCCGCTTATGACTGGCATTACCACTTTGCGACAGGGCTAGATTGGCTGTGGCGCGTAGATGGTTTAGCCATGTATTTGCTAGTCAGCAGTACAAGCTTATGGTGGGTGTTGCTAGCTTATAGCCTTGGCAGTTGGCATCATACGGCGACTATGCCACCTTTAGTCAGCTTGAACCTTAGCATGGCAGTGATGACCAGCACCTTATTAGCCGCGAACTGGTTCAGCTTTTTTAGCAGCTATCTGTTATTGAGCCTGTGTAGTTTCAGTGTTTTGCAGTCCATTGCCTCCACACAGCGTTTTAGCCGTTTATTTTGGCGTTATAGTGTCATCAGCGATGCCGTGTTATTGCTGGCAATCATTGGCTTAATGTCATTGTTAGGCGTACAAAGTTTTGCTCCAGATGGCATGTTGCAAGCCATCGCGGTAGACGAGCATCATTTTGCACTGACTGGCATTTTCTGCTTATTTATCTTCGGTTTTGCCAGTAAAGTCGCTTTAATTCCCTTGCATCAGTGGCTATTACACAACGCACACGCCAACTTATTGGTCTTGGTTTTTTTAGTCACTTTAAGCTTAAGTAAAGCCGCCTTACTCGGTTTATTACGACTGATTTATGAAGTGTATAACCTGCCTGATATGCCGCTTTTAAGCGAGGTCGCGCTAAACTTACTAAACTTGATGGCGGCAACTACCTTGTTATACAGTGCCGTCAAAGCCCTCCAGCAAACTCTATTAAGCCAACGTGTTGCCTATTTGCTCATTAATCAGCTTGCTGTCATCGTGCTCAGCATCAGCTTGGTCAATCAGTTTGGGTTGGTGGCTACATTACTGCATTGGAGTTACCAAACGCTCTTGGGAATGAGTTTATTGCTGTGCATCGCAAACTTAAGCACTTGTTTGCAAGTCCACAGCGTGAGCGATTTACAAGGCATTGGCAGACACTTGCCTTTTACCTTCGGCGCATTGAGTGTGGTTTCTTTGGGGTTAATCGGCATTCCGCCGACGATTGGTTTTATCGGTCAGTGGTTTTTGGCGCGCGCAGTGCTCGCAGCGGGAGATATGTGGTTATTAGGCATATTGGCATTAAACAGCTTATTAATGGCAAGTGCTTTGCTGCCCTTATTTTATCAGGCATGGTTTAAACCCTCTCAACATAAGGCACTGGCAGCGATTCCCATCGCCTTATCATGGCCGCCGTTTATTCTCGCCAGTTTATCCTTGTTGTTAGGCTTATTAGCCTTAGCCCCTTTTAGCCCGTTACAATGGGTGCAACAACTGGCCACCGTTTTTTATAGCACAGCACAGGTATTTAGCAATACAGCCATTGCTGTGCCACTTTAGTTTTATACAGGATTAAATGCACATGAGTCAGCAACAATTGCAAATTGATGAATTACCGGAAAATACCATCGTAAATTATCTCCGCCGTCACCCTGAGTTTTTCACTAATCATAATGACTTATTGGTCAATATGGCGATTCCTCATCAACGCGGTTCCGCTATATCTTTGGTGGAAAAGCAGTTGATGGTATTGCGCGAAGAAAATCAGCAATTACAGCGCAAATTAGAGAATTTAATTGTTATTGCAAAACAAAACGAGCAGTTAAATAAACGCATTCAGCGCTTGCTCGTGTCGTTAACGGGCGTGAACAGCGTCGATGAGTTTTTTAATACGTTATATGACTCGCTGCGCAATGAGTTTAATACTGACGCAGTAGTGGTGAAAATGTTTGAAGTGGCGCACCCGTCGTTAATGGGGCGGCCTGAGTATGTGGAATATGACGCACAGGTATTCACCTTATTCGAGAATTTGTTAAGCACTAACCACCCTGAATGCGGCCGTTTATTGCCTGAGCAAATCGACTATTTATTCCCAGAAGAAACCATTACCTCTGCGGTCATCATTCCATTAGGGATTCCAAAACCGCAAGGTGTGTTGGCAATGGGTAGCCGTGAGGTATCGCGTTTTCATGCGGGGATGGCAACGGATTTGTTAAAGTATATGGGCGAGTTGGTGTCGCAATTGTTGCGGACTTGGGCGCGGCATTAAGTTAAGCGTTGTCATAGTCTTGTAGGGCGGATAAGGCGTTAGCCGCCATCCGCCGCAAGTGGCTTGGTGCAAGTTTCAACTGTGTTATGTCGGATGACGGCTGTCGCCTTATCCGACCTACAACATCAACATATTGTTAGCTTTAATCCGCCCGCACCACCCGAAACCCAATGCCCTGCCCTCGCTTCTTCGCCTTGCTACTATCACGATAAGCCACACGTACTAAGTCTGGTCTATTTAACCAAGCACCACCACGTAAAACAGGATATTCTGCGTCATCTGGACTGACACACACGCTTTCATTGCCTGCAAATTCGCCATTGTATTCTGAGCACGTCCATTCCCAAACATTGCCTAACATATCGTGTAGACCAAAGCCGTTTGCTTTAAAACTGCCAACGGGTGCAGTTTTAGCAAATCCGTCGTCACAAGCTTGATATTCCCAATCAAATTCGTTTTCACGTTTAGAGGTTTCGTCGTGCATATTGGCGTATGCACAGGCATTTGATGCCTCTGGGCTATGGTCTGTTTGAGCTTGTTTGCTAGTTTTCCAGCAGTAATTACGCAGCCAACTAAAACGGCTGTTTGTGCTAGTTACTTCGTTTTCTTCACAATTATCTGAAGGCGCAAGCACCGCCTGTTCACTTTCCCAAAAACGTGCACTGCTGGTGCCGCCACGCGCTGCATATTCCCATTCTGCTTCCGTTGGTAAACGATATTCTTGTCCTGTCTCTTGGCTTAGCCAAGCTGCATAAGCCACAGCATCATACCAAGTGACATTAATCACCGGCTGATCACCTCGTCCCCAACCTTTATCATCTGGCTTTTTCCGCCCTGTCGCTTGGGCAAATGTGTCATATTCTGCAAAAGTTACTTCCGTTTTGCCCATGGCAAACGCGGAAATAGCTAAGCCAGATACTTGTTCTTCATCATCATCGCGTCCTGCTTCTGTTTCTGGGCTGCCGATAGTGAAATTATTAGTTGCAGGAATCCACACCATTTCAGGACATTGCGGACAATCGCGGAAAGCGTTTGCACTGGTGACGGGCGGGCTTGGTGTAACGGGTTTAATGGGAGTCGTTGGTTTAGTAGGCGCAATAGGCGCAACTGGCGTTGTGCTAGTGGTGCTACTGTTGGGCGGTACAAAATAAAAATCGCCGTCTAATGAGGCTTCATACCACGGCGTTTGCTCATTATCTGTTGCTTGTTTCACAGCAACACGAGTCCGTTTTAACACCTGTTCCAAAGTTAAGCCTTTTTGCTCGATGAAGTTTAATAAGTGTGCGGTGTAAAAACTGTTGCGCCCTTCACTATCTTCCCACGCCACCATGCCGGACGCAGTGGCATAACCGATCAAAGTGCCTTCCACATGCGGCATGCTGACTAAGCCACGTTGTAGATTTTTAGAAAAGCCTTTAAAGGGATTAGAGCGGCAGGCATCTAATAACACGATTTTTAAGGGCGTGTTTGCATTTTCCATCATGCTTAACACGTAACCGGCTGGCACGGTTTTGTAGCGCAAGTGATCCGCTGTGACGACAGACTCCATCGCGCCAATAGGAATTAAATAATTTTCTCCGGCATATGATGCGCCATGCCCTGAATAATAAAACAGCCCAATAGTATTATTATTCAAGCGTTTGCCAAAAGCACGCACCGCTTGCTCCATCTCCGCCTGCGACACATCGATATACAACATCACCTCAAAACCAACCCGCTTTAATGCAGCCGCCATATCCTTTGCATCATTACGCGGATTAGTAAGCGGCGATTCTTCATAATCTTGATTGCCAATCACTAAGGCTAAACGCTGTTGCGCGGCATAGGTGGAAAAACTCAATAAAATGAGGGCTAGAGTGAGGAGATAACGCATGGTCTTAGGCTTTATTCCAGTAGAAGGGCGGCAGTTATTTGAAGGTTATCAGAGTTTTTAGCATTTCGCCCACCTCGCAGCAGATTATTAAAATACAGCCATATAGGCCATGTTCAGAATCTGCTAGAATGCGAGTATTGCAATTTTTTGTTAAACAGCAGTGATGTTATCAAAGAAATGACTATGTCTTGGCAAGTTTTAATTGAGTTATATCAAGTACCTGAACGCGGCGGACTCTGGGTAACAGTTGAAAATACCCAAGTATTAGTCAGTCGGAACGGGGAAGAAATAAATGGTTTTGCCATGGAATGCCCCCATTTAGGCTACTCGCTGGAATTTGGCAAGATTTGGGATGGTGAACTGACGTGTCCTTTCCATAGTTATCGCTTTTCTTTGCGAGATGGTCACTGTTTAAACGCAATTTGCCCCGATTTAATCCGTTATCCCGTCAAAATCGTCGATCAACAAGTGCTGATTAATCTTACGCCCCAAGGAGAAACACAAGCATGAAGCAACTATGGCAACAATATCGTTATGGTGTCATCGCGTTAGGTTTAGCGTTGAGTTTAGCCAGTTGTGCCACGGTGGAACCGGAGCCAACACCGGAAGTGGTAGACGAAGGCCCTAAGCCAGTTTATATCGAAGTGGCGCAACGTGATGCAATGGTGATCGGGCAGAAAATTTGGATGAATGAGAGTTCAGCCAAAATTGAGGGACTCACCGCTTGGAATACTGGAGAAAATTTCGCCTCGTTAGGCATTGGGCATTTTATTTGGTATCCGGCAGGTCAAGAAGGCCCTTATACTGAAACTTTCCCTGGTTTAATTACCTTTTTACAATCGCGTGGCAATACCGGTATCCCTGCATGGTTATTAACTACACCAGATTGTCCTTGGAATAGCCAACAAGAATTTTTAACCAATTTTAACGGCGAGCGCATGACCAGCTTGCGTAATTTCTTGAAAAATAGCATTCCTGAGCAAGTGCAATTTATCATCCGTCGCTTAGAAACTGCCTTGCCGACCATGTTACAAAGCTTGAACACGGAAGCAGAACGCGAAATCGTCAAAACTCAGTTTTATCGTATCGCGCAAACGCCACAAGGTGTCTATGCCTTATTGGATTACATCAATTTTAAAGGTGAAGGCACGTCGATTACTGAGCGTTATAACAGCCAAGGCTGGGGCTTATTACAAGTGTTAACTAACATGCCCGGCACGACGAGTGAGCCATTACAAGAGTTTGTTACCGCTGCTGATATGGTGTTAACGCGCCGTGTGCAAAATGCACCCACAGAGCGTAACGAATCACGTTGGCTACCTGGTTGGCGTAACCGTTTGCAAACGTATTTAGCTGGCATGTAACGCACTATGCAATCTTCGGGGTAGAGGTCGGTTTATACTGACGCTACCCTACATTTAACTCTCTGATTTTTTTGTTGTATCCCCTATGTCTCGCTTATTAATTATTAAAACAGGTCACACCTTAGATACAGTCAAATCACAGCACGGCGACTTTGAACATTGGTTTCAGCGCGGTACTGGTTTTCAAGCAGATGAAACAGAGGTGGTTGCTGTTTATCAAGGTGAAGCCTTGCCCAGCTTAAGCGATGATATTGCAGGTATTATTGTGACGGGTTCAAGCGCGATGGTGTCGGAGCGGGCTGAGTGGAGCGAGAATACGGCAGAGTGGTTGCGCGAAGCAATTCCGGCGCAATATCCCATTTTAGGTGTGTGTTATGGGCATCAATTGATTGCACATGCTTTAGGTGGTGCAGTGGATTACAACCCACGCGGTTATGAAGCAGGTTCTATTCAAGTGACTTTACAGCCAGAAGCGAGCAATGACGCTTTATTCAATGGGTTTCAAGATTGCTTGCCCGCTTATTCCGTGCATGCACAAACAGTATTGCAAGCACCTGCTGAAGCTGTGATATTGGCGAATAATGCCCGTGATGAACATCAGGCTTTCCGTATTGGAAATTGCTGTTGGGGTTTACAATTCCATCCTGAATTTAATCAAGATATTATGTCTCGTTATATTGAGGCAAGACATGATATTTTAGTGAAACATGGTTACGACGTAGAACAATTATTGGCTCAGGTGAAGGATTGCTCTATGAGTAGTCAGGTTTTACAGAAATTTGGTGCGTTGGTGAGAGCACGACAAAATTAAAACACGGCAAGCTTGTAGGATGGGCTGACGCAGGAAGCCCATCGTTTACCGCGACTGATGGGCTTCGTACCTCAGCCCATCCTACACCACGTTGCCATCCTTAACTTAATGGTCGTATTTGGTAGCGAGCATGAGCATGGCAATTTAAATCATGTTGCAAAATAAAAAGATTAAACTCCCTAATTTCAAACACAAACCACGATCTGTGCTCAATACAGACGAGTGTATTATGAGTAACTTACTACCTCATACCAATGAAGACAATTTAGTCATCATGTATAACGCTTGGCAACAAGCCTTTATGTTGCGCCGTTTGCAACTGGGTTTGTGGATTGCGGTTATCATGTTGGCCTCTTTCCTATGCTTTCACTTATTGCAAACAGATACAGGCAATTACCCTGTTACTGGATGGTGGATTAGTGTTGGTATTCAGGAATTATTTACTTTAATTTGCTTAGCCATGACTTATTTCCCGATAGGTCGTGAGCATCCTAAAATTCTATTACTGTTGTTTGCATGGACAATTGGCTTAGTGCCACAACTGTTTACTTTAAGTTTTGGCTATGCTCATTTTGATGCAATTACGTGGACGCTGCTGTTCATGGGGCAAGCGACCTTAGTGCCTTTATCATGGCGCACACATGCCTTGTCGCAAGTCACAATATTAGCCTTCTTTGCCGTGATGTTATTGATAGGCTTAGAGCAATCCAACAGCCAAAGCATGGTATTCAGTAGCTTTACAGCCATTTACATGGTGTGGTTTTGCGTTATCTGCACCTTATCCGTGTTTTTATACGAGCGTCTGCAATGGACAGAGTTCCAAGCTCGTACCCGCTTGCAAGCTGAGCAAGCTAAATCTGAGCGTTTATTGCTCAATATTCTGCCAAGCTCTGTCGCCGAACGCTTAAAAGTTGATGAAGGCACTTTAGCTGATGACTTTGCAGAAGTTTCTGTTTTATTTGCTGATTTAGTTGGCTTTACTGAATTATCCTCTCGCCTTGCGCCTGCCGATTTAGTCGAACTATTAAATACTATTTTTTCAGAATTCGACCGTTTAGCCGAAAAACACGGTTTAGAAAAAATCAAAACAGTCGGGGATGCTTATATGGTGGTGGCGGGTTTACCTGAGCCACATCAAAAAGAGCCGTCGTTAGCGATGGCAAAAATGGCTTTAGACATGCAGGCCGCCATCGCAGAATTTAACCAGCAATATCTGAAAGACAACTTACAAATTCGCATTGGCATTCATACCGGCCCTGTGGTGGCAGGTGTAATTGGCATTAAAAAATTTGCTTATGACTTATGGGGCGACACGGTGAACATCGCAAGCCGCATGGAGTCGCACAGTTTACCCGGACGCATCCAAGTGTCTGAAACCGTGTATCAGCGTTTAAAAGCGCATTATCAATTCAGTCCTCGTGGTCAGATTCCCATCAAAGGCAAAGGTGATATGCAAACCTATTTGCTAGAAACCTAGTCATTTTTCCACCAGCCAAAGGAGTTGTTGCATGTTAAAAAACCGTCGTTTACTAACGGCATTCGTGCTGTTTTGGAGTTTTATCGTTTCGTTTAATCTTCATGCAGCCCCTGCTTTTAACGGTAAAAAAGTGCTGTATATAGACTCTTATCATGCTGAAATGGTGTGGATTGAAGGCATTACAGGTGGTATTCAGTCCGTATTTAACGATACAGGTGTTGAGTTAAAAGTCATTCACATGGATACAAAACGTCATGGTGAAGAGGCTGAGATTCAGCAAGCGGCACTTGCGGCTAAAGCAGAGATTGAGCAGTTTAAACCGGATGTGGTGATTGTCAGCGATGATAATGCGGTGAAATATTTGCTCATGCCTTATTACAAAGATGCTGATTTACCGTTTGTTTTTTGTGGCGTGAATGCAGAGTTATCGACTTATGAGATGCCGTATAAAAACACCACCGGTATGTTAGAGGTGTCTTTAGCAAAATCCATTGTGAACTTGATGCAGTCTTATGCTAAGGGCAAGGTGTTAGGTTCGCTTGCAATAGATCGCTTCTCTCAAAAAGAAACCATTCGTTATCACGAAGAAACGTTAGGGCTGAAATATGACCCTAGCCAAATTTACTACGTGAATACTTTTGACGAGTGGAAACAGCAATATTTAAAACTGCAAGACTCAGCAGATATGGTTTTCATTCAAAGTAGTGGTGGCATTGAAAATTGGGATGATGCAGCCGCCATCGAGTTTGTGAAAAACAATACTAAAATCCCTAGTGGCACTGAACGCCGTTCTATGAAAGATTTTTCTATGCTTGCCATTGCCATTGTGCCAGAGGAGCATGGTCGCTGGGCAGCAGAGGCTGCTTTAAAAATCTTACAGGGTACGTCTCCTGCTGATATTCCTGTGGCAGAGAATAAGGAAGGTCAGTTAATTATTAATTTGCCAGTTGCTATGAATGCAGGGGTGATGTTTGATCCGGCGTTGTTGGAAACGGCGGAGATTGTGCATTGATTTGATGTTCGTAGGGCGGATAAGGCGTTAGCCGTCATCCGCCTTAATAGTTTATGTTATTTTTTGCTTCTTCGACGTGGGATCATTGTTGGTTTAGCAGGTTCATAGCTTTTTAAACCTGCATCGCCGGTTACGATTTCAGCCATATATCCCATAAGCGAATAATAATCAGCAACTTGTTTAATTGTGGCATCACCTACACCAATACCTTGAGCCGCAAATGTAGGAAAATCGTCTACTAATTTTTTTAAATTTTCTTTTTCACAAAACAATTTAGAAAATTCAGCCCAAGGGCTTCGTGCATCAATAACTTTACTTAAAATATTTGTGAGTTTTTGTGCTAATTTATAGCGATCACAACCTTTTGCTTGAGCTATGTGGTTGCCTGTTTCAATTAAGCTAGCAAGCGGTAAAACAAAGGTTGTACCTTTTTGTTCTTCTTCACTGATGAAAACATCAAGAAGAGCTTTATCCCAATAATTATCATCTTTGCCGCAGTCATCTTTTTTCGGCACCTCAAGCCAGACACATAAAACACAGCAATTCCCAATTTAAGACCGACTAAAATAGTATGGTATATTCAGTAATTTAATCAGCAGTTTAGGCAGTTTTTATTGAATACATGCGGAGATTGTCGGATGTTTTGGAGGACATCAATCCTTCAAAAATATGCATTAGAC
>QKBZ01000180.1 GCA_003245895.1 Beggiatoa sp.
AGGGTGTGCGAAATGCCGCCACTGAGTTTGCGTGTCGCAATGCACTTTCTCGGCATTTTGCGCACGCGGAGAAGTTCTAACATCATGCAGACTTCTCCGCGTTCGCACCGCAAAAGGACGCGGCGCAAACCCTACAACAATCTTAACTTAATGGCAGTGACACACCGTGTGGGAACGAGAAACCAACAGATATTTCGTCGAACTCAGGTCAAGTGGTTTGATTCAAACTTCAAGCGCGTGATGTCGGATGACGGCTAACGCCTTATCCGACTTACAAGCGTTCCCATCGCCAAAAAATTAGAAACGCAAGCCCCAACTGAGTTCTAATTCATATTGATTCATTTGAATGCAGCCAGATTGGTTGCCGGTATTGACGTTAGTGCCACACACATGCTCAGTTGGCATGTAAGCAAAAGAAAAATTCAATTCGTTAGCCGCGTTGATTTGGCTGGTAAAGCCCAGTGTCCAATGGTCTTGAATCACCGCTGGCGCAATGATATTAAACAAGCCTTCACTGCTTGGAATCACCTGATTTGCATGTGAATAACCCGCTCTGACGGTAAAATCAGGCCGCAATTGCCACGCTACCCCTAATTTTGCCACGGTCATGTCATCCCAACCAAAGCCTAGCCCATCTTCAGTGCCTAACACGGTGACAGGGTTGTAATTGGCATCGGTTAAATAAGTAGCGTGCGTGTTTGCCACCGCATCGATGTCAGAATAAAAAATGTGTTGTATGTCAAATGCCAGCGTTAAAGCAGGTGTGGCTTGATAAGCAACGCCTAGTGTGAGATGTGGCGGCACATCAAATTCCCCGCCATTGGCAAACAAACCTTTATATTCTTCAAGTTTGCTCATCCAGAGCCGCGTTTGATAAGAAGCCCCTACTGACCATTGCTCGTTAAATTGGCCTAACCAACCAATACGCACACCGCCACCGTAAGATTCATCATAACCATTATTCGTCACTTGGTTAGGATAGGCGGACACACCCATAAACGGTTCTAAACCATAGGCTTTAAAGCGTTGCACCGCGAAAATCGGTGTAATGCCCACGTTATGCACAGCATTTAACTGTCGTGCATAAGTAACCCCGACGAATAATTGCATCAAATTAACCCCTGCTGGACTGGAAGCCGTTGGCATATTGGGGATTGGTTGACCGATTAAACTGGTGTCTGGCGTATTGGGGGGAAATCGCGGATTAAAAGCGGAAAATACGTCATAGGGATACTCCGTATTCATGCCACCAATGCCCGCAATACTAATGCCGATAGAAGACTGCTTATCGAGCATGTAGTTGTAACCCACATGCGGAATTAGAAAGTAATCTTTATCACTGTCAAAAGTGCCGGTAGCAAAAGCAGGATAACCAAAGCTTGCATCATCATGCGCAGTATAACTACGAGAAGGGGCAAATAAGGCAGCACCTAAGTCTAATCTTTCACCTAATAACACCATACTGGCAGGATTGACGGCTGCGCCCATAGTATCTAAAGGTAATGCGACCCCGACACCAGCCATACCTTTGCTTTTAGTACCAAAACCATAAGGAATATAGCCGTTTGTTGCCCATGCTGAATGAATAGTCAGTGTAAGACCCAGTGCGATTACAATACGTTGCATCATCATCTTCACTCCTTGAAATGAATGGTGGGTTGTTATTGTTGAATCCGTTAACACTACTTTAGTTTGGCATAACAACAGCAATAATGGTAATAAAAAAATGGGTATTTTGGCGTGGATTACTGACTATTAATTTAAGGTTAAAAACTGCGTTAAAATTTAACGTAAGGGAGATAACATTGCATCAATATTAAGCGCATCACATAAATCAATAAACTCATTACGCAACAACACCAATGAAGCGGCAATAGGAATATGCACCATAAAGGAAAAAGCGAGTAAAACCGTTTGCGTTTGTGGGTTAAGATAACGATGGCTTTGTAACTCAACAATATCGACTTGTTGTTCATCAAAAAAGCCAACCAGATGGGGAATAACATCGGTTTCTGCCGGTACAATTGCTTCGACTAAATAGGGCAAAAAGCCGCTGCCATGCGTGTCTTGTTTATTATCTGTGCGCGTTACGATGACTTGTGCGCCTGTTTGTTGTGCCAAGCGTGGCAAAGCGTGTTCTATCTTGGCGATCACATCCCACGCACCTAATACTTGCAACGACAAGACGGCTTGATCTGCGGTGCGCATTAAACGTGAATCCCCCATACGCCCGCCACATTCAGCTACTAATTGACAGCATTGCGCTAATAAACGATTGTGCCAAGGGCCGATAATACTGAAGATAACTGCTTGCATAGAGTAAAAACTGTTAACCTGTTAAGGTATCGCAAGTTAGGCGGAAAACGCCGTTACCTTGTGACACGAGTAAAGAATTTATTTCGTTCCTGCCGTAATAAGCACTGTTATTGTAGGGTGGAATAGCGCAGCGTATTCCACCATAAAACGCTGTAATTCATTCAGTGAGTGCAGATGACAGGCTTTATGGTGGAATACGGCTTGCACCTATTCCACCCTACAAGATTGCTTAATTGATGAGAACGAGAATCCCCTGTTGTTATTGCATAGGATAAGCTTGCATGTCTCCATTATTTCGTTTTTGTTTGCTGACGGTGCTGTGTGTGTTATTGCCCGTGCAGATAAGTCTTGCCGCTGATGAAGCGGAAACACCACGTTATCAATGGCGTTTAGTCAGCGCATGGCCGCCTAATTTTCCCGTGTTTGAAACCGCGTTAAAACAGTTTGTTGACGATGTCGCGGTAATGAGCCAAAACCGCTTGCAGATCAAACTATATCCTGCCGGAAAATTAGTGCCAGCCTTTGAATCTTTCGATGCAGTATCACAAGGTGTGGTGGAAATGGCGCACGGCACACCTTATTACTGGGCAGGCAAAGTGCCTGCGGTGCAATTTATCTCCGCTGTTCCCTTCGGCATGAATACCCGTGACATGGACACATGGTTATACCAAGGCGGTGGTTTAGCCTTGTGGCAAGCTTTATATACAGATCACCATTTAGTCGTATTCCCTGCCGGTAACAGCGGCGTGCAAATGGGGGGCTGGTTTCGCAAAAAAATCACCAGTATCGATGATTTTAAAGGCTTAAAAATGCGCATCCCTGGGCTAGGCGGACAAGTATTAGCCAAAGCAGGCGCAACGCCGATTTTAATTCCACCCGGTGAGATTTATACCGCTTTAGAACGCGGCGTAATCGATGCCACCGAATGGGTTGGCCCTTTCCACGATGCACGCCAAGGTTTATACCGCGCCGCACCTTATTATTATTACCCAGGTTGGCACGAACCCAGTGCTGTGTTAGAACTGCTGATTAACCAAGCGCATTGGGACAAGTTATCACCCGATTTACAACGTATTATCGCCGTAGCAGCGCGTAAACTGCACGACGAAATTTACACCCAATTTGAATACGCTAACATGACCGCGTTACAAGAATTACGCAATAATCCAAAAGTAGACATTTTACCGTTTCCGCCTGAAGTGTTAACGGAATTACATCGCTTAACCAAAGAAACATTAACAGAAATTTCGGCTAAAAACCCTGACTTTGCCAAGCTATATCAAGCCTATCAAGATTTCCGTAATCTCAGCACAGATTGGACACATATTTCTGAGCAAGCCTATCAACAAACCATGATGCAAATTGAAGCAGCGACCCCATAACTCATGCGCGTGTTATTGTTAAAAACCTCATCATTAGGCGATGTTATCCATACTTTACCTGCGTTAACCGATGCACGGACACAGATACCTGATTTACAAATTGATTGGGTGGTGGAAGAAGGCTTTGCAGAAATTCCTGCATGGCATCCTGCCGTGCGCCGCGTGATACCGGTTGCACTGCGGCGGTGGCGGAAACGGCCTTGGCATTACTGGGAAGAGTGGCGCGATTTTCGGCAACAGTTGCGGGCAGAATCTTATAATTTAGTGCTAGACGCGCAAGGCTTAATCAAAAGCGCATTGTTATCCTTATATTGTCATGGAACACGCGCCGGTTTAAATCGTGCTTCTTGCCGAGAACCGCTTGCGGCATGGTGTTATCAGAAAAGCTATGCCGTGCCGTGGCAACAACATGCAGTACAACGCCTGCGCCAACTGTTTGCCCAAGCTTTTGACTATCCATCTCCTGACACCGAACCTGATTACGGCATTGCCAATCAGTTCAATGTCTCCCACTCCTTACACCCGACTTTAGTGTTTTTACACGGTACGACGTGGCAAACCAAACACTGGCCGGTTAGTTATTGGAAAACCTTAGCTAAATTAGCCGCTGATGCGGGTTATCTTGTGCAATTGCCGTGGGGCAGCACGGAAGAACGCGAACGCGCAGAAGTGATTGCAACTGTTGATAGTAATGTGAAAATTCTGCCACGCTTGGATTTAAACGGCATGGCAACCACTTTATTACAAGCAAAAATGGCGGTTGGTGTAGATACTGGCTTGGCGCATTTGGCTGCCGCGTTAAATCTGCCAACTGTGACCTTATACGGCTCTACTCGCCCAGATTGGACAGGCACTTATGGCGGCGAAAGCAGTCAAACCCATTTACAAGCTAAATTTGCGTGTGCCCCATGCTTAAACAAGCAATGTCATTATCACGGTAAACACGATGTATTTCCGGCTTGTTATAGCGATTTATCGGTAGAACGGGTGTGGATGGCAATGCAGGTAAATTTGTAGAGGTTGTTTATAGCTTAGGCATTCGCTGCCATTCAAGATCAGGATTTTGAAACGGGATTTACAAAAGGAGCATGCACTATGGTCGCCACATGGTCTCAAGAGCTTTACGCCGTCGCATGGAATTTTGCAACCCTCGCCCATCACGGCCAAAGTTATGGCAGCCCCATTGAAGGACAGCGCATTGATTACATTAATCACATTGGCAGCGTGACGATGGAAGTGATATGGGCATTAAATGCTGATGACATCGCAGAGCCGAATCTCGCGGTGCAATGCGCCTTGTTACATGACGTAATTGAAGACACGGCATTTACTTACCAAGATATTCAACACCGCTTCGGCACGGCGGTCGCCGATGGCGTATTGGCCTTAAGCAAAGATGCCAACATCATAGATAAAACCGAGCAAATGCAAGACTCGCTAAACCGTATCAAGCAGCAACCCTTTGCCGTGTGGATGGTGAAACTCGCCGACCGCATCACCAACTTAGCCGAACCGCCGCATTATTGGTCAACAGAAAAACGCCACTCATATCAGCAAGAAGCGCGACTGATTTTGAATGAGTTGAATGCTTGCCCTAGTGTGTTGGTTGAGCGTCTTGCGGGTAAGATCGAAGCTTATCGACACTTCTTCTGAAGAAGAGAGTGCCCTTTCCCAGAGAGCAAAGGTTATATTTTGCTTTAAAAACAAGCCTCTTGTAGGTCGGATAAGGCGATAGCCGTCATCCGACATAACACAGTTGAAGCTTGAACCAAGCCACTTGCGGCGGATGACGGCTAACGCCTTATCCGCCCTACGCGAAAATAATGCCCCTTTACACACAATCTAATTGTTACAAACCCGACAATTTTAATAAGATTATTAGCCTAACACTCATAAATACAAAAGCTTACCTGTATGGCTTAGCATTTGCAGAATAGAGCGTTTCTGTTCATTCAGCCAATGGGTCTGCTACAGCATGAAACTTCAAATTGAGCGTAGTTACGTTGAAGCCTTAGTCGATAAATATCCAGAATTACACGCCTTAAGCGAACAACTCAAATTCGGTAATAAAGCCGATATTCCTTTCTATCACCTGTCCGAAGAACACCTTAACCATTTACACGGCTTGTATCTCAATGGCGGTGCGCGCATGCGCGGTCAGGCGGCGCAAATTGCCACCTTGCAAAAGGCTTTATCCAAAAGTAACCGACGTTTTGAAGAAGGGGAGTTAGAAGAATTAGTCCCTGCTATTGCCGAATTTATGATTCAAGATGCCATACGCGGTTGGTTATTCAAAGCCAACGCAGCAGGCAAACCCTTGGCTTATTTATTAGTGCGCATTGACTATTTACCACCAGGTGAAGAAGAAGCGGGACGCATTTTATTAGATTTAAAAGCCAACGCCTTAGCCAAAATCACCACCGCGACGCTGATGATTCGGGATCGGGATATTGTGGGGCGCACGGTGGCGGAATTATTCGCTATGAGCGGTTATTTAAAAGAAACGCCTGAATTGATCGACGCTTATGACAATTCTAGCGACCGCTATTTTAAATGGCGTTCTGACTATAGCCGCCAATTCTCAGGCCGTGGCATCGGTATTTTTGCCGAAGACCCGACGGCTTCACACCGCAACACAGACTGGTCGCGTAAAAGCTCCATCGTGCTGTCCTCTAGCGGTGGCTGGGCGCGTTTAGTCAATGACGAAGAAATTTTAAAAGAGCGTGAGTTATCGCTGGATTCTTCGGGCGATATTTTTGGTAAATATCTGCGTAAAGCAGGCCGTAGCAGTAATTACAACAGTAAAGTTGAAGCAGCGGTGGAGAAATTACAGGCCAGCATTCCTGAAGGCTTATTCACCGATTTGCCGATACACGGTTATATTTTGATGTTCCATTTAGATTTGCATCACCATTTATGGGTGCATGTCGATGATATGGAGCCTTATGAGTATCAACCTGATTTAAAAGAAAAACTGATTTTACCGCCTGAGCAAACCGATTTAATCGACATTTTAACCGCCGAAATGGATGTGTTAATGGATTTTATTGTCGAAGGTAAATCCGGCGGCACAACGGTATTGTGCGCAGGCCCTGCGGGGGTAGGTAAAACCTTAACTGCTGAGGTGTACTCGGAAATTATTAAACGCCCGTTATACCGCGTGCATTCAGGTCAATTAGGCTTAAATGTTACGGAAATGGAGCAGGCGTTAAAAGACACTTTAACCCGTGCGCAACGTTGGGGCGCGGTGATGTTGATCGACGAAGCGGATGTATATATCAAACGCCGCGATGACAATATTGCAGCCAATGCAGTGGTCGGCGTGTTCTTGCGTGTGTTGGAATATTTCAACGGCTTGCTGTTCTTAACCACTAACCGTGTTAACGACATTGACGAAGCGATTGTGTCACGTTGTATTGCGTTAATTCGTTATCATTCGCCCACTTTAGACGATAGACGCAAAATTTGGGGCGTAATGGTGGAGCAGTTTGGTTTAGAAGTCGAGCCGAGTTTATTAGACACCTTGGCGGAAATCTTCCCCGACGCTAGCGGTCGTGACATCAAAGGCTTAGCCAAATTAGTGGCGAAATACTGCCATCATAAATCCGTTGAACCGACTTTGGATGTGTTTAAACGGTGCAGTATTTTCCGTGGTATGGATTTAGATTCGATTATGCATAAGGCTTAAGTTAAGCAAACTGTGCCTTGTAGGGTTTGCACCGTGTCTTTTTGCGGTGCGAATGTGGAGAAGTTCTAACATCACGGCGGATGACGGCTGTCGCCTTATCCGCCCTATGATGCTAGTCATTTTTTACTTCCGGCGCAGGCAATTGCAACAGTTGAGAGCCATTTGGATGCGGATGTTTGATCAAAGGTCTCAAGGTGTTAACTAAGCCTAAGGCAGAGCTGAAGTAGAACAATTCCATACTGTTGAGCAAGCTAAAGTGTAAGAAGAACACGCCCGCAATATTAACTACACCAGGAACTACACTGAGTAAAAAGTTATTTTGCATGCTGGCTTCAAACTCATCACTTAACACCAGCAATGGATAGAATGAAGTCAGGTTGCCGTTCATAAATACGATTTGAGCGGTATCGGTGGCAGCACTGGTCGCACCTTTTAGGGAAATAGAGACTTGAGCGGTTTTTAAGGCGATTGCATCGTTAATGCCGTCGCCGATAAAGCACACAAACTTGCCTTGGTCGCGTAATTGTTGCACTAACTCTGCTTTGTGCTCAGGTAAAGTATCGGCAAAGTAATGATCAATGCCTAATTGCTGTGCGATGCTACGTGTCGGCTGTTCGTGATCACCGGAAATAATATAAGTGGTGAGTTTTCGCTGTTTTAATTGTTTGATTAATTGCCGTGCTTCTGGGCGAATAGTCGGTTGTAACTCCAGTACCGCCGCGACCTCAGCATCAATTGCCACATAAACTAAAGAGTGACCATATTGCTCTGCGTGTTGTTGAATACTTTCAATTGTAGCCGGTAAGCTGATAGCTTCTCTCGTCATAAAGCGAGCACTGCCAACACAGACTGTGTGTTGAGCAAATTCGACTTTAATGCCTTGCCCCACTTCATAACACGTTGAGTCAGGAGCAAACTGTGTCACGCCTTCAGTTGTCGCTTTTTTCAGAATGGCTTTGGCAATCGGGTGCGATTGGCGATATTCAGCCCCAGCGGCATAACTTAATACTGTATGTTCATCATAATCAGCTAATAGATGAATGTGGGCGACTGTTGGCTGTTCTAGCGTTAAAGTGCCGGTTTTATCAAAAACAACGGTATCAACCTGCTGTAAGGACTCAAAAATGCGGCCATCTTTGACTAAAATGCCGTGTTGCGACAGGATTTGCAGGTAATTCAACACGGTAATAGGACTATACACTATCATTCGATAGCCTAAACCCGACCATAACACCGCCATTGCGGGTACAAATCCACCGATACCCAGTGCTAAACCACTGGCGGCTAACTCTACGGGCAATAAATTATCAGCGATTTTTTTGCCGCGTAAGGTCAAGGTATCTTTGTAATTAGTGGTATGGTTGAGAATATGACCCACTTTGGCTGCCACTGTTTCTTCGCCTGCGGTGGTCACTTCAATGTGAATACGCCCGCTTAAAATCAACGTGGCGGCAAAAACTTCATCTCCTACTGTTTTCTCAATGGGCTGACTTTCGCCAGTCAACAAATGTTGATCGATATTGCCAATACCTGATTGAATGATGCCATCGACAGGAATTGTCTCCCCCGCATGTACCACGACAACATCGCCTTTTTGCAAACTTTCAAATGGAATTTCTAATTCAATCCCGTCTTTTTCTACCCACACATGCGAAGGTTGTTCGCCAAATACATTGATTAAATGCTGTTGTGCGTTGGCTTCTGTGCGTTGAATCAGTTTGACTAAGAAATTACTGAAAGTAATGGAAAAAGTGGTTAAAAATAAGTGACCGGTTGCCAACATGCAGAGATAAACAAACACGTTGACCGAATAGACGGTGATAAATTGTGATTGTTTGAACTCATCCCATACAAACAGTAAGGTATCACGCGCCAGCAACAATGCACCGGCACAGCCGATAACATAGTAAGAGGGCACAAACAGACCAAACGCGATCATGCCTAGCGCGCCCGACGACACCAAAAGCTCACGTTTTTGAATGCGTTGCTGGCGTGCCAGTTCAGCCGCTTGTGTGGGATCAAGGCTTAAGTGCAATTGCTGTTGCGATTGCCCCCAAAGTGCTTTTTTTACTTGCACAGAAGTCTGTTTAGCACGCTGAAAGAATGAGGGCGTTGCAGACTGAACAGCCGTTTTTGATTTTTTGCTAGGCTGTTTCCACAAGGCAAATGCACTGCCGAGTAAGGCTAATTCAATAAACATGCGTATCACTTTGATAGTGTTGAATGCTTGCCCCAGTGTTCAAGCATTGAGATAGAGAAAAGACTGTTTAACGCGCCTAATAATGGTCATTTATGGCAAAAAACTGTCATTTCTTCAAATTATTTTTTCATGACAAGTATTGATAATGCTTATCTCATTGCAGATTTTTCATCACTAGCATCGTTTTTCGAGCATTTTAAGCCAGCTCACTTTTTCCGCCAAAACATTGATTTTAAAATAATTGATAACACTTCATTAATGCGTAAAGTGATATTCAGCCCTAATAGGCTAAACAAACATTGCCTTTAGTCATACACTGCGCTTAAAGTAAACAACTGTAACTTAAATTGCATGTGCGTATCAGCACTATGTCGTTAGAAAGGTGACTCTTGTCTTAATACTGCTTTAGACCTACCTCACCTATACCTACGCTTGTTTAAGATTTTGCTACACCAAAATACGGATACATTTGTTCTGCATTCCCTTGCCCATACCATCTATTTAATGCCATAAATACAAGCCTATTCATATTTGGTTAATAAGTTAAGATAAGTGACTTTCATGATGCGCACACTACGTGGTTTAATCTGTTTTTGTCCTTCTGTGCGAACAGTATTAATTTTACCGTTTGTAGTGTTGCTGACGGGTACAGTAACGGCAACGGCACTGGTGTTATACCAACACAGCCAGCACAGCGTACAACAGTTAGCACAACAGTTTCACAGCGAATTAACGCATCGTGTGGTTGAACATTTACAACACTCCTTATCTCTCGCGCATCAAATTAACCGACTGAATTTGCAATATGTTAATCAAGGTAGCTTAAGCGAGACTGCACTGGCTAACTTACCGCATTTGCTTAGCTATCAATTGCAAAATTTTGAGATGTTGGGCTTGATTGGCTTTGCGGATACGCAAGGGCGTATGGCAGCGATTGAGCGCATGGACGATGGCAGCTTACAGCTTGACTTAGTGGGCTTGCCAGAACGCGACACCTTGATGCTATATCAATATTCTGACGCTGAGGGCAACGGCAACTTAAAAAAACAAGTGCCGAACTTTTTTCCCATGCAACGCCCTTGGTATCGTGCCGCCGTTCGTGAACAAACCGCGACATGGGGGTCTGTCTTCACTTATCGCGGCCATCCGCGTTTAGCTGTGTCTGCTGCCTTACCGGTGTTAGATGCCGAGCAGCAATTGCAAGGCGTATTAGTCGCCGATATTTTGCTCAACCAATTAAGCGATTTTTTGCAAAAACTGCAACATGTGGACGGCAGTCGCGTTTTTTTAATGGAGCGCGATGGTTATTTAATCGCTGATTCTAGCGGTCGTCTGCCTTTCAAAATCATGGACGGGCAAGTTGAACGGATTCAAGTGCAGCACAGCCCTGATGAGCGGGTGCGTGCCAGTGCGCGTGCCTTGCAACGACAATTCCCCGACCTCAGCGCCTTACAAAACAGCCAATACCAGCGGATACAAATGTCTGATGGGGCGCAGTTAATGGGGGTGCAACCGTTTCAAGATCAATACGGTTTAGACTGGTTAATCGTGGTGGTGTTGCCAGAACAGTATTTTATGCAATCCCTGTGGAATGGCTCTTATCTTAGTTTTGTTTTAGTTTCAATGGCCTGCGCATTAGCCATCGTGTTAGGTTTTTTACTCGCCAGTTGGATCAGTCGCGCCATTCGACATTTGTCCGTTGCGGCCAATGGCATTGCGCAAGGCCAATTAGAATACACGGTTAAAGAAGAAGGTATTTATGAGTTTAAACAGTTAGCGCAAGTCTTTAACTATATGGCGCAGCAGTTAAACGAGGCGTTTTCAGTACAAGAACATATTAATCAAGCCTTGCAAACGCGCACCACCGAGTTAAAAAAAGCAGAGGACGAATTATGCGCCTTATTTGAAGCCATGAACGACATTGTGTTAATGGTCAATGATGAAGGCTGTTTTTTAAAAGTCGCCCCCACGCGCTCTGATTTACTGTATGAACCCGCCGAGTATTTCCTTGGCAAAACCTTGCATGATGTGTTTCACCACACAGAAGCAGAACAGATTTTACGTTACATTCAAGACAGCTTAACACGTCAAGAAAATGTAACCTTTGAGCATGCAATCTTTTTCCAAGGCCAAGAACACTGGTTAAATGCCAATATTTCCCCCTTATCCGCGCAATTAGCCATTATCGTGGCGCGAGATATTACCGAACAACGCCAAGCAGAAACCGCTTTACGCTTATCTGAAGAAAAATTTTCACGCGCGTTTCGCGCCAGCCCTGATCCCATCAGCATCACCACTTTAGCGGATGGCTGCTTTTTTGAAATCAACGATCGTTTTTTAAGCACCTTTGGCTTTCAACGTGAAGAAGTCATTGGACACACCGTATTAGAGCTTAATTTATGGGCGAATCTAGCCGACAGACGCAAAATGCGCCGTTTATTAGAACGCCAACAATCATTTCAAGATTTTGAAACGGCCTTTCGGACACAATCCGGTGACATTCTGCATGTGGTATTAGCCGGTGAGTTATTGGTAATCAATGAAACTGCGTATGTATTGATTATCACACACGATATTTCGCGCCGTCGGCAAATGGAATTAGCCTTACGCGAGTCTGAGGAGAAATTTGCAAAAGCGTTTCATACCAGTCCTAGCCCCATTAGCATCACGGCCTTAGACGATGGGCATTTTATTGAAGCCAACGACAGCTTTTTAAAATTATGCCATTGCACGCCCACCGACTTACAACAAGGAGCCTGTTGTGAGCTAAACATTTGGGAAAACCAAGAAAAATATCAATTTATTGTTGAACACTTAACACGTTACGGCTCTATCAGACAATATGAAATTGACATTATCACGCATGACCATGAGCGGCGGCATGTGCAAGTATCGGCTGAATTAATCTATTTAGCTGATTTACCTTGTGTATTGACTATTTTGCACGATATCACCGAACAACAGCAGGCAGCAGAAGCCTTGCGTTTAAGTGAGGCCAATTACCGCGCCTTAGTTCAAGCAGCAAACGCCATTATTCTACGTTGGGGCAAACAAGGGCAAATCCATTTTATCAATGAATATGGTCGTCGTTTCTTTGGTTATGCAGACAGTAACATGGTGGGACATAATGTTGCTGACCTTATTTTCACTGAACCTGATGCACCAGATATAAACGCATTAGTGACCACTATCGTCGATGAAGCCGAGCAAGACAGCCCATTATTACGCGATCAAGAATGTTTACGCCGTGATGGCAGTCATGTTTGGGTCACATGGTCTAACCGCGCCATGTTTAATAAACACGGTGAATTATTAGAGATTTTATCGGTGGGCACTGATTCAAGTCAGCGGCGACAAGTGGAAGCGCAGTTACGGCAAAATGAAACCCGTTATCGAGAGTTGGCGCATCGTGAGCGCTTAAAAGCAGAGGAAGCCTTGCGCTTAAATCGGCAATTGCAACAAGAAATCCGCGAGCGTCAAAAAGCAGAGCAGGCTTTAGCACAAGCCAATGACGAATTGCGCCGCCTCGCTAGCTTAGACGGCTTAACACAAATTGCGAATCGCCGTAGTTTTGACGAAGCTGTCTCGCGAGATTGGCGGCAAGCCTTGCGCGATAAACAGCCCCTCGCCTTAATTCTCTGTGATATTGACTGTTTTAAAGACTATAACGACCACTACGGACATCAACAAGGCGATGATTGCCTGCGCAAAGTGGCGTTAGCGTTGAAGCTCAGCGTGCAACGTCCCGCTGATTTAGTGGCACGTTATGGCGGTGAGGAATTTGCGGTGGTGTTGCCCAATACTACGCTTAAAGGTGCTGAAAAAGTGGCAAAAACCATTCAAAGCCGCATTAAAAACTTAAAACTGGAAAATACCGCCTCTTTAGTCGGGCCTTATGTCACGCTGAGCATGGGCATTTCCTGCGTCATCCCCGCACAATATATCACCAGTGCTGAATTAATCCGCGTCGCAGACTTTGCCTTATATCAAGCCAAAGCAGAAGGACGAGATCGGGTAGTGTTACGCCCTTTTGATGATAAAACCAGCCATGTACGGGATATGTGTTGTGAGTGAATGGAACCCAGAAAAGTAGCGGATTTCAAACCGCAAAACTTTTGGCAAGGACTTCTACTTATCATTCCTGCCCTCACCTTTTTTGCTGGCGGCATTAGTCTTTATGATGGACTTAAATGGTGCTGATGATACATCGATGCCAACACGCCATCAGGTAGAAATCCTTGGCGTGTAATGGTCAAGTTTTTTTGTAGAAAATCTAAGCCACATTTAGAAAAGATAAGTTTTTCTGATGTGGAGTCATGTAGTCAATAGCAGAGTGTAATCTGCGGTAGTTGTAAAACCAGATATAGCGTTGAACACAATCATGGAC
>QKBZ01000130.1 GCA_003245895.1 Beggiatoa sp.
GGGGGCGTTGGAATTTTTTCTATATCTATTAAAAAAAACTAAACAGAGAGTAGAAGTATACAAAGAAAGCAAGTTTAAATTTGCTATTGAACCTAAAGAAAAAAAAGGTTTTTTTAATTTAAAAAACAAAGAAGATATTGAAATAAATGCAAAAATAAAAAACAAAAATATAACTTCAAGTATAAGTTTCATTATATCTAAATCAGAGAACTCTGCTATAGCTGATTATACAGACTTAAATTCATCATATAATTTTGTTACTTCACTGGAAAAAATAAACTTCCTTGATTTAGTAGGTACAGATAGATTAATTTCCCCTTCAGAACTCGATACAGTACGCTGTATCATCCCACAAACATTAAAACTTCAATTATATGATCTTCGAGATGCTTTAGATCAATCTCATAAAAAATGGGAATTATTCGTTGATACCCTAGCACAGTTACAAGACATAACTGGAAAAGGTAAATTTACGGCTGTCTTTGATCGACATAACAACCGTGCAGAACTTGTTTTTGAAACTGAAGACTATCGCATTAACGTCGAACAACTCGGCTCAGGCATTCAACAAATTGTCGCTTTAGTTGCCCGTTTAGCATTATCTGATGCTGACATCATCGCCATCGAAGAACCTGAATTAAATTTACGCCATACGCTGCAATTGCGCTTAAGAGATATTTTTGTTTATTTACTAGAACACCCGCTTGGGCCAGAACAAATCTTTATCACCAGCCACTCGCCAGCATTTGAATATGGCGACCATTTCTATTATTTATCTCCGCCACAAGATGCACCTGTATTAGAAAAGCGCGCCATCCAATACGCTTACCAAGCCACAGGGTTAGACACACTGCCAGCAACACTTCCCACGCCAAGTAATGAAGCAGCAACAGTGGGTTATATTTCTACAGAAGGCATTGTCAAAGTTCCTGAATCAGTGCTAGAAAAAATGCACATCAGCAAAGGCGGTGGCGTAGTATTTATCGAGCGCAAAGACTCCGGTCATATTGAAATGCTGACCAATGATCAATTTATGGATTTATTTGAGTCTGAAAGTAATGATGACTGAAGCAGAATTGATCAAGTTACTTAAACAAAAACAACTTAAAATTGCATTTGATACCAATGTATTATTTGGTCTTAACCGCTTCTATCGTATTTGTGATCAATTAAATACATTAGGGCAAATTGAACTGATTGTCCCCGTATTAGCTTACATTGAAAAAATATATGACTTAAAACAATCCCTAAAACAGCGTTATAACCATGATTTAATTCTCGAAGGCTTCTCCAGCAAACAAGTCAAAATCATGACCTTTACCCAAAAACACGCTGAAGCCGTCGCAAACCTAATTTGGCAACAATTCCCCGACAAAAAAGACTGGAAGCAATTTAAATCACAACGCTGCGTAAGCTGTTTAGGACTAACAGAAATCCCAGCAACCGCAACCAAAAATAAGCGATGTAGTGCAACAGTTGACTGGCTCATTGCAGGCTATGCAGTCGCCGAAAACTGCTTATTAGTCACCGATGACAAAGGTGTAGAATTCCAAGGAGTCTTACAAAAAACCTCATTAGATTTATTAGAAACATGCTTAGCACAATTTTAACTCGGCAAATACTCAAACCTAACCACCTGTTCCACCCCCTCCTCCCATTCCGCTTTATCAGCAAGATAAATATGCGCCGTCGGTTTAATCGTAATTTTCGTATCAAGACTACCCGCTGGCACCACTAAACCCACTGATTGAACACTAGGTAATGCAGAGCCGCAAATTGTGCAAAAACTTTTAGTATGTTGCGTTGAAGGTAATGTAAACACTTTTACCTGTTCCTCACCTGACAACCATTTTAAAGAAGCGGTTGCTGAGAATAAATTAGCGGCATGGGCTGAGCCTGTATCCTTTTGACAATATTCACAATGGCATAGAAAGAAACCTTCAAATTCACCTTCCACTTCATAGCGAACGGCATGACAAAGACATGAGCCATATTTTTTCATATTAATCCTCTAAAAATGGTAATGAATGCTAGATGATTAACGAAGTCTAATATTTGATTTTTTAAAGAAAAATAATACAAAGCTCTCTGCTCCCTGTCATCAACCAGCAATACGTTCTTGTGAAAATCCTCAAAGCGCGTTATTTAATAATTAGAAACGCGATTTGTACAATTAAGGAAACTCACATGCCGCCTGTGTTCAACACGCCCTCCTACTGGCTACAAGTCATCGCCCTCGCATTTATCTACTTTTTCGCTGCACAATTGGGCCTCAGTGTCGCCTCCTTACCCGGTGATATTACCCCCGTTTGGCCATCGGCAGGCATTGCACTCGCCGCACTATTATTAAGAGGACTGCCCTTAAGTCTTGGTGTCTTTATTGGCTCTTTTTTGGTGGAAGTGATATTACACCCCATCAACCTCACCACATTTAGCCTCGGTTTTATGATTGCAACCGCCAACACCATAGAACCCATCATCATTGCTTTAATCATTCGCCGTTTTAGCACCGCAGGCATGGGGCGTGGCCTGCTCACTTATTCCAGCAATGTATTTATCTTGGTCATCACCGCGACACTCGTGCCCATGCTCAGTGCCACCATGGGCGTTGGTGCGTTAATGCTATTACACGTCGCACCGTGGTCACTGTTTACCGACATCTGGTTAACATGGTGGAAATCGGTCGTTGTGGGGATTATTTTATTCACGCCTTTAATTTTGGTCTGGCAACAACGGGTGATTTTCGTTCGACGTGGCGCATTAGAATTAATTGCTTTTGCTGCTAGCCTTGCCCTAGTTTCCATACTCGTATTTGGCTACAACTACCCGATTGAATACAGCTTTATTCCCTTGCTCATGTGGGCCACTTTCCGCTTTTCTCAGCATTTAACCTTCTTTTTAGTCGCCTTAATCAGCATGATGGCAGTCGTGTTTACTGTACAAGGCATGGGGCCTTTTGTTCGCGTAGATCAAAATGATGCTTTGTTGTTATTACAGTCCTTTATGGGCGCAGTGACCGTTTCTACATTGTTTTTATCCGCCACGATTATCGAACGCCAAGAAACCTTGCTGTTACTTGAACAAAAAGTTGCAGATCGCACCGCCGAGTTACAACACGCCAATCAAGAAATCTCCTCACTCAATCAACAATTACATGCAGAAAACATCCGCATGGGCGCAGAGCTGTCAGTAACGCGCCAATTGCAAGAAATGGTGTTACCGAAAGCAGAGGAATTAGCCAGTATTGATGATTTAGATATTGCAGGTTTTATGGAGCCTGCCAGTGAAATAGGCGGCGATTATTACGATGTGTTAGCGCATGCTGATGGGGTTAAAATTGGGATTGGTGATGTGACTGGGCACGGTTTAGCCAGCGGTGTGTTAATGCTGATGGTGCAAACAGCAGTGCGTACTTTGCTTGCGAATAATGTCTCTGACCCGCGCCATTTTTTAAACGTGTTAAACCGCGCTTTATATGAAAATTTACAGCGCATGCAGTCCGATAAAAACTTAACTTTATCGCTATTAGATTACCAGCAAGGCCGTTTACGCATTAGTGGACAACATGAAGAAGTATTGTTAATTCGCAAAGATGGAAAGGTAGAGCGTTTAGACCCCATTGATTTAGGCTTTATGGTCGGCATAGAACCCGATATTTCAGACTTCGTGACCCATACCGATATTCATTTGCAAGCCGGTGATGGCATTGTGTTATATACTGACGGTATTACGGAAGCACG
>QKBZ01000042.1 GCA_003245895.1 Beggiatoa sp.
TTAACTCACTCATCATGTCATAGATTAATCCAAGACTGATGCAATGGGCTGATCAAGTGAAATTCAGTACTCACGTTAAACACTTGTTTTTAAATAAAATACAAAAACCATGATACCATCGTGGTTTTAAATTGAGAATTGCTGCATAAAAGCGGTTTAAGTAGATCGTACCGCCCTGTTGTGCTTGTGCCGCTAATGCTTCCATATTATCTACTGCTAAGTTAACGCTGCCCGCTTGCCCTTGGCTGAGTAAGAAAACGTGCCCTTCTGAGGCGACTAATCGTGTATTTGATTCAGGACTAAACAGTTCAGTAATAATCGGTTGCGGCAAACTGTCGTTTAAGATGACTTGTCCATCCGCATCGTGTTCAAAAGCACCGATTAAACTAATGTCACCGCCAATTAAGGCTAAAGTTTTGCCATTGGGCACAGCTAAATAACTGTCTTTTACTTCAATGGCAGCAGGGGTATCACGCAGAAAACCGAATTGCTCGACGGGCGCAGTGCTGAGTAGTGGCGCGGCCTGTGTCACATCGGCGCGAAATTCCGTGCCGTCGGCGAATTGCACCACATCGGCTGTTGAGGCGTAAAAACTGCCTTGCACATCAAGGCGTGCGTTTTCATGAAACACAATACCGGCAGGGTTGAGCAAATATAAATCTGCGGTGGGAATGCTAGAGGAGAGTAAGCCATTAATGCTAGAAGCTTCTCCACCAGTTACACGGGCAAAAATGGCTTGAATGCTATTAGGGCCAGAAAAATTCGCGCTTTCACCTTCCGCCAAATTGAACTGGCTAAAACTGTGGAATAAGCGTTGATCGATTTGCTGACCAAGCTCGGCAGGAATTTCAAAGGCAGGCCCTGTTAAATTGGTCTGCATACCTAAACTGCCATCCGTCACGATTTCAGCCATGCTATTAATGGTATAAGTTACCATTAAAAAAGCTACAAAAAAGAGTCTCTTTGCTAATACATTACTCATTTAACAACCTATCATTATAAAGCACTAATGTATTTTAAAAATTGCAGGCTGAATAAAGCAAAGTGTAAATCACTACATCACTTAATATTTATACAGATTACAACTGTCTCAAGATTATTATTGTTTTTAATTTTAAAATACACTAGCAATACTCAATTAACTACTCTTGAAAATCTTCTGCGCCCCGTAACTTGCCTTGATAACTTAAGTTAACAAAAAACTGACTGATATTAGTGAGTTCATCTAAACTACAGCTAGCAAGATTTAAAGTATCATCAGTAAAAAAATCACTGGCTAAGATAATAAAACTATTGCTCAAGCCCTCATCAGGGTTATTGATCTCAATTTTGCCATCAATGCCTAAGCGAGAGGAAGCACTGATGGTTGTATTTGCAGATTTTAAGACATTATTTGCTTCAATATGGATATTACCACCTTGCCCTTGTTCCGCCTGTGCTTTAATTTCGCCTTGGTTAGCGATGAAGAAAATGGGCTGTGTAATTAAAATATTACCACCATTACTGTCGCCGCCTGCACTGGTGAGAATCTTGCCTTCTTCTAATAATATCCATGTGCATGCACTCAGTGACAAATTGCCACCCGTTGAATTATCAGTATTCGTTAAAATTTCTCCACTGTCGGCAATATAAATTTTATCAGCACTAATCGTAATCGTACCCGCATCACCCATATCACTTTGAGAACCGACTGAACCTGCACTAATACGTGAATTCAATGGAAATACATCATAAGTCCCCACAATATTGAGCTGATCTGTAAGTTCAATATTAATATTACCACCTGAACCTAGTCCCCATGCAGCAGTGGAAATAATACCGCCATCTTCCACACTTAAGGTATCGGCATTAATTTGAATGTTGCCCGCATGACCTGCGTATGAATTATTAACAATAACACCAAACTCTCGCACGGTAATATCTTTAGCTGTGATATTAATATTGCCAGATTTACCTACCGTATTTGAGTCAGAAATTTCCGTATCATAGCCCAGATTACGCATTAAAAAAGAACCGGCATAACTATTGGTAACAAAACCAGAATTAATGCTGAAATTAGGACTAAAGCTAACAGGTAATATTTTCCCACCTTCAATATAGAGGATATTATCAACATCAACAGTTATATCTGAAGCATCAAAAGCACCAAATGAAATACCAGAAATAATAGAAGCATCTCGCACGTATAAATTGCCCGCATGAATATGAAAAACATCTGTTTCATAATTAGGTAGTTCAGATAAGCTGGTATCTGTTGCAGCACTAGAATTAAAAATACCATTAATACTGAAAGGATCAGTATTTTTATTGGAAAAATTTATATCTTCTGCTACATCAATATCAATTCTTCCTAAATAAGTATTACTTTCAGTGATAATCACAATACCGTTTTGCACAGTTAATTGACGGGCTTTAATATCGAGATGAGCACCTGTTTCAGTATTTTCTGTTTGTGCAAAAATACCACCACCAATGTCATTACCCTCTAATAAAATGACATCTGCAACCAGTTGTATCGTGCTGCCGTTATCACCATTTAGAGCAATAGCCTGTAGATAGCTCTCGACTTGTGTGATGTCTTTCGCAAATAGCACAATATGTCCACCATCTTGCTTACCCGTTTCTAAGAAAAAGCGGTTTAAAGATATGCTGCCACCTTGTTGTGCTTGGGCTGCTAAACTGCCGGTATCTGTTGCTGTCAATGACAAGCTACCGGCTTGACCTTGGCTAAGGAGCAGAATTTGCCCTGAAGGCGCAGCTAATTTAGCAGTGGCGACAGGGGAGACAATGGTTAAAAACGGGGTATGTGGGAATACCTCATTCATGATGACATTACCCTCGGCATCTCGCTCAAAGTCGCCCGTTAAGCGAATGTCACCGCCAATTAAAGCCAAGGTTTCTCCGCTAGGCACACTCAAAGTGCTGCCTTGTACTTCGATGCTGGCAGGTGTGTCGTTTAAAAAGCCAAATTGCTCAACAGGTGCTGTGCTAAGCAAAGGTGCCGCCTGTGTAGCATCGACACTAAAACGACTGCCATCAGCAAACTGAATGGCATCGGCTGTGCTAGCATAAAAACTGCCTTGCACATCTAAACGGGCTTGTTCATGAAACACAATGCCCGCAGGATTAAGTAAGTATAAATCAGCAGTGGGAATGCTCGACGAGAGCAAACCATTGATGCTGGAAGGGTTTCCGCCTGTGACACGGGCAAAAATCGCCTGAATGGAATCAGGGCCGGAAAAGTTCGCGCTTTCACCAGCAGCTAAATTGAACTGACTGAAGCTGTGAAATAAACGCTGTTCAATTTGCTGTCCTAGGCTGGCGGGTATTTCAAAGTTAGGGCCTGTTAAGTCCATCGCAGAGCCTAAGCTACCGTCTGTCGTCACCTCAGCAAAGCAAGGGGAACTGCTGAGCATGAAAGTTAACAAACATAAATGGTGTAAAACTTGACGAGGAGATGTGGACATAATTAATGCAAACACAATTCAAGTTGGAAGTAGGCTTTTTAAAAGCAAGTTATTTTGCTATCTGAATAAAGAGTATAACGAAGCAAAATAAAATGTATTTAATTGTTTAAGCAAACTGATTCAGTTTAGGAGCTTATAGTGATGAGAATTATACTGGTTATCATCTATTTATTGACGTTAACCGCCTGTCCTCACAATGTGCAAACGACTTCTGGCAAAGCGTATTTAGCGCAATATCCGACAGAGAGCAATTATCAACAAGCGAGTGCAGATAACAGCGAATGGCGTGATATTGATGCAGAAGTCAGAGCGGCGGCAGCAGTAGAACCGCAATTAAAATTCCCTGCTCGTTTTGGTATTGCTAAAATTGTAAACGGTGATCTTGCACCCATGACACAATCTGAATTGGACTTATGGGGCAAGGCACGAGACAGCTTAGGCACACAATTTGGCGAGTTTGTGCCCATTAGTCCTTTAATTGCCGAAATGGTAGTCGGTCAAACAGCACCGAGCACGAGCAAAAACCGTTTACACAATGTGATTCGTAAAATCCGTTTAGGGGCAGCACGCCAACATTTGGATGCTGTTTTGTTATACGAAGTGTATGGCAAATCTAGTCGTAGTTCCAATTTTTTATCGTTAATGGATTTAACCATTGTCGGTGCCTATATTACGCCGGGTCAGTCTTTAGATGCTGAAGGGTATGCCAAAGCCTTATTATTAGATGTACGCAACGGTTATCCGTATGGCACAGCCGAAGGCGTGGCGACACAAGCAGGTATTTCAACACGGGTTGGCAGTGGGGCGCGGCAGCGGGCTTTATATGACGCAACCATCTTAGAAGCCACAGAGCGTTTAATTGACTCACTGCAAAAAATGTTCTGGGAACTCAAACAACAGTTATCTTAATTCATGCCTGAAATTGCATTATTAGCGCAAATTCGCGCCCAAGCGTTGCAGTGGCTTGCACGCCGTGAGTATGCGGTGTTAGAGCTACAGCAACGCTTATTACATAAAGGTTTTGACGCTGAAGCGGTAGAACAAGCAGTCATACAACTGCAAGCAGATCGCTTGTTAAGCAATGAACGTTTTGCCGAGAGTTTTGTCTATGCGCGAGTGCAGCGCGGTTATGGCCCGCTACGCATCGCCTACGAATTGAAACAACACGGCATCGAGGCCGAATTGTTTGAATCGGTAGAGCATTGGCAAGCGGCAGATTGGTGGGCGTTAGCTCGCTCTGCGCGGGCGCGTCGCTTTGGATTAACGCCGATTGCTGATGATAAGACCAAGTTAAAACAAATGCGTTTTTTGCAACAACGGGGATTTAGTCATGAGCAGATTAAAGAAGCCTTAGCTGCAACGGAAGAAGATACCTAAATTCTAGGCAAAAAAAACCCCGCTATAAGCGGGGCAAAAGACAGGTCTTTTGGGAAAAGCTTGACTAGAACTAGCTTATTGCAATTTAGCTAATTCTTTTTCGATTACAGCTTTAGGTACTGGAACATAGCCGTCTTTTTTCACGACTTCTTGGCCTTGTTTAGCTAAAACCATTTTTAAGAACTCGCCTACTAAAGGAGATAATGGTTTGTTAGGCTCTTTGTTCACATAAACGTATAAGAAACGAGATAAAGGATACTCACCAGTAGAGGCTTTCTCTTCGTTTGCCATGATGAATGGCTCGCCCGCTTTCTTAGAAATCGCTAACGCTTTAACACCAGCAGTTTTATAACCGATACCAGAGTAGCCGATACCGTTTAAAGAAGTGCTTACTGATTGAACAACAGAAGCAGAACCTGGTTGCTCGTTTACGTTAGTTTTGTAGTCACCTTTACATAAGGCAACTTCTTTAAAATAACCGTAAGTACCTGATACAGAGTTACGGCCATATAATTGGACAGTACGGTCTTTCCAATCACCTTCTAAACCGGTGTTGCCCCAAGTAGTGATGTCTGCATCGTTACCGCATTTGCGAGTAGATGAGAAGATCGCGTCAACTTGAGGTAAAGTTAAGCCGTCTAATGGGTTGTCTTTATGGACAAATACCGCTAAAGCATCGATAGCAACACGGATAGCCGTTGGCTCGTAACCGTATTTTTTCTCGAAAGCTTCTTTTTCTTGATCTTTCATAGCACGACTCATAGGGCCTAAGTTACTAGTGCCTTCAGTCAATGCAGGTGGGGCAGTTGAAGAGCCTGCCGCTTGTACTTGAATATTCACGTTTGGATATAAACGTTTGTATTCTTCAGTCCACAGCGTCATCAGGTTTGCTAAGGTGTCAGAACCTACGCTAGATAAGTTACCAGCTACACCGCTAGTTTTCTCATACATTGGGATACTTGGATCGACTTCAGCCAGCGCAGGCATCGCAATCACTGCTGCCGCAGCAAAACCGGCGGCTGTGAATAAATTCTTCATAAACACACTCCCTGATAAATTGCTCATGTTTAGTTGAGTTTGGGAGCGACAGTATGCAAGAGAAATATGACAGTTTGATGACAAAACCCGTCATGACACCTTACTGTAACATTCAGTTATTTCTAATAAAATTAAACTGTTATGCTAAAACGGAAAACCAAAACGTGGCATCATATTCATAAACGGCACCACAGTTTGATTCATGGTCTGCATAGTCGGTGCGATAGAATGACTCATTAAGCCCATATCATTACTCATTGCGCCCATGTTATAAGTCATTTGTCCTGTATGTAGCCGCATATCGCTAACCACGCCGGTCAAGCTCTGCATTTGCCCATTCATGGCTTGCATTTCGGTGCGCACAGTCGTGATGTCTTCAGTCAAAGTGGCAATGTATTGATTGGTCACTTGTACATCGTGTTGGATGCTCAATAAGCTTTGATTCATCGCCAGCATATTGCTATTCATCACCAACATTTCTTCACGCATGCGCGTCACTTCTTGCGACACGTTCACTACTTCAGTGGCCATGGTTTGCATGTGGCGGGTGGCATCGTTTAAGTCATTAGTCATAACGTAAATTAGGTAAAACACATAAGCCGCCAAAATAATCACCGCTGCACCGACCACTAATAACACTTCTTCAAAAAAGCGGAAGCGGCGGTTGCGGCTTTCATAATTATCATGCAGTGAGACTAATAAAGGCTGCATAGTCTCGATCAGACTTTGCAAGCAGGCGGCTGTATCTTGTGGTTTTATCTTGCCATTGTCATTGTTTGATTCAGTCGGCTCTGTCATATGCGATTTCCTCATCATCGTTTGATGTTGGGTAATTAAAAAAAGCTTAATGCATCTTGTGCAATGCCGTCTAATAAATTGGTGATGCGCTGTTGCAACTCAGCCGAGGCATTAAGCAATACCGGCAGGCGATAAGCGACTGTCACTTGCGCCGGTTCTGCCACGGTTTGAAACACCATCACGCTCAGCGGACACACGCCCATATTCAGCGGATGGGCGTGCACTAACTCATGGGTTAACTGCGCACTGCAAAACGTCACCACTTCCGCCTGTTGATAGACTTGCTGTTCAATACCTAAATCCGGCGCGGTGCGCTGTAACATCTCGCCAATGTGCAATGGCTCGCTAAAACTTAAGCCGCGCTCGGTGACTGCTAATTGCACATTCATCAACACGGTTTCCATCGTCTCATCGCTGTGATAACTGATAAACGGGGTTGATTCGGCAGAGTGTAGCGCTTGAGTCAGCAATAAACTGATGAATAAAACCAATACCCGCATAAAAAAACCCCCTCTTTGAATAGACTAATCAAAGTCTTGTAGTCTTGTAGGGCGGATAAGGCGTTAGCCGTCATCCGCCGCAAGTCGCTTGGTTCAAGCGTCAAGTGTGTTATGTCGGATGACGGCTAAAGCCTTATCCGACCTACAAACACGCTTAGCTCACTTAATAAGCCCCTTTTCTTGCAACCGAGTTATCAACGCTTTCCGTGTTTGCCAACGCTCCAATAATGGCGCAAAACGGCTATCAAAGGATGTGCCTTTATATTGCGCCAACGCCTTCAACTGACACAATAAATCCACCGCTTGATTATAAGCAGAGCTTGTTTTGCGCTCACACAATTCCTCGACATGTCGCCATACCATTGGCTCTTTTGGCGCAAGTTCTTCTAATTTTCGTATCTGCTCCGCCTGTTTTTGCTGACGTTCCTGTTCTACACGTTGTTTGGCAACCTCTTCTGCTAAGGTTTCTAATTGCTTGACAGTACGTTGTCCTTGAATGACATTGGTTTTGTCACAAAGTGCTACTCGTAACGCTTGCCCTACATCAAGCGCAATCGTTGTTAATTCACCGTGCTGCACAGCCTGCAATAGACGTGTTTTTGCACTGGCTAAAATGCCATCTAACAGGTTTTCAATTTGATCCAATGGTGGTAATTCAGTATTTGCAGATAAAGATGGACTGGCTTGAGCGGCGGCTGCGACAAGATTTTCATCAATATCGAAAAATTCAATAAACGCACGATGTGCATCCGATAACTCATTTAATCCAGCAGGTATCGGTGGCTCTAACGTAGCATCTGATACGATAAGCTCACCATAGTCGTCGTCATAATGTTCATCATAGGCTTTCAACCAAACTAAATATAAGGTTCGCAAATCACCGCGCTGTATCTCTTCACGCAATTCCAACAAAGACGCTAATACCCCTTCACCTTCTAACCAATCATCGGATTCAACTTCTTCAATATTAATGTCTAACAATAACTTATCTGCATTTAAAGAGATTTCAATTAAGTATTCCACAGCGTAAGCTTCCAACGCCTTAACATCCACACTCGTCACTGGAAAACGCAACAGTAAACGCCGTGAACCCCAATTAGCGAGGTATATCATGGCATCAAAACATTCCCACATCAGTGCTTTTACATCACCTGAAAAGTCGCTATAGCTGTAAACAAAACTAGCCGAGCGGGCATTGACCTTGGCACGACTAGACAGCTCACGGAGATTATCTTGTTGTTCTTTGCTTAAAGGCTTATCAATCGCCTGAAATTCATAGAATTGATATTCACTCATTTTTTTATCTGACCGCTTTGAGTTTAAATGGTTGTGGGTTGCATAAGTGCCGTGTTATGCGACGTTAGCGACGGATGATGACTTACGCCTTATTCGCCCTACAAAAATCAATTTTGTGCAATAAACGCAATTTAGACATGATGTAATGGTTAAGTTAACCTCATTTCACTGAAGTTTCGTTATACTAGACTATTTAACGAAAGTCTGAGGGCTTGCCCAGCAATCAAGATTTCCGAACTGACCTGAGTTTGACGAAAGTTAACATTAAAAATAAAAACGGGGGTTTCGTTCTCAAATGCTGTGTCACAGCCATTAAGTTAACGCGATTTTGTAGGTCGGATAAGGCGTAGCCGTCATCCGACATCGTGCGCTTGAAGCTTGAACCAAGCCTGTTACGGCGGATGACGGCTTACGCCTTATCCGCCCTACAAGACGGTGCCAACCCTCAACTTAATGACCGTGACACGCTGTGTGGGAACGAGAAACGACTTGTTTTTACAAGCATATTTCGTCGAACACAGGTAACTGCGCTTTCAGCCCGTGAACACCAAAGGTGCTGCGCATTATCCATTTAATAAGTTTACTTTAAATAAAGGCAGGAGCCATCGTGTCTTCACCGATTACATTTCAACAACTTATCCTCAAGCTGCAAGAATATTGGGCAGCCCAAGGCTGCGTCATTCAGCAACCTTATGACATGGAAGTCGGCGCGGGTACTTTTCACCCCGCCACTTTTTTGCGTGCAGTAGGCCCAGAGCCGTGGAGTGCGGCTTATGTGCAGCCCTCACGTCGTCCTACCGATGGACGTTATGGCGAAAATCCCAACCGCTTACAACACTATTACCAATACCAAGTGGTGATCAAACCTTCACCACCGAACTTACAAGAATTATATCTGGGTTCGTTACAAACCCTAGGCATTGACACCTTAGTGCATGACATTCGCTTTGTCGAAGACAACTGGGAATCACCAACGCTGGGCGCGTGGGGCTTAGGTTGGGAAGTGTGGTTAAACGGCATGGAAGTGACCCAGTTTACCTATTTTCAACAAGCGGGCGGCTTAGAATGTAAACCCGTGACCGGTGAAATCACCTATGGTTTAGAACGGATCGCCATGTATTTGCAAAACGTGGAAAGCGTTTATGACTTAGTGTGGACAGATGGCCCCTTAGGTCGCATCACTTACGGCGATGTGTTCCATCAAAATGAAGTGGAAATGTCTACTTATAACTTTGAAAAAGCCCCTGTTGACGACTTATTCCGCGCTTTTGATGTCTATGAACGGGAAAGCTTAGCCTTATTAGAAGCGGATTTACCATTACCGGCTTATGAAATGGCGTTAAAAGCCTCACATACTTTTAATTTATTAGATGCACGGCGAGCGATTTCAGTCACTGAACGCCAACGCTTTATTCTGCGCGTGCGTGCCTTAGCGCGTGGCGCGGCGCAAGGTTATTACAACCGCCGCGAAGCTTTAGGCTTCCCTATGTGTAAAACCATCGCTAAGGAGAGCGTTTAACTCATGGCTGAATTATCAACCCGCGATTTATTAATCGAAATCGGTACCGAAGAATTACCGCCCAAAGCCTTAGAACGCTTATCCGAAGCGTTTTCCGCAGGCATTTGCGCCGGTTTAGAACAACAACAATTAAGCTACAGCATTGCCACCCCGTATGCCACACCACGCCGTTTAGCCGTATTGGTTAAAGGCGTGCCAGAAATGACACCGGAACAAGAAGTCGAAAAACGCGGCCCTGCTGTGCAAGCCGCTTACGACAAAGAAGGCAAACCGACCAAAGCGGCGGAAGGTTTCGCCCGTTCTTGCGGCGTTACCGTTGCCGACTTAGAAACTTTGGAAACGGATAAAGGCAGTTGGTTAGTCTATCGCGCGACTCAAGCCGGTGTTGCCACCGCTAGTTTAATCCAAGACATGATCAGCGCCGCCTTAGCCGCGTTGCCAATTCCAAAACGCATGCGCTGGGCTGACTTCGATTATGAATTTGTCCGCCCTATGCGTTGGTTGCTGATTTTATTCGGCGAAGAAGTGGTGGACGCGGAGATCATGGGTATTCGCAGCGACCGCATTACTCGCGGTCATCGTTTCCATTGCCCTGAACCGATTAGCGTGCCAGAGCCACATGCTTATGCAAGCTTGTTAGAAGAGCAAGGTCATGTATTGCCGCTGTTTTCAGTGCGTCAGCAACGCATTGAATTATTAATTAACGAAGCAGCGGAAATGGCAGGCGGTTTTCCAGTCATTGACCCTGAGTTGTTAAAAGAAGTCGCCAGCTTAGTAGAATGGCCTGTGCCGGTGCTGGGCAACTTCGATCCTCAATTCTTGGACGTGCCTGCCGAAGCCTTAATTGCCACCATGAAAGGCAATCAAAAATGCTTCCACTTGGTCAATGCAGACGGCAAGTTATTACCGCACTTTATCGCCATCAGTAACTTAGCCAGTAAAGACCCTGACGCAGTGCGCTTAGGTAATGAGCGGGTGATTCGTCCGCGTTTAAGCGATGCCGCTTTCTTCTGGCAACAAGACCGCGCCCACCCATTGGCAGAACGCCAAGCGGTATTAAAAAACGTCGTGTTCCAAAACAAATTGGGCACGGTGTATGAGAAATCTGAGCGGGTGGCGCATTTAACGGGTGAAATCGCTAAGCAATTAGGCGCGGCAGAAACCTTAGGTATTCGCGCTGCACAGTTGGCAAAATGCGATTTAGTCAGCGAAATGGTCGGCGAATTCCCTGAATTGCAAGGCATCATGGGCGAATACTATGCGCGTCATGATGGCGAAAACGAGGCAGTGGCGATTGCCTTACGCGAACAATACATGCCACGTTTCTGGGGCGACAGCTTGCCAGAAACCGCAATTGGTCAAGCGTTAGCGATTGCCGAAAAATTAGATACCTTATGCGGTATTTTCGGCATCGGTCAGCCACCAACCGGCGATAAAGACCCATTCGGCTTACGTCGTGCGGCTTTAGGCGTGTTGCGTATCGTAATCGAACAACAATTGCCATTAGATTTGGCTCAGTTGTTAAAAGTTGCGGTGTCTAATTACCCTGACGGCGTGATTGCAGAGGAAACAGATGCACAAGTGTTTGATTTCATGCTGGAACGCTTACGCGGTTATTACCAAGATCGCGGCATGAATGGCGATAGCGTGGAAGCGGTGATCAGTTGCCGCCCGACACAGCCGTCTGATGCAGATCGCCGTATTCGTGCAGTGGAAAGCTTCCGCCAATTGCCTGCGGCTGAGAGTTTGGCAGCAGCGAATAAGCGGATTCATAACCTGTTGAAAAAAGCAGAAGGCGAATTGCCTGCGCAACCTGATCCGACTTATTTCACTGATATGGCTGAGCGTCAGTTATATGATCGCTTGTTAGCCGTTAGCGAACAGGTTAAGCCTTTGTTATCTGCGGGTGAGTATGAGCCTGCGTTGCAACAGTTAGCGGAATTACGCGAAGCGGTGGATAGTTTCTTTGATCAAGTGATGGTGATGGCAGAGGATTTACAAGTTCGTGCTAATCGCTTAGCGTTCTTGCAGCAAATGCGCGATTTGTTCTTGCAGATTGCGGATATTTCTAAGTTGCAAGGTTAAGTAGAAAAAGAGGTCTCGTGATTGGTTGATAACTGGTCACGAGATTCAATATTTTTAGCAAAGCAAGTAGATGATAAGCTAAACATAGCTGTCTAATTCCCATCATATTTATGAAAAATTAGCTGACCGTTAATCAGCTTTTATTTCGCGCACACAAAAAGACTTCTGTGATATATATTAATTAGCATTCCTCTATAGCTGCTTAAATTCAAGCAGCTTTGATCATGCTTTTGCTAAATTAGATATTGATCTTAAAAAAAATAGAATCTATAATAGATTATTTCTAGTATAGAATCAACTAGAAAAATAGCCTTAAAAATAAAAATATAATTACAAAGCCAAATAGTAGTAGTTTTATCACAAAACAAATTTTACACTTTCTTTATTATGAATAATCATCAAAATGCCTATATTTTCATTATCTCGAAAAAATAATCAAGTTAAATTTAAGCACTTATCACTTTTTGCACAAAATTTCTAATGTAACTTGACGTTATCGTTTATACCTTTTACCTTATTTTTAAGACCTACTCCTAAATCCACAGACACGTACAATACGTGTAACATACTCCTTACTAAAAACTGAGTGACATTAATATGACTCGTTCTGATTTCCCATGGAAAAAATTAATTATCCGCATTGGACTTACTTTCATTTTAGTAATAGCCACCTATAATCCAATGCAATTTTCCTATTTTCATTGGTTTTTTTATAAAATTAATTCTTTAAATGATTTTTATCAATCTATTTCACTTTTTAAGGTATTTATTGGTTTAATGCTCATAACAGCTTGGATTGTATTCCTTTATGCAACAACACGTTCATTAGGGAAATGGGGCATATTCTTAACAATAGTTTTATATGGAACTTTTATATTACTTTTTATTGGCAACAAAGATTTACTAATAAACTACCCAATTATTATCCAGTGGGCATTTATATTTTTAATTT
Source organism: Beggiatoa sp. (assembly GCA_003245895.1). Classification (GTDB taxonomy): domain Bacteria; phylum Pseudomonadota; class Gammaproteobacteria; order Beggiatoales; family Beggiatoaceae; genus SZUA-411. The sequence continues at coordinate 13,033 of QKBZ01000042.1, forward strand.
CACTTACCGTTGGTACAGGAGTTACTTGGCAAATTATTTATCGATGGCTATCAGGAATGATTGAAAAATCAAATACTTGACATTAAAACTATAAATATCTTACTAATATTTTGTAGAAAATTTAAGCCATATGAAACATTATTATAGCCAATAACAAAATATAATTTTTAGTAGTTATAAAAATATAGTCATTTTATGTGAAACATAAAAGTCATAATACCTTTGATAAAGCACAATTGCTAAAGTAAATATCCACCAGCAAAGCTGATAGCTCTAAATATGTGAACCACTCAAAGTGGTAAAAGACGGGACGCTAACGCACCCCTTACATATCTTCCATCAAAAGGTGGAGAAATTACCAAAGGTTAAGCTATTCTAGTCTTCTGTTTCTTGGTCTCGGATTAAACTCTTGCTCAAAATATTGAGCAACAAAATTACGTCTTTTTTCACTGTAAACATGCGTAATCACTGCGAGACAAGGTAGAAAGAAGCGAAATTGAGTAGTCCCCGATAGCTGCGCACCCGCAAGTTTGTGGTGTGGACTTACGGAACGTAAGCACCACACAACAAGCAAAAATATACAGCAGTGTTAAGTCATAAGTAATCAGACAAAATTAAACGTTATTTAACTAGATGCCCCTGAAATGTAGAAAACAGAATATGCAGTTGCTGACCAACAGCATTGAGGCAATGGTTAACAGCGTAAAATAATGTTTCAGAGGTCTGGTAATCTTCAGGACGTAGCCAACCCGCTTTAAGTTCTTTCCAAAGTCGCTCAATGATATTGAAATGAGGGGAATAAGGCGGGAGATAAAATAAGTAGAGATTCCGTTCT
>QKBZ01000312.1 GCA_003245895.1 Beggiatoa sp.
GTGGGAATGCAGTCACGACGCGCTGCGTCGCGGGTTTGTTCCAAGATCGAGCTAAATCCGTCGTTTAGTTCACTCGTGACGTGGCACGTCACGACTGCATTCCCAAATGGCATTTGGGAACGAGAAGCATAACTTTGTTTTTAACGATAATTTTCGTCGAACTCAGGTAGCTAGACGATTTTCGTAGGGCGGATAAGGCGTTAGCTGTCATCCGCCGATATGACTGCATAATGCCTATCAGCTTAAAAAATGCGCAATCGGTTGTAAAGGTTCCGGCGCAGGCTCGTCTAATGCTTCTGCGACTGAGATTTCATTAACGCGACATAAGGCAGATAAAGGTAAATGGTTCAAACCGCTACTATCAAACGGCGATTCTAATTCCTCAGACAGCGCATCTAAACCAAAGAAGGCATAAGCCACTACGCTGGCAAATACGGGGGTAAGCCAATTCGCCGTGCCGACCAAGCCAAAGGGCAGTAAAAAACAGTATAAGTAAGCCGTGCGATGTACTAACAGGGAGAATGCAAACGGTAATGGTGTATTGCCTAAGCGCTCTAAACCGGCTTGTGAATGAGTTAAACGAATTAAGTGCTGATCCAAAATGCCGACGGCAACGCTGTCTATACGCTGTTGTTGGTAAGCTTGGGCGATGACCTCATTCATTTGACGCAAGATGGCATCGGCAGGGTTACGCTGTTGCAAAACTGTTTCGACTAAATTTGCATCGATAAATTGTTGCAATTGAGCACGAATATTGGCATCAGGGCGCAATTGGTGTCTTAAAACATGGGATAAAGCCAGCGTTAACATTAATAATTGCCGTCTTTCCGCTGCCTGTTTTCCAAATAAGGTGTGTGTGATGCGGGCTAAAGCGCGTGTGCCATAGACCAATTCGCCCCATAATTTGCGCCCTTCCCACCAACGGTCATAAGCAGCATTGTTACGGAAACCGAGAAATAACGACAGTGCAACCCCTAACAAGGTAAATGGGGTTAAGGTGAATTCAGGCAAATCGAGGCTGTGTCGAGAGTGTATCCACGCAACCAGTAAAGCAAAACCGGTGACGAACAAGATTTGCGGCATAATGCGTGGGATGACAGAGCCACGAATGGCAAATAACAGGGTTAACAGACCTGCACGTTTACGAACGATCAAGACTAAATGTCCTATGGTCTAGTGAAGAAATTGGGGTACTTTATGTAGGTCGGATAAGGCTTTAGCCGCCATCCGACATCACGCGCTTGATGCTTGAACTAAGTCACTTGCGGCGGATGACGGCTTGCGCCTTATCCGCCCTACAGGACAGTGCAAACCCTTAACTTAACGATAAGTGAGGGGCTTCATACCTCAGCCTATCTGACAAACAGGCTGAGGAAATAATACTTGTGCTAGAGAAATGAGACGATGGGGTAGGCTAATAAGAGCCTGAGTCAACCAATGCAGGAATTGCTAGCATGGCGGCAATACTCAGTATAAAAATCGCAACTAAAACCCACACCAGTGCAGATGTTTTCGTTTTTATATGAGGTGTTGCTTCAATCGCTGCTTTATATTCCTCAGAAAATACCATTTTGCCTTTAGCAGAAAACAGTAGATATAGAATATAGGCGTTTAATGCCGTGCCCAGCGGAAACTGCAATAAGCCTAAGGCCGCGAACACACCACCGACATTGCGTGCAGAACGATTAAACGTCCTCAGACCGTTACCAATCCAATACTGTAACAAGGCGATAAGACCGACTACGGCGACAATACTTAATACCTCAACAATATTTTGCATATTATCTGAGATAATTAAGCCCGCAGCAACGACCACCACAGAGATGCTAGTCAAGATAACGATAACATAATATAGCATCCCAACCGAACGCACGGCCGCTTCATGACTAAGATATTCCTCACGTAATGCCTCAGCCTCAGACAGATCGACACGATGCACCACCCTATTTTCTACGCTGGCGGTGGGTGCTTGATATGGATTATCAGACATTTTTAACTCCTGAAAAAATGAAGGTAATTTGAGTTTCCCAACAAGGTTAACAAGTGCGATATTGCGTTAATCCACGCTCATAAAGGCAGGAATAGCAATGGCTGCTACAATACCAATCACTAAAATGGCTAAGATAATCCAAATCAAAACAGAGGTTTTTGCTTTTATATGCGGTGTGGCTTCAATTACTTGCTTATAGTCGTCTGAGAACACGACTTTTCCTTTTGCAGAAAACAGCAAGTACAGAATATAGCTATTGATGAAAGTGCCAACAGGGAATTGTAATAAGCCGAGTGCTGAAAATACGCCACCGACATTGCGTCCAGTGCGATTAAGTCTGCGTATTTCGCGCCCAATCCAATAATACAGTGCTGTCAGTAACAAAAAGCCAACAGCCATGCCAGCCGCTTCTGCTGAGCCTCGTTCCAAAGCACCAAAGCCTGTCGCTATCGTGACCAATGCGGCAAAAAACACGACGATATAATACAAAACGCCAATGGAACGCACTGCATTTTCATGGCTGATGTATTGCTGGCGCATATCTTCCGCTTCTGCAATGCTTGCATCAGCACTACGCGCCGCTTCTACATTGGAGCTAGGAGGTTGATAAGGATTATCAGACGACATTGTTAACCCCTGAAAAATGGGTATTTATCCAAGAGTGCCGTTATCTTATTAGCCAGCAGTGCAAGTTGATACTGCGGGTTTATCTCGGCTTAATGTCTTTTAAATGCCGACCCACGGCTAACCATGCACCGCCTAACCCTAATAAAATGCCAACACCTAACAATAACAAGCTACTGCGCAAGTCAAAGCTCATTAACGTGAACTCACTATAATACAAAGCCATCAATTGTTGTACTGGTGTTTGCAATAAAATAAAGGAGGCATAGACCAATAGCCATGCGATCAATGAACCCAACAAACCATACCAAAAGCCGCTATATAAAAAGGGTCGGCGAATAAAACTATCGGTTGCACCAAACAATTTATTGATTTCAATCTCTTCTCGTCGGTGCTGAATAGATAGCCGAATCGTATTACCTACAACCAGCAAAACGGTCAATGCCAACAAACCTGCAAGCACTAATACCCCCCGCTTTGCGGTTTCAATCATGGCAGACAAACGCTGCAACCAACGCATATCATATTGCGCAATTTCTACCGAGGGTAATTTGGCTAAATCATCGACTAAGGCTTGTGTAGGCGGTGTGCCTTGGGTGGCACTGGTAGGCTGAATCACCAACACGGCAGGCAAGGGGTTTTGATTTAACGCGGTTAAGGCATCGGCAAAGCCCGACAAGGTGCGATACTCTTCCAACGCTTGTTCAGGCATGATCACGCGCACGCTACGAATATCCGGTCGCTGATATAACTGCTCTGACAAACGCTGAATTTCTTCTGGCGTGGCTTCAGGCTGCAAGAATAGGGAAATCTGCATAGTGCCGCCCCAATCTCGACTTAATACCTGCACATTTTCCAATAACAGATAAAACCCAGACGGCAAGGCTAAAGCGACACCAATCACTGCCGCTGCCATTAAATTTTGCACTGGCGCACGCGCAAAATGACCTAAGCTAGAAAATAAAACATAGAAATGGTGTAACAACCATGCTTGACTGCCGGTTGGTGTGCCACTATTGCTAGAGGTGCGTAATTTTGCCGCAGGCGGACGTGGTGCTGGTGGTGGGCGATGGGGCGTTGTGGTACGGAGAGCAGCAGGACGAGACATTTTCATTAGCTTTGCGGAACGGTATCGTCAATTAAGCTGCCTTCTTGCAAAATCAAGGTGCGGCAACCCATACATTTGATCAAGTTCAGCGCATGCGAGGCAATTAACACTGTCACTCCCACGCGGTTAAATTCTCGAAATAAGGCCATCACTTCTAACGCCATTGCGGGGTCTAAGTTACCGGTAGGCTCATCGGCTAACAATACTGGCGGTTTATGCACCACCGCCCGCGCAATGCCCACCCGTTGCTGTTGCCCGCTGGATAAGGTGATAGGGTAGCTTTTTTCTTTGTTTAATAAACCCACTTTGTCTAAGGCCGCCCGCACCCGTCGCCGGATTTCCTGATGGCGAAAACCGGCGATCACTAAGGGTAGGGCGACATTATCAAAAACCGTGCGGTCGGCTAATAAGCGGTGTTCCTGAAAGGTCATGCCAATACTGCGCCGTAAATCAGGAATGCGACTGTTTGCCAAACGCCCTAAATATTGACCATTCACCAACACTTGTCCCGCTGTGCAACGCTCAATCAAGGGAATCAAACGCAATAAGGTGCTTTTACCCGCGCCAGAATGACCGGTTAAAAAGACCATTTCCCCGCGATCAATATGGAAGCTGATGTGTTTTAACGCTTCATATCCATTGGGGTAGCGTTTCACAACTTCGGTGAATGTGATCATGACAAGTGTGCGACTCCGCGCCGAACTGAGAGCTACTCAGTCTAGCCGATTAAGCTTCACGATTAAACAAGGCATCAACGAATTCAGCGGCTTGGAATGGGCGCAAATCGTCGATTTGTTCCCCTACGCCAATAAAGCGCAGTGGCAAGCCTAATTGTTGTGCAACCGCAAAAACGATGCCGCCTTTCGCTGTACCGTCTAATTTGGTTACGCTTAAGCCTGTCACGTTTACCGCTTGGTGAAATTGCTTGGCTTGGTTTAATGCGTTCTGCCCCGTGCCTGCGTCTAACACTAACATGGTTTCGTGCGGTGCTTCAGGGTCTAATTTACCCAATACGCGACGCACTTTTTTCAACTCTTCCATTAAGTTGTCTTTAGTGTGTAAACGCCCCGCAGTGTCGGCAATTAACACGTCAATCTTGCGCGAAGTGGCTGCTTGCATGGCATCGTAGATGACTGAGGCAGAATCTGCGCGCCCACTTTGTGCAATCACTGGCACATCATTGCGCTCGCCCCACGCCTTCAACTGCTCCACCGCAGCAGCACGGAAAGTGTCACCAGCGGCTAACATCACAGATAAGCCTTCGCTTTGAAAGCGTTTCGCCAATTTACCGATAGTGGTAGTTTTACCCGCGCCATTGATACCGACCATTAACAACACAAACGGTTTATGCTCACCGTCCACAGTACGCGGCGCGATCTGTAAAGGCTGTTCAACCGGTTGTAAAATCGTCCGCATGTCCTCTTTTAAGGCTTCAAATAAGGCTTCAGGGTCTTTTAACTCATTGCGCGATAAGCGATCTGTTAAACCTTTGATCAGCTTTTGCGTTGCCTCAACACCCACATCAGCGGTTAACAATGCCGTTTCTACGTCTTCTAACAACTCATCATCGATGGTTTTACGACCTAAAAACAACGATTGTAAATTTTGGCTAAATGCGTCGCGGGTACGGCTTAAACCGCTTTTTAAACGTGTAAACCAGCCGCTTTTTTCTGTGCTGGCAGCAGTTTCCTCAGTGGTGTTTGTAGTATCTGTTGTAGTCGTGGCTGACTCTGTTTTATTTTTACCGAATCCAAACATAGAAATACTTTCTGCAAAATAACGAAAAAGAGAAAAGTTTATTGCGCCGTGCTCAGGACAAACTCAACACGCGCTTGTAAATCAATTAAGGGGCGCGGCATGACATGCACGGGACACTGTAAACGCTCGTCATGACATAAGCCTAAAACGACCGTGTTTAAATGCTCGATATAGGCTTGATTTAATGCCGCTTTACCCGCTTCAAATACCAACGGAATTGCAGGCTGCATAGCGATTAACGCAGTAAAATGTTCGCGAGTTGCTTGCAAACACGCATTGATATACATTTCCAATGCTGCAAAATCAACCACGGTATGCCCTTGAATATCCGCTAAGGTATAGGCAATAAAATCTATCGGCGTGCGATCTGTGACAAAGCTATGTGGTTGAGCCTGCCACTCTGCTACCGCAGCGTCTAACACCTGATGTTGAATCCATAACCGTGTTTTAAAGTCTAAGCTTTCGCTTGGCGATAAACCGTGTTTAGCGAATACTTGACTGGTATGGGTTTGCACAAAGACCCAATCAGATTGCTGAGCAATCGCTTGTGCCAAGGTTGTTTTGCCCACGCGGTGACTGCCGCATAAGCCGATAACGTGTCGTTTTTGGTGCATAGTCGGTATGATAGCAAGTTTACTATGACAGGACAGCTTTATATTCTGTCGGTTAGTTGTTTGATTACTCACCTTATGCAAAATGGTGATGTAGGGCGGATAAGGCGTGAGCCGTCATCCGCCGTCAGTCTTGGTTTAGGCTTCAAGCACATGATGTCGGATGACGGCTTGCGCCTTATCCGACCTACGAGTATGCATAAAGTGAATGATTTAGATCAAAGGTAGGTTAAGGGAACTTAGCCAAACAATATCAATAGCTAAAAAGGATAAGTTCAATGAACGAAGATGAGATGCCATTGACAGAGCAAATACACCGCTTTGTTGAAACACAATGGTTGTTGTTTATGGAGTGGTTAAATACCAGCCAGTTATTTGGCTCCAGTGTGCTGACTTACATTGTGTTAGGCATTGTGGTCATTTTACTGTTAGTCGGTGTGTTTTTCTTTTTCAAATTCGGTGGGCGTTTGTTTAAATTATATGCGTTAACCTTAACGCCAAAAGCACGCCGCGCGACGGTGATGACGCACGTTGACGGTGACACGGTGCGCGTGTCTTCTGGTCGCATTGGAGATAAAGGCACCACCCCTATCCGTTTAATCGGTATCGATACCCCAGAAAGCCGCCGTTCTATGTACATGAATGTCGCGCCGTTTGGTAAACGCTCAGCGGCTTATACAAAGAAACGCTTGCCTAAAGGCAGTAAAGTATTCTTAGTTTACGACAAAGAGAAGCAAGACAAATTCAATCGTGAATTGGCCTATTTATACACCAGCACGGGCGAATTTTATAACGCGACTTTAGTCAAACAAGGCTACGCATGGGCAGACCGTCACCCGCCCAATCTCAAATACGCCGAGTATTTTGACAGTTTGCAAGTCGAAGCGAAAAAACGCCGTCGGGGTTTATGGACGATTTACACCGCGCCGGATGAGTTATCAGCCGCCTATGAAAAAAGCGGTAATTACAAGACCTTTTTACGCGAGCATGGTTTAAGCAAGCCAGTTAAGAAAAAAACCAGCACTAAAAAAACCACGACGACAAGCAGTCGCTCAAAGGCTAAAACGGCTTAAGTAGTCGTTTCGTACCTTTTGCCCATGTCGCCTAGCTATACAGAACTCGCCCAGTTTGCACAACAGTTACCTGACTGGGCGCAACAACTTGGTTTACAACAACTGGGAATTAGCGGTATCGAGTTAGATCACGCTGAAACGCAGTTAAACGCATGGTTGGCGCGTCATTATCACGGTGAAATGGACTATATGGCGCGTCATGGCACTAAACGCAGTCGCCCTGCTGAGTTAGTGCCCGATACCTTGCGCGTAATCTCAGTACGCATGGATTATCTACCTGCCCCATTAGCGCAGCTCAAAACACGCCTAGAAAATCCGCATCACGCGAATATCTCCTGTTACGCACAAGGACGGGATTACCATAAAGTGCTGCGCCAGCGTTTGAAGCAATTGGCCTTGCGCATTACGGAAGCGGTGGGTGAACATCAATGGCGCGTATTCACTGACAGTGCGCCCGTATTGGAAAAACCGCTGGCAGTGCAAGCTGGTTTAGGTTGGATTGGCAAACACACTAATTTAATCCATCCTCGCGCCGGTTCGCTATTCTTCCTCGGCGAGTTATACACTGATTTACCGCTACCCATTGCCGAACACGAACACGCCAACCACTGCGGTCGCTGCCAAGCCTGTATTGATATTTGTCCCACACAAGCCATTATCGCGCCTTATCAATTAGATGCCCGTCGCTGCATTTCTTATTTAACCATTGAGTTACATGGCGATATACCAGAAGAGCTGCGTCCACTAATCGGCAACCGTATTTACGGCTGCGATGACTGCCAACTGGTTTGCCCGTGGAATCGCTTTGCACAGTTAACCACTTGTGCCGATTTTTTGCCACGTCAGAACTTGGATAACAGCAGTTTAATTGCGTTATTTCAATGGACAGAAGCGGAGTTTTTAAGCAAAACAGAAGGCTCGCCGATTCGCCGTATTGGGTATGAACGTTGGTTGCGTAATTTGGCGGTGGCGTTGGGCAATGCGCCGTCGTTGCCGGAGATTCGTGCTGTATTGCAAGCGCGATTAAATGATGATTCGGAAATGGTGCAAAGGCATGTAGCGTGGGCTTGGCAGCGGCATGATTTGTAGGTCGGATAAGGCGCAAGCCATCATCCGACATCACACGCTTGAAGCTTGAACCAAGCCACTTGTAGCGGATGACGGCTGCCGCCTTATCCGCCTTACAAGACGGTGCAAACCCTTAGCTTAATGGCAGTGGGGATTGGGTGAGGGCTATGCCTTAAACCTCTCCACTACCAAGCAATCGGCTGCCGGTCGCGGAAAAAGCCACCGTTTGGCCCGTCATCAGGTAAGGTAGCAAGCCATACGATGGTATCTGCACCTTGGCTGACATCGCGATCTGCTTCTGGCCCACCCATATCAGTACGCACCCAACCAGGGCATAAGGAATTGACCAGCACGTTACAACCGCGTGCTTCATCCGCAAAAATACGGGTGACAGCATTGAGTGCTGTTTTGGATAAACGATAACCTGGTACACCGCCATTCATTTCTGACAGTTGCCCCATACCGCTGCTTAAGTTAACCACACGCCCATAATGTTGTTGTTGCATAATGGGGATAAAGACTTGGCACATGCGGAAAGGGCCATAGACGTTGGTTTCCATTGACGTGCGCAAGGTGTCGATATTGGCGGAGAAGGCTGTCCACGGTTCTTTGGGATCGGAAAAAATACCAGCATTGTTGACAACGATGTCAACGCGACCATGACGTTCTAACACGGTATTTTTCAGTTGTTGAATGCTGTCTTCGTTGGTGACATCTAAGGGGTGATACTCAACCGTCATGCCTTGCGCTGTGAGTTGTGCCGCCGCCGCTTGACCTTTTTCTGCATCTCGACTGGTTAAAATGACTTTTAAACCTTGTGCACCAAGTTGGCGACAGGTCTCTAACCCTAAACCACGATTAGCCCCCGTGACAATAGCAACTTTCTGACTCATCCAGCACCCTCCTTAACTTTACAGTGTGATCGATTCAATTTTGTTTTGTTTCTTTGTGTGAGGGATTTTACGGGAATGGAAGGGGGATGTCACTTAGGGGGAATACTTATTCTCAGTACTAAGAGAGGCTATAAAATAACAGTTGTAGGTCGTATAAGCGCAGCGTCATACGACATTAACGGCGGATGACGGCTAACGCCTTATCCGCCCTACATCAAACTTATTTTAAAGTGCGTTAGCCGTTAACGTCGCATGACGCTGCGCTTATGCGACCTACACGCTTTTTTAGCGCAACGGTGTAATGCTTATTTGCTTTAGTTTTAATTCTAGTAATTAAAAAATAAAAAAAGCTGACAAAACAAGTTTGTCAGCTTTATTAATACGCTGAGTTAGCTTTATCTAGTTGAGCAATTTTGGGGGTTGTTTAGCTTTTATTAAATTATTTTGCTAAAACTAACTCGCTTAACTGAATTACTCAGCTAATTTAGCGTTTAAATCGTCAACGCTAGCGTCATCGCTGTAGATACCTGCGCTTACTTGGTAAGTAGTGCCAGCAACACCTAAAGCGTAAGAGATTTTTTGAGAAGGCTCTTCTGCACCTGGTTTAGGCCACATGTAGCTTACCCAAGCACCGGTTTCTTTGTTACCCGCTTCGCACAAAGCAACAAATAATTCTTTGTCTGCTTTGTCTTTAATGTGCATGATTGGTTTGCCAGCTAAGGTAGGATGCGCTAAGGCTTTGTCTGCTTCGCAGTCATAAACAAACACATAAGTGTCTTTCCAAGCCCATTTGCCATCTTTCGCTTGGAAGTCTGCTAAGCCAGCTTCACCGGCTTCTGCAAGGGCTGCTGCGGCAGCTTTCACTTTTTCAACAACTTCTTCAGAAGTGGCAGAGTCGTCACTTGCAAATAAGTTGGCAGAGAAAGTTAAACCCAGCGTTAAACCTGCAATACCGATCAGCTTGTTGAATTGCATAAATAGCTCCTTTGGTCAAATTTTTATATAGACTTAACGTCTTTATCATAATAGATGTGCGGTGTTATTACATGCCATTTGCAGCACATTTTAAACACCAGACGCGCTTATTCTAATCACTTCATTGTTAAACAGCAATAACCTTTTTCAAATCTGGCCATTTAATTTTTGTATTGTTGCATTACAGCAAAGTATTTATTGACCATTCAAGCCGCGCATTATCTGCCTTGTGCTGGCATTGTGACTGCATAACAAAGTAGACAAGACGGCGCACTTTTAACCCAGTTCTGCTACAGTAAACAGTAAAAACTGTGCGCGATAACAGCAGTACACCTCTTACATCCTGTCTTGCTTTAGCTCAAAATAGTGTCGCTTATGTTAAGCCGCACAGGTCTCGTCACCACGCTTATGCTTTCGAGTTTATTCACATGACTGACAATCTTGTTTCCTTGTTTTTCGCCATCGTGCTGCATGCTTTGTTGCTGGCGCTGTTGTTATTTGTAGCGCAGGTGCCTACACCTCAGCTATTGAGTTTAAACAGTGCTGCCACTGAGCAAGAATATGAAGTGATAGAAACGACCACCATTTCTGAAGCAGCCTTTCAAGAAGCTTTGGCACAATTGCCAGAGCCAGTTGCTAGACCTGATCCACCACCGCCCCCACCGCCTAAAGTGAATCAAGCTGAGTTAGAAGCTGCACGCCTAGCACAAGAACAATTAGAACGACAACGCGCAGAAGCTGAGTTACAAGCCGCATTGGCAGCAGAGCAGGCGGAATTAAAACGTCAGCAGGAAGCTGAAGCGGAACGGCAGAAGCAAGCCGAATTAGAACGCCAACAAGAAGCTGAGCGACAACGCCAAGCAGAGCTAAAGCGTCAGCAGGAAGCTGAAGCAGAACGCCAGAAACAAGCTGAGTTAGCACGCCAGAAAGAATTAGAGCGTCAACGCCAAGCCGAGTTAAAACGTCAGCAGGAAGCCGAGGCAGAGCGGCAGCGACAAGCTGAGCTAGCACGTCAGCAAGAAGCTGAAGCAGAACGTCAACGCCAAGCCGAACTCAAACGCAAGCAAGCGGCGGAAGCCGAGCGTAAACGGCAGGCAGAGTTAAAACGTCAACAAGAGGCAGAGGCCAAGCGACAAGCCGAGTTAAAACGCCAACAAGAAGCCGAGGCGAAACAAAAAGCAGCGGCTGATGCAGCGCGTAAAGCACAAGAAGAAGCCGCAGCGGCAGCACGCCAAGCGGCAGAAAATGCACGGACACAACAACGTATTATGCAGGTTATGCAGTTAATTCAACGCCAAGTGCAATTGCGTTGGGTTAAACCCGTGACCGCTACTGCAAATTTATCGTGTACGGTGGAAGTGCGTTTATTGCCGACAGGTGTAGTCGCGTCTGTGGTGGTGGTAAAAAGTAGTGGCAATGTGGCGTTTGACCGTTCAGCAGAGCAGGCCGTGCGAGCGGCTTCACCATTGCCGGTGTCAGTTAACCAAAATGCGGATGTGTTTGACCAATTCCGCCATTTCCGATTTGTTTTTCATCCTTAGATAAAGGCTTAGTTATGCGACGCTTTATTATTTTGTGTTGTTTGGGTTGGTTATTGAGTACGCCTGCACAGGCGATTTTGACGATTGAGATTACCGGCGGTCAAGAAGGCGGCTTGCCAATCGCCATTGTGCCTTTTGGTATTCAAGCCGGTATGCCAACGCCGCCGGTCGATATGGCGGATATTATCAGCAATAACTTGCACCGTAGCGGACGTTTTGATCCGATGGCACGCGGTCGCTTGCCAGCGTTTCCGGTAGACAATGCACAAGTGCAATTTCCATTGTGGCAACAAGTGAATATGCCGTATTTGGTGATTGGACGCATTGCAGGCAGTTCAACGCAAGGCTATAGCGTTGAGTTTCAGTTGTTCGATGTGTTGCGCGAGGTGCAGTTGTTAGGGCTGCGTTATAGCGCGAATAACAATAATTTGCGACAAGTCGCGCATCAAATCAGTGATGCCATTTATCAAGCGATTACTGGCGAGCGTGGCGTATTTTCCACCCGTATTGTGTACGTTACCGTGCGCCGAGGCAGTAGCGGCAATATTTACCGTTTACAAGTGGCTGATGCCGACGGTGGCAGCCCACAAATCATGTTGGAATCTAAAGAGCCGATTTTATCGCCTGCATGGTCGCCCGATGGGCAAAGTGTGGCTTATGTTTCTTTTGAAGGTAAACGCACCGCGATTTATGTGCAAAATGTGCGCACCGGTCGTCGTAACGTGGTCTCTGCCAGCAAGGGCTTAAACAGCGCGCCTGCATGGTCGCCCGATGGTTTACGCTTGGCTATGAGTTTGTCTAAAGACGGTAATCCTGAAATTTATGTGTTAAATCTGCGCACTAACCGTTTTAGCCGCTTAACCAATAGTCCGGCGATTGATACTGAGCCAGAATGGGCACCTGATGGCAATAGTTTAGTCTTCACTTCTGATCGCAGTGGTACGCCACAAATTTATCAAGTATCGGCCAATGGCGGTGAGGCACAGCGCTTAACCTTTAGCGGTCGTTATAATGCACGACCTCGTTTTTCACCGGATGGTAGACAGTTAGCCGTGTTGCACAATGGCAGCGGCGGTTATCGCATTGCTTTATATGATTTAAGCAATCGCCAATTTACCGTGTTAACCAGTTCTTCTTTAGATGAGTCTCCTAGTTTTGCCCCTAATGGCAGCATGATTTTATACGGTTCGGGTCGTGATTTAGCGGCGGTGTCAATTGATGGTCGCGTACATCAACGCTTAGCAGTCGATGCAGGGGAAGAAGTACGTGAGCCTGCATGGTCACCTTTTGCGCAATAATGATAAGGAGAAATGCATGGACGTATTAGGCATTGATATTGGTGGTTCGGGTATTAAAGGTGCGCCAGTGTCTCTGGCAAGCGGTGAGTTTTTAGCGGAACGTCATCGCATTGAAACGCCGCAGCCCGCGACACCTGATGCAGTGGCACAAGTGGTCAATAATTTAGTGCAGCATTTCGCTTGGCAAGGCGCAGTAGGTTGTACCTTTCCTGCGGTGATTAAGCGCGGTGTCAGCTATACCGCTGCCAATGTGGATGAAAGCTGGATTGGTTTTAACGGTGAGCAATTGTTAAGCGAAGTGTGCCAGCGCCCAGTGTTATTGCTTAATGATGCCGACGCTGCGGGTTTAGCTGAAGTGCGTTATGGCGCGGGAAAAGATCAGCAAGGCATGGTGATTATGATCACCTTAGGCACGGGCATCGGCAGCGCGATTTTTGTTAATGGTGTGTTAGTGCCTAACACTGAATTTGGCCATTTGAAAATTCGCGGCAAAGATGCCGAGGACAGAGCCTCAGATCGGGCGCGTAAGGAAAAAGAATGGAGTTTTCGCAAATGGAGCGCACGTTTAAGTGAATATTTGCAAGAAATGGAAGCTTTATTTTGGCCTGACTTGTTCATTATCGGCGGTGGGGTGAGCAAAAAGCATGAGAAGTTTTTACCCTTGTTGACCTGTCGCACGCCAGTTGTACCTGCGCAATTGCAGAATGATGCGGGGATTGTGGGGGCTGCGTTGGCGGCGGGGGCGTTGTTGCGGGTGTGATTTGTGGGGTTTGCACCGTCTTGTAGGGCGGATAAGGCGTAAGCCGTCATCCGCCGCAAGTGGCTTAGTTCAAGCTTCAAGCGTATGATGTCGGATGACGGCTTACGCCTTATCCGACCTGTTATAACCCAGTCAATAGCCAAAATAAAAAGAAAACACTCGG
>QKBZ01000145.1 GCA_003245895.1 Beggiatoa sp.
TTGTTTAATGTTATATCAATAAAATTCAACAGGCGAAAGCAACGCCAAAAGCAAACGGCCATTTCATCACTTAAAGCATTTCTCAAGAACCGAGGCTGTAAAAGAACTGCCAAATTGTCTGAATCAGGATTTTCAAAATTATAGAATTAACAGGATTATCAGTTGGTTATAATTCTGAAAATTTTTAAATTCTGTGAATTCTGATTCTGACAAGAAGTTCTTTTACAGCCTCCTGTGTTTGGGAACCGCTTCCAGCTTATGAACATCACACACAGCACCCTCATTTCCTGCGTTTATCCCCCAGCTCGCTTTCTGCTGTCGTCTGACGCTAAGTCTAGCACTGGGCAATTGTTACCACATCAAATCATCTGGTACAGTGTATTGTGCATAAGGATCATCTTCTGCCGCTGTTTCTTCTGATGATTTGTTGCATAACACAAACCAATTCGGATCGCGCTGCTGGATTTTCTCCACCACATTGGCAGGCACTAAGGCATAGCCATCAGCATAAGCGGCTATCGCCAAATTACCTTGCACCAATTGGCTTTGGGTTTTCGCCGTCACATACAGCTTTTTCACCACGCTACCATGAGTGAAATGGTAAGCGACATCCCCCTCATCCAGCTTCACCTTATTTTGCTCAATAATCTGCTTGATTTGTGCAGTGACTTCTTTGGCTTTAGCCTCAGCCTGCTTTTGTTGATTCAGTTCTCTATCACGCGCCTGCTTTTCTGCCACCGCCTGCTCGGCTTGCTGTTGAGCTTCGTCTGACTGAGCTTTAGTATTTTGGGGCTGTTTGGCTTTCTTGCGCTTTTGTTGTTTGACCTCGCGCAGCTTTTTCTGATCAGCCAGCCCAGCTTTCAGAAGTTGATCCTGCAATGAATTACCCATCTCGATTGCCTCCCAAGATGACATTAATCTTCAATTGATAAAGGGGACGCTACTAGCCTGTCGAAATCATCTATGCCCTGCCATTCCTAAATTTTCCGCTTTTTGGTTTAGCAGAGCCAGAGGTACAACAACCTATACATACCAGCGATGTGTTATCAATTTTAAACTCGCTGCCTTAAAAAAAATCGACTTGTCCAACCGTGACTTCAGGATGTCCTTGTCGTAACGCATCAGGGTTTTGCAACACTTCAGTACCGCGTAACCATTTACGGAAGGTTTTTTCATCTAAAAAGTCGATTGGCTCAGGTGCTTGACCATGTTTCACTACGAAGAACTCGCGGCGCTCATCTAATAAAGCTCCCACATCACCTGAATGTACTTGCACTTTCCCTTCGATTAAACACACCCAATCTTCCTCAGCACCGGATTTAACAAAAACATCCGTGCCGCGAATACCGGCGGTGATCGAATTACCGACCTTGATGTCGATTTCATGACGGCCAATGGCACCTGCACCGCTGGAATAACGGAACATACCTTTTACGACTTCAAAGCTGGCAGATAAACTGCCATCGCGGTTTTCATTTGGCTGCAAACGCGCCATTTTGACCCGTGCACCACTGCCAACACGCGCGGTGGTATTGTCCATAAACCGAATCAATAACCGGCCATCACTGCTGGTCGTGATATAATCACCAGAGAACAAAGTCTGATCCACTACCAGTGGAAACTGCTGCCCATCGCGTTCATAAGCGGCACGACCTTGAATCACATCGACCCGTGCGACAGGTCTTTCCGCCCACACATTCGTGGTCATACTCAACAACAGCAATAGGCTGTACATTATCAACCAAGCGTTTTTCATGTCATTTCATCTCCATTGTTTACACAGACAATTAACCTTATGTTAACGCATCCCAATTTTGATCCCGTTGCCTTATCCATCGGCCCTTTACATATTCATTGGTATGGACTGATGTATTTACTCGGTTTTGCCGGTGCATGGTGGTTAGGCATGTTACGCACGCGACAACCACATACCTTGATTAAATCCAGTGAACACATGAGCGATCTCGTTTTTTACGGTGCGCTCGGCGTAGTTTTGGGAGGTCGAATCGGTTATGTGCTGTTTTATGACTTCTCGGTTTACCTTGCAAATCCCGTGAAAATTTTGCAAGTGTGGCATGGGGGTATGTCATTTCATGGCGGATTACTAGGCGTTATGTGTGCTATGTGGCTTTACGGACGCAAACTCAATCGCAGCTTTTTTGAAATCACTGATTTTATTGCACCTTTAGTGCCTTTGGGCTTAGGTTTTGGTCGTTTAGGTAATTTTATCAACGGTGAGTTATGGGGACGACCTACCGATGTCCCTTGGGGGATGGTATTTCATGATCCACATGCAGGTCAAATTGCCCGCCACCCTTCGCAGCTATACGAGGCTGCGTTAGAAGGTTTAGCGTTGTTTATTTTATTATGGCTTTATTCGCGTAAACCGCGCCCAACGATGGCGGTTTCTGGCTTATTTTTAATTGGTTATGGCGTGTTCCGCTCATTTGTTGAGTTTTTCCGTACACCCGATGAACAAGTAGGTTTTATCGCCTTTGATTGGCTAACGATGGGACAATTGTTGTGTGTGCCGATGATTATTGCGGGCATATTTTTGATGTGGTTAGCCTATCAAAAACAACATTTTCCAACGCCGGTACTGGAAGAAGAAGCGGCGAAATCTTGAAATCAGTCGCTTTATCCAATATCTAACGCCTTTATTTAACTTTAGAACACTGTGATTCATAAGAGGACTAAGTATGTTTTGTTTCCCTCGTTGGTCATTCGCACTGTTGTTGATGGGTTGCAGCTTTAGCAGTCTAAGCACAGCGGCTGATGCACCTTTTTCCTTAATGGCAGAAATGGCAACCCCTAGCACGGCTGAGCAACAGCAAATGCCATTTGTGCGTGCTGAGAAAGCAGTTTACGCACCCAACGAAAAAATCAGCATTGAGTACGGACATTTACCGGGTAATAAGCAAGATTGGATTAGTGTGGTGCCGGTTGGCTCTAGTGACGAGTTTTATACCAAGAACTGGACTTATACGCGCTCAGCCATTGAAGGAAGCTATGTTTTAGATCAAGGTTTAGCCTCTGGTGACTATGAAGCCCGCGTTTATTTTGATTACCCTACAGGCGGCATGGTGGTGCAATCGCGTTATCGCTTTAAAGTGGCGAGAACGGCGGAAGAGGCTGAGATTTTATTAAACAGTTCTCAGCAAACGGCAGTGAAAGCCAAACAATTGTTTGATATTCGTTCACAGTTGATTTGCCGCGCCATCACAGAATTGCCTAACTCAGAGTGTTTAGGCTTATTTCAATTCTTTAGCGCGACCAATGGCAAAGATTGGCGACATAATGACGGCTGGAACCGCAGCAACCGGCCTTGTAATTGGTATGGTGTCAGTTGTCATGACAATCATGTGGTAGGTTTACGTTTACCTAATAACAACTTAGCAGGTGAATTACCTGATTTAAGCGCGTTTACTCGCTTAGAAGTGTTGTGGTTGTCTAATAATCAATTAACCGGCGAATTACCCAGTTTAAGCAATTTGACTCAGTTAAAAAAATTATATTTAAACGGCAACGGCTTAAGTGGTGAACTACCGACATTGAATCAGCTAAGCGTCTTGCAAGATATTCATATCTACAGCAATCATTTTACGGGTAGCTTGCCTGATTTATCTGCGCTAGTGCAGCTAGAGTCGTTATATGCACACGAAAATCAATTTTCCGGTGTCATTCCAAGTTTGGCGACTTTAAGCAACTTA
>QKBZ01000346.1 GCA_003245895.1 Beggiatoa sp.
CATAGCTAACCCTCTTTTTTGTTCCACCCAACACACAAAATCAAGCCTATTTACCCTGAAATCACCACAAAAACGCCTTTTACTGCCAAAAATACGCCGTTAATCAGAATCACTCTCAATTAGCGCAAATTTTCTTGGACATTCGGAACAAAAGCCACTATAGTTTTGTTCCATACAGACCAATTAATGAGTTACACATAACTCTCCATTGAAAAGGATATGACATCATGAAAACTTCTCGTTTCACTCAATATGCCCTGATTGCTGCTAGCCTGTTTGCTTTATCTGGTTTATCTACCTCTGCTTATGCAACGCAGAAAGTCCGCATCAAAAACTGCGTTGGTGAAAAAGTGCTGGTGTGCACCTTCAACGGGCGGGACTCTGCCACGGTTGCTGAAGCAGATTTCAAACGTCTGGGTGACGGCGATACAACTACCTTGAAATGTGACGGACAAGGTAAAGGTGGCTGCAAAGTCAAAGCATCGAAAGATGAAGACAGTGCATGTGGTGAGCGCAAAGGCAAGTTATTCAGTGGTCGTCACAGCGGTTACTTCTTATTGTTTGGTGCCTCCGATGACAGCGATTTGGTAGAAGTGACTGAATCTGAGTACAACGACGCGAACGCATGTACTAACTAATACATCCGTTGAGAGATGCTTTTGGCATCTCTCTCACCGATGACGGTACTTGCTGAATACTCACTTTTCAAAAAGGACACCTGATTATGAACACCTCACACATCACCCGCTTTGCGCTGCTCGTAATCAGCTTATTCTCTTTACTTAGCTTCACTTGCTCTGCTCATGCAGCCGCCCAAGTACATATCAAAAACTGTGCTGGCGAAAAAATGCTGGTTTGCACTTTTAATGGTCGGGATGTTGTGATGATGATCGAAGCGGACTTTAAACGCTTGCCTGATGGTGACTCAAGCACTTTGCAATGTGCAGAAGAGCAAGGCAAAGGCGGTTGCCGAGTGAAAGCAGTTTCGCGCCACACTAGCGATTGTGGTCAAAGTTACGGCACCACTTTCAGCGGTCGTCACAAAGGTTATTTCTTGCTGTTCGGTGAAGGTTATAATGATTTAAAAGAAGTAACCGAAAGCCAGTACAAGGACGCAAATGCTTGTAACTAACTGTAAATATTAAGAGATGTCCAAGAACATCTCTTGTTGACTGTTTATCTTGCTATGAAAACCACCATTCTCTCCTGCATTTTGTTACTGTTCAGCTACTCTGCAATGGCGGAGTCTGTGCTGAAAATGAACTTAGCCGAAGCCGTCGCGCTGGCTTTGCAGCAAAATCGCATTGTGGAGAATGCTTATTTAAACCGAATTTTAGATAAATTTGATTTACAGCTCGCCGATGATGAATTTGCCCCGCAGTACAACATCGGTTCCAGTGTGCAATACGATTCATATTATCAAGACCCTGACGGACGCGATGCCCGTCACAGTTATGGTGCTAACGCAAGCGTTACGCTAAACGTACCCACTGGCGGGCAATTTGCCCTTACAGCGGCACACAATGCCAGCATTGATGACAGCGATGATTATCAAGACAGCGTGACATTAGGGTTTTCACAGCCCTTATTGAAAGGCGGTGGCGTGACCGTTGGCACGGCAAGCTGGGTGTTTGCACAACGTGCTGAACTGTCGAATCTGCTCAATTTAGAAAGCACGCTCAGCGATGTCATTGTGAATATCATCAAGCAATATCGCAGCTATGTTAGCGCGGTACGTGGTTTAGAAATCACACGTTTATCATTGCAGCGTTCACAAGAACAACTCGAAATTACCAGAGAATTAATCAATAGCGGGCGACTGCCGCAAGTTGAATTGGTGCAATCGGAAACCGATGTGGCAAATCAAGAGTTAGATTTGCGCTCGACAGAAAATGACTTAGATGCTGCACGCATCACCTTATTGCGCCTGTTGCGCCTACCACCAGAGACACAACTCGAATTAAGCGAAAGTTTGCAAGTTGCTGCTTATGACCGTGAGTTGGAAGAATTGAAACGCCTTGCTTTTAATCACCGCAACGATTATGCACAAGCACAAATCTCAGTGGAAAATGCTGAGTTAGAATTGGCGTTAGCGCAAAATAATCAGCTTTGGCAATTAGATGCAGAAGTGTCGTATGGTTTAAGCCGTAGTGGTGATAACAATCCTGTACCACTGGAAAAACTGGATTCGCCACAACAAGGTGATGTCACCGTCGGTTTACAGCTTTCAATTCCGCTGTCAGATTTAAGCCAACGACGGCAGTTAGTCGCTGCCAAAATCAGCTTGCAACAGGCTCGCAATGCCTTGCAAGAATTAGAAGAAGATATAGTGTTTGAACTGTTGAATGCGCATCGAGATTTGCAAATTCGCTGGGAGCAACTAGCGTTAACTAAACGCTCTTTAGAGTTGTCGCGCAAACAATTAGAACTGGAACAAGAAAAGTTGAAAGTAGGGCGTTCTTCGAGTTTCCAAGTGGTTAGCTTTCAAAACAGTTTAGTGGAAGCGGAGAACAGTTATCTCGATGCTCAAATTGCTTACCTCAATGCGCTGACTGATTTAGATCAATTACTCGGCACGACTTTGCAACATTGGGGCGTGACCGTGGAGTCAGTGGAAAGGCAGCAAACGGGGTTGGGTGCTTATCAGTAGTGTTTAAATGTGGACAATTAACGAGGTGTCATGATGCAAATTACCTTGAACTTACCTGATTATTTATTACTGCAACTGCTTCAGCAACCTAACCCTGAGCAGTTTGCGCAACAAGCCATTGCGATGGCAATACAACAACAGGAAACTGAGCAACCCTCTCGTTGGGCAAAATTGGCAGCGCGTGTTGAAAAAAATCCGATTTCGTTAGGGAATTATGCTGAAACAGCAAAACAAGATGGTAAAGCGTTTCGAGAAAGTTTGGTTTTTCAGCATGATGTCACTGCCAAAACTAGATAATTGCCACGAGTAACAACACAACGTCATGAACGACACCGAACAACAAATTGACCTCGCCCAACTGCTGCTGAGTATCATGCAGCAGATTGGCGAATTTATGCAGGCAGAACGCACCACGCTGTTTTTATATGATCGTGAACGTGACGAACTGTGGTCAAAAGTTGCATTAGGTGCAGGTGTTGATGAAATTCGTTTGCCCGCAGGCACTGGCATCGCGGGTCATGTGATGAATACCGGCGAGACGATCAATATTCCTGATGCCTACGCCGATCCCCGATTTAATCCAGAAGTTGACCGCAAAAGCGGTTTTTATACCCGTAGCATTCTTTGCCAACCGGTTGTCAATTACCAAGGACAACGTATTGGCGTAGTGCAAGTGCTGAACAAGCACAGCGGCACTTTTAATGCACAAGATGAAAAACTGCTCGAAGCCTTGGGCAGCCAATCTGCGGTAGCTATCGAAAATTCCCAGCTTTATGAAAATGTCTCTAAGCTACGCGCCAAAGAGCTTGCGTTAAGCCAAGAACTGGAACAAAAACACCGCGAGTTACAACAAGCTTATTTATCCATTGAAAGCAATAACGCCAAACTGCGCTCGCGTTTGAGTAATCGGCGTTTAATCCAGCGTTTTGTCTTGGCTTCTTTGCTGGTCGTCAGTTTCGGCTTAGGTGGTTGGTGGTTTTTTGGACAAAACAATTATGAGCAGTTACGCGCCCAATTTTTAGCCCGCTTTGGTAAAGACACTCACGCAGTGATGCAAACGGCAAACGCAGGCCATCACAAAATCATTGAAGTGGAAACACAAGCGGTTGATGACTGGCTGAGATTAAGCGGCAAGGTGCAACCGATTAGCTGGGTGGAATTGAGCAGCCCGCTAGATGCCTCAATTCAGCAATTACATTTTCGCTATGGCGAGACAGTGGAAGCAGGGCAACTGCTGATCACGCTAGACACCCACGAGCAACAACGCCAATTACGCGAAGCGAATAGCCGTTTAATTCAAGCAGAAGAAGAAATGGCGAAGCTGAATAACTGGCCTAACAGTCTTGAGGTGATTCGAGCACGCCGCGAAGTGACACGGGCGCAAGAACAATTGACCCGCAGCCAACGCTTAACCCAAGAAACACAGCGCATGTTTGATAAAGGCATCGTGTCGGCGAATGAGTTAGAAGACAACAAAGCTTCGGTGATCGAACAAAAACGCGCTTTAGTCAGTGCGCAAGAGTCTTTGCAAGAAGTGTTAGCCGGTGGTGGCGAAAGTCAAAAACGCATCGCTCGCCTGAGTTTGCAAAATGCCCGTGAAGATGTCGAAGCCTTACGCGCCAGTTTAGCACAATCCGAAATTCGCAGCCCTACGGCGGGCATTATTTTCCCCAGCTTGAATAACGCGCCAAACAATGCGCAGGAGACGCTGCGGATAGGGCGCAAGATTGATAACAATATGCCGTTATTAGCCATTGCTGATTTTAGCGGTATTGCCATCGAATCCAGCGTGCCAGAAACAACGCTTACCAGCCTTAAAACAAACCAAACCGCTAAAATCAGCATTCCCGCCTTGGACGATGTGACCTTAGACGGTTACATCACATTTATTGCAGGTCGCGCCAGTGTTGATGATGGACAACGACGCAATAATGCCTCGTCGAGTTTTAAAGTCGAAGTGGCGGTGCCTAACATCAGCTTAGAACAACGCCAACAACTGCGTATCGGCATGACAGCCAGCGCACGGGTGAAAATTTACGATAACCCTGCGGCTATCGTAGTGCCTTTTGAAGCGCTGTTAGTTGAGGACGATGAATACGCCGTGCAAGTGGTCAATGCAGATGGTAGCCAAGAACGCCGCGAAGTCGTGGTGCATTCGACATTGGTCGATGGTGTTGAAATCGCAGAAGGCTTAGCGGCAGGGGATAAGGTGGTTTTACAAAATTAGCTGCCTTGTTTTCCTCGTTTGTCCTCGTGCCCACGCGCCTTGCGTGGGCATGCATACCACACCGCGCCTGCGGTGTAGTCTCGCATAGCGAGACCAGTATGAGGTCTGTACAAAATCTCAGTAAATACAAGCCGTAACATGGGTACGGTACACAAACTGGCCTCGCTTACGCAAGGCTACACCGCAGGCGCGGTGTGATCTGCATTCCCACGCAGAGCGCGTGGGAACGAGAAAACCTGCACCAGCCTCACGCAAAAAAACGCCATGCTCGAACTCAACAACATCACAAAATCTTATCAAGTTGGCCCCACCCAACTCGACATCCTCAAAGGCGCGAACCTTTCCGTACAAGAAGGCGAACTGCTTGCCATCATGGGAAAATCGGGCAGCGGCAAATCGACTTTGATGAATATCATCGGTTTACTCGACAGCCCCACGACCGGCAGTTATACCCTTAATCAACGTTCTATCACGCAATACCACGACGATGAACTGTCCGCCGCCCGCAATGAATTAATCGGCTTTGTGTTCCAATCGTTTTATTTGCTACCGCGTCAAAGTGCCTTAGAAAATGTCATGTTGCCGCTGCGTTATCGCAATATGAAAGAAACCCAAAGCCGTGAACAAGCCTTGTTAATGCTGGAAAAAGTAGACATGGCAGAACGTGCGGATCACCGTCCGAATGAACTGTCCGGCGGACAACGACAACGGGTAGCGATTGCGCGTGCCTTGGTGGGACAGCCGCGTTTGATTTTGGCAGATGAGCCAACAGGCGCACTAGACCCGCGTGTCGGTAAAGAAATCATGGATTTATTCATTGACCTAAACCAACGTGAAGGCATTACCATCATCATCATCACCCATGACCCTGGTGTAGCTGCTCGCTGCCAACGCACCGTTATCATGGAAGATGGCCGCTTGCGAGACGCATAATATGTATTTTACCGAAGCCGCCCGCAGTCTTTATTCCACCAAACAACGCACCTTACTCGCACTGATCGGCATTGTGATTGGCATTGGTTCCGTGATCGCGTTGGTGTCGATTGGCAATATTGTCAGCGAAGAAGCCGCCAAAGAATTTCGCACCTTAGGCACGGATGTAGTGACCGTCGCGGCACGTGCCGACGATGTTGAGTCATTACGAAACCCTTCATTATTTCGCAAACTGCCTAACGCGGTTAGTTGCGTTAATGTGATGGCACCTTATCTGCGTGTGTTCACTAATCTTTCAACTGAAGATGAAGAAGTATTGATGCTTGGCGTTGAGCAAAGTTTTCAAGACTTTACCCGCTTCCAACTGGCCAGCGGACGCTTTATTTCTCGATTAGATGCAGATCGCCCTTATGCCGTATTAGGGGCGGGTATCGCAAAGGCATTGGGCATCATGAAATCACCGGAGCAATTGATTGATCAAGAAATCTTTGTTGATGATCATGTGTTGCGTGTGGTGGGCGTGTTACAGCCATTTGCCCCATTACCTTCAATACGGGTGAACAGCGATTTAACAATTTTTTTGCCGCTGCAATACGCGCTCAAAAGCGAAACCTCGCGCCCTATTTCACTCTCAGCCGCTCGCACGCAGCTAGAAGCCAACGCCGAACAATGCGCGGCAGACATTAGCACTTATTTTAAACGCCGAATTCAAAACCTAACGCTAGAAGTCAGCACCGCAGCGGAGTTAATCGCGCAAATGCGTAAACAAGCGGATATGTTAGCGGTGTTATTGACCGCCATTGGCAGTATTTCGCTAGTGGTCGGCGGTGTGGGCATTATGAATATCATGCTGGTTTCGGTGAGCGAGCGAAAACAAGAAATCGGTATTCGCCGTGCGCTGGGGGCAAAGCGTAAAGACATCCGCGCCCAGTTTTTAATTGAATCCATTTTGCTGTCATTAATCGGCGGACTGCTGGGCATTATTGCCAGCATCATCACCACTTATTATGTCGCCCATTTAAATGGCTGGACATTCTTTGTCTCATGGCAAGCCATTGTGTTCGGTGCAGGAATTTCGGCAGGTATCGGCGTGTTTTTTGGTTTTATCCCTGCGCATCAGGCGGCGAAGTTGGATCCAATTCAGGCGTTACGAGGGGAGTAGGTCGGATAAGGCGTAGCCGTCATCCGACATAAATCTCACTGCCATTAAGTTAAGGCATGCACGGTCGTAGGGTGTGCGAAATGCCGCCACTGAATTTACGTGTCGCAATACACTTTATCGGCATTTTGCGCACGCGGAGAAGTTCTAACATCATACAGATTTCTCCGCGTTCGCACCGCAAAAAGACGCGGCGCAAACCCTACGACAATCTTAACTTAATGGCAACGCAGATAAGTCACAAACACAAAAAAAGCCTGACAGGTTTATCACCCGTCAGGCTTTTTCATCAAACGTCGTTACAACGATTTAAACAGCTTATTTTTTAGCTGTGAAGTAATCGTAAGTGCCGTCGTTCCATTCGTAGAAAACATAACCTGGTGCTTCAACGTCGCCTTTATCATCAAAAGTGATGTCGCCTAATACAGTAGAGAATTTGCCTTCATGTAATGCTTTCTCTACTTTAGAAGCGTCAGTACCGCCTACGCTTTCAACCGCTTGTTTCCATGCTTGAATCGCGCCGTAGGTGTATAACACATAACCTTCTGGCTCAATACCGGCTTCACGGAAGGCTTTAACCACTGGCTCAGCAGCAGGGTTTTTACGTGGGTCTGGGCTGAAGGTCATTAAAGTGCCTTTGCCTGCTTCACCTGTAATTGACCAAAATTCGTCAGTGACTAAAGCATCACCTGCGATTAAAACAGTGTCCATGCCTTGTTCACGCATTTGGCGAATAATTAAACCCGCTTCAGTGTGATAACCACCTAAGTACACCGCGCCAACGCCTTCTTTTTTCAACTTAGACACTACAGCAGAGTAATCTTTTTCGCCTGCGGTGATGGCTTCATACATCACTTCTGTTTTGCCCGCAGCATTTAACGCCGCTTTAGTTTCATCCGCAATACCTTTACCGTAAGCGGTTTTGTCATGCAGGATAGCCACAGGCGTATCTGCAAAATGTTCAGCGATGAATTGACCTGCAACTGCACCTTGTTGGTCGTCACGACCGCACACGCGGAAAATGTTAGGGCCGCCTTCATCTGTTAATTTAGGGTTAGTAGAAGCAGGTGAGATTTGAATCATGCCTTCTTCTTCATACACTTTAGAAGCAGGAATAGAAGAACCTGAGCAGAAGTGACCGGCTACAAATGACACACCGTGGTTAGCCATTTGGTTAGCGATGGCAACGGCTTGTTTTGGATCGCAGGCATCGTCGCCCACTTCTAATTTTAACGTTTTACCCATCACGCCACCGGCTGCATTGATGTCAGCAACCGCTTTTTCAGCCCCTTCCTTCATTTGATGACCGAAAGTCGCATATTGACCAGTCATAGGGCCGTTAACTGCAATCACTAATTCTTCTGCTAACACGTTGCTCGCAAAAGTGGCAGGCAGTAATGCAGCACTGGCAGCCAGCACAGTGGACTTGAGTAAGTTGTTAAAGTGCTTCATGAATATCATTCCCTTCTTGTGGTGATCCAATGAGTGGGCGGTTAACCCGCAGTAAACGACAACCGCACGACAGTTTGCCGTTGACGGTTTTTAAGCAAAGGTCATGCTGATTTTGCCCAGCATCTCCTCCTAAGCTGTCATCACAGTTGTTAGCTGTTTAACTGTGACGTTGTTAATCATATGGGGATGTCCCGCGCAAAGTCTAGGGAAAAATGCGGGCGCAATACGATTCTTTTTTCAGTTATTTGGCTTTAATGCCTGTTTTAACACGGTATTCAATGCGTTGTGCAGTGCGTCGATTTGGCTAGGACGTGCGGGCAAGGCTTCCACTTCTGCCGCGCCATACGAATAAAAACGGCCTAAATATAAAATCGCTGCATAGTGCACGACGTGTTGTTGTTGATAACGGATTGCATCTCGATAAGCGTGCATGCGATCAATATCGCTTTTCTCTGGACGATCTTGCCCACTGTTCAAACGATACTTGGGGTCCAAGACATATAAGCGCGGCAAACCGTCTGCGGGTGTCACTTCTAATACTAAATCTGGTCGTTGCGCGTGGCTAATACTGCGAAATGCTCTCGATTGCTGCCCATATTGATGTTCTAGCCAAAGCTGTACTTGCACACCGTGTTCTGGCTGCTGCAAACGCAATACTGGCACTGCCGTCGGCAAACACTGTAGCCGCCAACTGCCTGCTTGGTAATGGCATAAATGCTGTTGCTGCACTTGATAATCGTAATGTTCGGCAAGGTTTAACACTTGCTGAATCACCTGCAAACTGCCCCACAGTTGATATAAATACGGCAATTGGCTTAACGGCTGCTGCAAAGCAGTGTCTTGCAACGTCACCACTGCATCACGTTGCCATTGCAAATAACTGTCAAATAACGCACGGTAAGCCGGTTGTTTTAGCAACACTTGCGTTAATGCGGGCGGCTGTGTGGGGGGTGGTACTTGTGCTAGCCAAGGCACTTGACGTGCTAAGTTGTCTAATTGCTGTTGAAGTTGTTTAAGGCGGTCTTGTAAAGATGTACTAACCATCGGCAGCAACTCACGCAGACGCTGTTGCACTTGATGCCAAAACAGTTTTAACACTTGATTTTCAGGTGTTTGCCAACTGGCGACACTGTGCGCTTGCCAAAGCTGTTGCGGCAATTTTTCGGCAGTGATGGGGAATAAACGCGCGGGTTGTTGCAAGCTTGCGGCTGTGATGCGACGGGTTTTTACTATCGGTTGCAGTTGGTAATGGGTGCGCCATTGCTGATGCGGCGCGGCGGCGAGTTGCGGTATCAGTTGGGCTAAACCCACACAGCGATCATCACCTAAAATCGCCCGTTGTAAACGGTGTAACTCGGCTTCTACGCTGTTGTGTTGTGGGGCTTGCCAATCAATGCCGACAAATGCGCCTAAACGCTGTAATTGCTGGCTTAAACTGGCAGGTAATTGCAGACTTAAATCCTGCAAAAGCTGCTGCAATTCCTCGCGGTTTAACTTACTGGGCGCAACTTCAAAACGCTGACTAAACCCGTTTGCTGACACTTGATACTGGCCTGGCCCAAGGCGTGGCAATTGCGCTAACACACGCACTTCGCCCGCACATTGGCGTTGCATCACGCTTAAAGGCTGTCCGTTAAGCTGCACCGTATCTGTTAAATCAAAAGCCGACCACGCTAGCCAACAGCTTTGCCATTCTTGAGGCTGCGACAAAGGGGTTTCATCTTGTTGCCAAAATTGCAGTGCAGTCATTAGGCGAGCATTCGATAAAAATGAGGCTGTTGTAGGGCGGATAAGGCGTTAGCCGTCATCCGCCTTATATGTGTTGTCTGAATCAAAATTTGCAGAATGCACTGTGTCGTTGTAGGTCGTATAAGCACAGCGTCATACGACAACGCGGCGGATGATGGCTAGCGCCTTATCCGCCCTACAGTGCTATTTTTCATCCAACACAGGTTCTTCATCCGCTTCTGAAGTCACTTCCGCGTTTTCAGGAATCGCAGACGCTAACATTTTCTCGCGCACAAGCTGTTCAATCTGTTGCGCCACTTCAGGACGATCACGCAAATAAGTGCGGGCATTTTCCTTACCTTGACCGATGCGATCACCATTGTAGCTGTACCATGCACCCGCTTTATCGACAATGCCTGCTTTCACACCTAAATCAACGATTTCGCTTTCGCGGGAAACCCCTTCGCCATACAGAATATCAAACACGACTTCTTTAAACGGTGGTGCAACTTTGTTTTTCACCACTTTAACCCGTGTTTCATTACCGATGATTTCATCACCGCGTTTAATCGCACCAATGCGGCGAATGTCTAAACGCACGGAAGAATAGAATTTTAAGGCTTGACCACCAGTTGTGGTTTCAGGGCTGCCGAACATGACACCGATTTTCATCCGAATCTGGTTGATGAAAATCACTAAGGTGTTATAACGCTTGATGTTTGCGGTCAATTTACGCAAGGCTTGCGACATTAAACGGGCTTGTAAACCCATGTGAGAATCGCCCATTTCGCCTTCAATTTCTGCTTTAGGCGTTAAGGCTGCTACAGAGTCAACTACCACCACATCAACCGCGCCAGAACGCACTAACATATCAGTGATTTCTAAGGCTTCTTCACCGTTATTTGGCTGAGATAACAATAAATCGCTGACGCTGACACCTAATTTTTCCGCATATTGCCGATCTAAAGCATGTTCTGCATCAACGAAGGCCGCAACGCCGCCTTTTTTCTGCATTTCGGCGACTACTTGCAAGGTTAAAGTGGTTTTACCGGAAGACTCAGGGCCGTAAATCTCGACAATGCGCCCCATTGGCAAACCGCCCACGCCTAAGGCGATATCCAAACCTAAAGAACCGGTAGACACGGTTTCTACGTTTTGCACTACGCTTACATCGCCCATGCGCATCACTGCGCCCTTACCAAATTGTTTTTCAATTTGACTTAGTGCTGCGCTTAACGCCTTTTTTTTGTCATCGTCCATTCGTCACCCCTGCTGCAATCGATCAAACGGAATAGCCCGTCACTGTATATACTGTATAAAAACACATTATTTCACAAATCTAGTTATCAGCCTAGCCCTTGAATGAGTCCTTGTAAAGCCTGCTGTACAGATTGCCAACGCACGGCACGTCGGTCGCCATCGAATTGAAAACATTGACTATATTGATGATCTGGCCACGCCCATGCTAGCCATACCGTACCGACTGGACGTTCAGCACTACCACCGCCAGGGCCTGCGACACCACTGATGGCAACCGCGACTTGCGCGCGACTGTGTTGTAATGCACCCCGTGTCATTGCTTCGACAGTTGCCTGACTGACGGCACCATGTTGTTGCAAAATTTCTGCGGGCACGCTGAGCATTTCTTGCTTTGCTTCGTTGCTATAAGTCACAAAGCCGCGATCAAACCAGCGCGAGCTACCCGAAACGGCAGTTAAGGTGGTAGCAACCCAGCCGCCAGTACAAGATTCAGCCGTGGCAAGCACTAATTGTCGTTGTTGTAAGCATTGCCCTAACTGCTGTGCTAAGTTCTCTAAAGTTTGCTCGTCCATTTCTAAACGCCTCTCCCCAAGTGTTTTGAGATTACTGAATGCTAAAAAACGATGTGGAAAAGTGTGTTCAAGTAATACAATTGGTAGGGCGGATAAGCGCAGCGTCATCCGCCGTCAATGTCGCATGACGCTGCGCTTATGCGACCTACAGCTAAAATACGTTAGTGACTGTTACAAAACGTGTACGACAGAACACACGAGCCTGAAAAAATGAGATGCAAAAATCAGTTACTGCTCAAGCGCAGGCCATAAGGCACGGATTGCTGCGATACCTTGCGCCCCCTGCGCATAAGCTCGATTTAAATCCGCGACCGTCATGCCGCCCAGTGCATAAACAGGACACTGACACTGTTCAGTTAATGTGAAGAATGGGTGCCACCCCAGCGGAACGGTATCAGGATGTGAAGGTGTTGCCCGTACCGCGCCCAACACCACAAAATCGACATGCAAAGCTTGTGCTTGTTGTATATCGGCTTCGTGATGACAAGAGGCCGCCACGAGGTAATCCCGCGCCAGTGGTCGCTCTTGCAAGTCTGCTAATCGATCACTGCTTAAATGCACGCCGTGACTGCCGACAGATCGAGCGATGTCAGAATCGGCATTTAAAAGTAGACGGGCGTGATGTGCATCGCACATGCTTAATACTTGTTCCGCAAAATAACAATAGTCTTTTAAAGAGGCGTGATACAAGTTTTTTGCTCGCAATTGTATTAAGGCTTGCCCCTGATCTAAAGCACGTTCTAAGGCATAAAAGAAGGCGCGATCTTTAATTTTGGTGGGTTCTGGCGTGATTAAGTAAGTGCTAGGCAAAGTGACTGCGCTGATAATGGGATAGTTTGCCGCAGGAAAAGCTTGTTGGCGCAGATATTCCGGCGCACACCATTGCATGGCTTGGCCTTCGCGTCCCCATGCCTCGCCTGACCAGTCTTCGACGCGCCAGACATCTAATAAAATGGACTTGTCAGGATAATCGTGGCGAATCCGAATCAATGGACGCTCCGCGTGAATCTCAAGCCCGACTTCTTCCATTAATTCGCGCTTTAAGGCATGTTCAGCCGATTCATTGATTTCAACTTTGCCGCCGGGGAATTCCCATAAGCCGCCTTGATGGGCATCGGGTAAGCGTTGAGTTAATAAGATTTCGCCGCGAGGATTGCTAATCACGGCAGCAACGACATGGATGGTCATTAAAGTAATCCACAGTGTGCAGAACGGTGGGTGATGTCTGCGATGCAGGAGAGAAGCGGCCTTGCCTCAATCTCCCGCATAACAGTTGAGTCGCTGGCTTTAAGCAGTCGGTGGGTGTTTTGGCGTTTCCGGTGCAGTTTCTGCTGGTGTTGCGACTTCCACTGCTTGTAAACGCGCTTCTAATTCCGCCACTTGTGCTTCTAAAGTTTCTAATTTGCTACGAGTTTTGGCTAATACTGCCGCTTGAATATCAAATTCTTCACGGGTGACTAAGTTCATACGGCGAAACGTGGCTTCCATCGCCACACGCATATTTTTTTCCAAATCTTTTTGCAGTTCTAACGCGCCTTTAGGCATGTTTTCGGTGAATTGTTTGAATAAGGCTTCAAAGTTATTAGGGTTAATCATGGGTATCACTCCTTAGCATGGTGGGGTTGAGCTTTTGGCACGATTGATGGGCTTCCTGCGCCAGTCTTGTAGTCAGCTATAGTACAAAAAAAAGAGAACGCCCGAATAGGATAAAGTCCCCAGTCCTACTACAGACAAAACAGGCGTTCTCTCGATGAAGAAAATAAAGTACAAAACAGTTGATGTAAAGCAATTAGATTGGATT
>QKBZ01000415.1 GCA_003245895.1 Beggiatoa sp.
CCTATGGCGATTTTAGATTGAATAATATGATAGCCCGTACCTAACGGGTCTTCTTCAGGGTTTAATAAGGTTAAAACCCGTTGTCGCTGATAATCATGCATAATCTGCCACAATGCCCCCACTGCAACAGGCATTAAGGCAACGGCAATGACGATGAT
Source organism: Beggiatoa sp. (assembly GCA_003245895.1). Lineage (GTDB taxonomy): Bacteria > Pseudomonadota > Gammaproteobacteria > Beggiatoales > Beggiatoaceae > SZUA-411. The sequence goes on from QKBZ01000415.1 coordinate 159, forward strand.
TTGCCATTGTAAACCCGCTAATAACAAGACAAATAAGCCAGAAGATGCAATTAATAATGAAGTACCTAAATCTGGTTGCTTGGCAATTAATAAAGTAGGTATAATAGTAATTAATAGCGCAATTACAATACGGCGAAAATTAGGCGGCAATGATTTGTCAGATAAATACCAGCTTACCATTAAAGGAACTGCTAACTTCATTACTTCAGAAGGCTGAAAGCGAAACAAGCCTAAATTTAACCAACGTTGTGAACCTTTACTTAATTCACCGACTACTAACACAGCAACCAACATTAATACACCAAGGGTATATATCCACGGAACCCAGCGGATAATACTTTGTGTACGCACTTGTGCTAATACAATCATAATGGTGAAACCAAGACTGATGCGCACAATCTGCCGCAAAATGGTGTCCATATCTTGCCCACTGGCACTGTATAACACCACAAGACCAAAAATTGTGACCAGTATCAAACCTAATAACAAGCGTTTATCTAAATGAAAAAAGCCGTTATCACTCCAACTAATTTGCATAATGCTTATTCTCGTTGTAGTGTTAGCAACACTACAGGTCAATCATATTGGTTAACTCAAACAACTGAGTAGAAAATTCAGTTGCTTAATCGTTATTTTAACTGACTTAGCTGCCTCACTTAGCCCAATAAGGAATCTACCTTATAGACGCTATGCGTATTTATGGCAAACTTACTTATACTTACATTCCTTCGAAATTAGTAGGCATCTTTCTTTTGAAAGATGCCTTTTTTATTGCCGGTTTATTACATATTATCACTGATGCTTATTGATATAAGCGTCGTCGTAATAGTTTTAATGCAACACTTAAGCACACAATGGCATAGCTTAAAATAACCCCTAAATGTAAGGCAATTGCCGATAGATCAGGCAAGGTATTTTCTACTAACAGGGGGCGTGTTAAAGCAATGGTGTGTGTTAACGGCAACATCCAGACAAAATGCTGTATTAATTCAGGCATTTGTGAAACAGGGAAGAATACCCCACTTAACAACATCATCGGCGATAACAATAAGGCATGATAATACAGGAAAAAGTCATAGCCTTTTGCTAATGCCGTCATAATCATCGCCATACTGGCAAAACACACGCCTGCCAGAAACAACACAGGCAGTGCTAACATCACCTTCCATGTCAAAATCGCACCAATCCCTGCGGCCACGATAAAAATCGCCATCACGGTGACTAAGCTCTTGCTGGCTGCCCAAATAATCTCGCCAAACACAATATCTTGCACGTCCAAAGGCGTGGCTAACATGCCTTGCCAAGTGAATTGTACATTCATTCGAGTAAAGGCTGAATATTGCGCCTCAAAACTAGAGGTGTGCATCACACTGCTACACACCATACCAGAGGCTAAAAAGGTCAGATAGGGAATGCCTTCAATAGTGCCGACAAAATGACCTAAACCATAACCTAAGGCTAACAATACTAAAGTCGGTTCACCAAAATTACCGATTAACGCCGCGCCAATTTGTTTTAACCAGACTTGGAAATGACGTTGCCAAACTGCAATCCAGCGAAATTGCAACAATTCTGTAATATTAATCATCCCGTAAATCCCGACCAGTGAGTTTTAAAAATACGTCTTCTAAGTTTGCAGGGCGATGCAAATAACGCAGTTCAGGGTTGTCGTTTAAGGCTTGTAAAAACGGCGCGACTTCGTAGCCATAATAGAAACGGGTGTCGCCAATGGTTTCACTGTGTAATTCAAACTGTGCCGCAACGTCTTGATGCCACAGTTCTAAATCAACGCCGTGTACTTCAACCACATTAGGTGGAATATGGCGTTCAATCAGTTCTCGTGGTGCGCCTTGCTCTAAAATGCAGCCTTGATCCATGATGATGATGTCATCACATAAACGCTCGGCTTCTTCCATGTAATGCGTGGTTAACACTAAGGTTAAGCCTTGGTTTTTTAGCTGGCGGAGTCGTTGCCAAATCAGTTGGCGGGCTTGGGGGTCTAAACCGGTGGTTGGTTCGTCTAAAACAATGAGTTGTGGATCGTTGATTAAGGTACGGCCTAAAGATAAGCGGCGTTGCATGCCGCCAGATAAGGTGGTCACGCGGGCATCTGCTTTTTGTTCTAAGGCAGAAAAGGCTAGAATTTTAGGAATGCGTTCCTGTATTTCTGCTGCACTTAAGCCAAAATATTGACCGTAAACCGATAAATTTTGTGTCACTGAAAAATCAGGGTCTAAGTTATCTTGTTGAGGCACAATACCTGCGTATTGCCGCATGGCGCGGGCTTGCTCAGGAATATTCCAGCCTAACACTGATAATTGGCCTTTACTGGGCAACACATGCCCCATCAACATTCTTAAAGTGGTTGTCTTTCCGGCACCATTAGGGCCTAAAATGCCGCAGCAACTACCTTGTTGAACACAAAAATCTATCGAATTAACAACGGTGTTGTTGCCATATTGTTTGGTCAGTTGATGAGCACTAATAATGGGTTTTTTAATGTCAGGCATAACCGTAGCTCGTGCGAGTAACTTTATGAAAAAGTTTATGATTTTATTTGACCGTGGAGAACAGGCGATATGAATACAATGGTATATGTCTTTTGGCTATTGCTGCTGCTTGGTATCTTCACCACGCTGTTTGCTTGGCGAAAACATCAAAAAATGCAACGTGCTGCGCGTCAGCGAGAACAGATGATGTTGCAAGCAATGTTAATTGAACAAGCAAAACGTCAGGCTCAGGCTGCTCAAGCTAACGCAGAACAGAAATCGACTTAAGGGCATGAAACCCGTTAAGCCATCGCCCAAAAACACCTTATTGTTATCTCCTACCGACAACACGATGTGAGCATTATCAAGCTTTTAATACCGTGTAATGATTAAACGCATCACACGGTTTAAAACTTAAGAATATAATACAACGAGTACGAGAACGAGTGCAAAACTGTTATACAAACAACCTTGAAAATTACTGTTTATAACACTTTCTGTTGATCCCCCCACCTCTCATCATTCATGGAAGCAGACACCAACAAGTTTTCCAGCCAGTTGTCAGCATAGCGTTTTCCATTTAGACGTTCGGCAGGGCAAATTTGTCCATGATACTTTGTAATCGTCGCAGGAGATGAGGGGCAAAAATTCCATAACAAAGCCATAGCTCTGACATGCTGTTCAGCAGAATTGTCAGTACCATGAAAATACTGTGCATCAAAGCAAACTCTGTCGATAAACTTCATCAGCCGGTCAACCATATTGCTGGTGCGGTGAGCCTTTTCACAATCGTAACTTTTGATGAACTGCTCACGTTTAGCGCATAAATCCAGTGTATGGCTTTTCATTGGCGAATCCGGTACTTCTTTTTCAGTCCACGCTCTTAAACGCCGTAAGCGTTGGGCAAAGTGTAATGGTCTAATAATCTTGAAGAGAAATATAGCCAACAAAAGTTGGTCATTTAGGAGAAATTAGATGAATCAGACAAATCGCAAACCTCGTCAGACATACACAGCAGAGCAGAAGCTGGAATATGCCAAGTTGATGGTGG
>QKBZ01000143.1 GCA_003245895.1 Beggiatoa sp.
CTTCAGGGCGGTTTTTTTTTGCCTGAATTTTCAACTAAAGCCGTGGAAACGATCCAATAAATCAGGCAACCATAAAATGATTTTTGGGAACAGAATTAACATTAATAAAGCAATGACTTGTAAAATGACAAATGGAATAATACCTTTATAAATCACGCTAATCCGCATGCTAGGTGGTGCAACGGCTTTAAGATAGAATAGTGAAAAGCCAAAAGGAGGCGTTAAGAAAGAGGTTTGTAAATTCACTGCGATTAAAATGGCAAACCATGTTAAATCAAAGCCAAAATGTTGCGCGATAGGGGCAATAATTGGCACCACGATAAAACAGATTTCTAAAAAGTCTAAGAAGAAGCCTAAGCCGAAAATTAATAACATGCTGACGGCCAAAAAGCCCCATTGTCCCCCCGGTAATTGGGTAAAAATGTCATGTACTAACGCATCACCGCCCATTCCCACGAATACCAAGCCAAATGCGGTTGCACCTAATAGAATCAAAAACACCATGCTGGTTAAGCGGGTGGTTTGTTCCATGGCTTGTTGCAAATTTTGCAGGGTTAAGCGTCCATGTATTAATGCCAGCACTAACGCGCCTATCGCACCCACCGCCGCTGATTCCGTAGGCGAAGCGATACCAAAAAAGATGGAACCCAATACCGCAATAATCAGTGATAATACTGGCAATACACTGCGCATTAAGCGTAATGCAAAGGCTTTATCCCGTTTATGATCTTCACCGGCTAATGCTGGCGCCGCTTTAGGATCAAGCCATGCTTTTAAAGCGATATACAGCAAGTACAAAGAAATCAGCAATACCCCCGGCACAAAAGCGCCGATAAATAAGCGACCTACCGGTACGCCAACTACATCCGCTAATAAAATTAATACGATACTGGGCGGAATGATTTGCCCTAAGGTGCCTGCGGTGGCAATGGTGCCAGTGGCTAAGCTTGCGGAGTAGTTGTTTTTTAACATGGAAGGCAAGGCGATAATACCCATCGTAACCACGGTGGCACCGACCACCCCCGTTGTTGCAGCTAATAAAGCACCAACCACCACTAAAGAAAACGCCATCCCGCCACGAATAGAGCCGAATAACAACCCCATGCTTTCTAGCAAGTCTTCTGCTAAGCCTGACTTTTCAAGCACCACCCCCATAAAGACAAATAGCGGCACTGCCAACAAGGTAAAGTTGGTCATAATGCCCCAGATGCGCATGGGCAACAGGTCAAAGAAGTCGATGCCAAGAAAAACGCTACCAAATAATAAGGCGATAGAACCTAAGCTAAACGCGACTGGATAGCCGACGATCAGCAACATCATTAACACGCCAAACATCACCAACGCCCATGCGTCTACTTCCATGAACGCTAATAAAAATTCACTCAGTGCTTCAATCATGCGTCGGACTCCTGTGTCTCAGCAGGTGGCATATGGCCTAATAAAAATAATACGCTGTGTACACTTTGGGCTAAGCCTTGAATCATTAATAAGCCAAAGCCAACGATGATGGCTCCTTTGAGTACAAAGCGATATGGCAAGCCGCCTGGGTCTGGAGAACCTTCGCTAAATTGATAGGCGTTATATACGAATGGCCATGCACTGGTCATAATCAACACGCAAAATGGCGTGAGAATCAATAAACCGCCTAATAAATTCACCCAAGCACGCACCCGATCATTTGACCAGTGGCTTTGATACCAAATATCAACACGCACATGACCATCATGCTTTAAGGTGTAACCAGCACTGATTAAGAACAGCAAAGCAAATAAATGCCATTGCAACTCTTGTAACATTACAGAACCAATGCTAAATACGGCGCGCATAGTAACGTCATAAACGATGACGAGTACCATTAGTAACACGAACCATGCACTAATACGCCCAATCCATTCATTCATTGCATTTACAAACTGCACAAATGCACGCAGTATGGGGATAGGTTGAGGGGACATCTGATGCCTTTATTATTTAAAGTAAAAGATAAGGTGGTTAAGTCACCAAGATTGGTTAACTTAAAAACTATGGCACAAAAAAATACGCTTGTTAACTCATTCCCGTGCTAAGCAGGCTTATCTTAACCTTATTATTTGTGCGGGTTAAGAACAAGATGTCATCAGAAGGGTGATCATTTGAGCAAAGAGGATGATGCAATGGAACAGCTTAAAGGATTGATTCTGGATATTGCCGATAAACAGATGTTAGTTTTTACTTTGTTGTTAAAGTATGATCCGCAGTTAGCGGCTTTTTTTGCGGAAACGCTAAAAGAGTTTGTGGACTATCCTGTCATGCCTGAACACACGAGAGATTCTGCCCGCGAGCTATTGCAAGTCGCACAATCGTGTTTAAAAAAGACAACCGTTGCGGAGCCTGAGCAGACAGCACCGCCTCCACCGCAAGCACGTAAGGAGCGTCCTGAGTGGTTGCAATTTGTAATTTCTAATGACGAAGAGCCGTTATAACATTATGAAAACCGCTATTTATAGCATTGCCTTTGCCGCTTCAGCACTGATGTTATTCAGTATCGTGGTCAGCGGTTTATTTTTTGTGGCTGTGGCCTGTTGCAGCTTAGTCTTGTGCGCCATTGTGTTGGATAAGCTATTGGGCAGCAAACGCCGCAAGTCGGCGGCCTGCCCTAATTGCCCTTCAACATGGAAATAAACAGTTTATCGATGTTAGATGCTAAGAGAATGTGTTGAGTGCACACACAAAGTGTGTATGTGATAGATAGGCAGGAATAAGAATAGGATTACGCTTTTTTGAGCGTTTTCATAAATTCGCCAAAATGTGGCAATAATGCTGTAAATAGTTCGTGATCTTTATGCGTTAACATCACTTCACTAAATAATTTCAAACCGATAGCAAAAGCAGTGGCCTCATCCTCTGCAAATAATTGCTTCTCTTGTAATTTTGCTACGACACTAAATAAATCATCGTGGTTTTTCACTTCAAAGCTAAGCGGTGTTTTTTCCACTGCATTGCCTTTTGTATCAGCTAATTGCTCCACGGTGACGCGGTATAAATGACCTTTCATGGTTTCAGTCCTTGCTTGACTTATTGTAGGATGGGCTGACGCAGGAAGCCCATCGTTTACCGCGATGTTAATTTGTCTCGGTTGACGCGACTGATGGGCTTCCTGCGTCAGCCCATCCTACTAAACCATTATTCTTTAGTACGAATACCTTCAATCGATAAGAACAACTCAACTTCTTTTGACGCAGGGCCTAAGTTGTACTCAATACCGTAATCTGCTAAAGCAATGCTGGTTGTGCCTTGGAAACCACGACGGTAGCCACCCCAAGGGTCTGCGCCTGCGCCGATGTGTTCAACATTGATTTCAATCGGTTTGGTGACACCGCGTAAAGTAAAGTTACCTTTTAATAAAGCTTTACCATCGCCCAATTCTTCAAAGCCAGTGCTAACAAAACCTGCTTCAGGGAATTTATCCACCGCTAAGAAATCAGCACTGCGTAAGTGTTTATCACGTTCTGCGTGGTTAGAATCGATGCTGGCAGGATCAATATTCACTTCTACTTTAGCCGCCGCAGGGTTATTCTCGTCGTAGCTGAAAGACCCTGAGAAATCGTTGAAACGACCTAATAACCAGCTATAACCTAAATGTTTAATTTTAAACTGAATAAAAGCATGTGCGCCTTCACGGTCAATGGTGTAATCGCTGGCAAATGCAGGTAA
>QKBZ01000110.1 GCA_003245895.1 Beggiatoa sp.
AGGTCTAAGATTATATTTTTAATATGTAAGATATGGATATGCTGTGCTGGCCATTTTAAAAAAATTACATTATATTAATGTTATATCTGTAGTGTGTACTTGGGAAAAGAACTTATGCCAACAGCAGTATCTTTATTCACAGGGTGTGGAGGTTCTGATGCAGGAATCAGTAAATTAGGTTTCAAAATATTAATGGCAAATGATAAGCTGGCTTACGCAAAAGATGTTTATCAAGCTAATCATGAAGAAACTGATTATATTTTGGATGGAGTAGAAAATTTAAAAAGTTTTCCTTCAGCAGAACTTCTAATTGGTTGTTATCCTTGTCAAGGTTTTAGCCAAGGTGGTACTAGAGATGCTAATAAAAAAATTAATACACTTTACCTTGAATTTGCAAGAGCTTTAAAAATTATAAAGCCAAAAGCATTTATTGTTGAAAATGTATCGGGTATGATTCGATCTGATTTTAAACATTTATTAGACGATCAAGTTAAAAAATTTACTGAAGCTGGATATAATGTAAAATATAAAATTTTGAATGCTTCAGAATATGGTGTAGCCCAAGAACGAAAACGGATTTTTATAGTTGGTATAGGAAATCAGTTTCATATCGAATATGCTTTTCCGAAGCCTACACATGGTGTCAGTGATCTATTAAAACCTTTTCGTACAATACGAGATGCTATTTCTGATCTTCCTGAATGGCCTCCAGAAAATGAGTATTATAATAGTGATTTTCACTGGTATTATCTTTCTAGAAATCGACGTAGATCATGGGATGAAATTTCAAAAACAATAGTAGCAAATGCTAGACATATGCCATTACACCCAGTAAGCCCTCCCTTGGAAAAAGTTAAAGCTGATGTCTGGCAATTTTCTGAAAATAGAAAAGCACGAAGATTTAGTTATAAAGAAGCTGCCAGATTACAAGGCTTTGATAATTTGATTTTCCCAGAGACTGAGAAATTTAGTTTAAATATGTGTTGTACTGTAGTAGGAAATGCAGTACCTCCTCCATTATTTGAAGCAGTTGCAAGTGCTTTACCTGATATTTGGGATTAATAGGCGTTTTTATGACTACAACAATGCAAGTTGAATATATTGATGTTAATAATCTTGTTTTCGATCCACAGAATCCTCGTTTGCCAAGTTCTGTGAACTCTAATAATGAACAAGACGTTATTTCATGGATGATTGTAGAGGCTTCTGTTGTTGAGTTATTAGATTCTATTGCCCAACAAGGATTTTTCAGTGGAGAACCTTTATTAGGTTTTAGAAATGAAAAAGAAAAAATTGTTGTCGTTGAGGGTAATAGAAGATTAGCTGCTGTTAAGCTATTTAATAATCCAAGTTTAGCGGACAGAAAAAAAATACAAATTAGAAATATTGTTGAAGAGGCTGTTCAACAGGCTCCATCATCTATACCTGTATTAGTTTATCCAAATCGTTCAGATATTTTAATGTATCTTGGTTATAGGCATATTACAGGTATAAAATCATGGGGTGCATTAGCGAAAGCAAAATATTTATATCAATTGCAGCACAATTTAGTTGATTTAGAGCCTCAAGCCCAGTTTTCGCGTTTAGCAAAAGAAATAGGATCAAATGCAAACTATGTGGCTCGTTTATTAACTTCCTTAAAACTCTATAATGTTATAGAGGAAAATGATTTTTTTGATATAGATGGACTTAGTGAAAAAAAATTGAATTTTCACTTTTATCTACAGCAATTACATACCCAAATATTGCTAGATTTATAGGTCTAAAAAATACGAAAGATGTTCAAGCCAGTGGGCTAGATAATGATAGATTAAAAGAATTAACAATATGGATTTATAAAGAAGAATCAGGAAAAACTCGTTTAATTGAGTCAAGAAATTTAAAAACGCTTAGTGCTATTATTGAGAATCCAACTGCTCTTGAAAAATTCAGAAGTGGTGAATCATTAGAAAGTGCTTCAAGATATACAAATGAACCTAATGAAATATTTTTAGGTTCAATTGATGAAGTAAAAAAACTACTTAAAATAGCATTGGAATATGTGCCGCATATATCTAATGTATCGGAGCTTGATCTAAAAGAACTTGTTGATATTGCACAAACTCTGAAAGGTATTCACGGAATTGCAAAAACAAAAATAAAAAAAGAAGAACCTGACGAATTTAATTTGGAATAAATATTGTTGTTATGTTACTTACTAATCTGGATAAGCTTCCTAAAAAAGCTTTAGAACATTGGTTGTGGGGTGATTATATTGAATTACATTGTTTATGCAACCCAGACAGATTAATTACAAATAGTGATTTATATGGAATTATTAGACAAAACTTAGATAATAATGTTGATTCGGATGAGTTATCTAATGATGAACCAGAAGTTTTTAATGATAGTTTAATGAGTAAAATAAATGAGAGATTTGACTATCTAAGTAATAGGTCGTTATTTTTTTTAGAGAAATATCCATTTGATATTAAATCAATCGGCGAAACAAAAATTTTATCATTAAAAAATGAGTCTGCTTTAAGTGTATTTTACCCCTATATTTTTATGTTGTTAAGCTCTGGCCTTAAATATCATGAATCTGATGTATTTCATACTATAACGAACTTATTTGAGGTTGTAAGCGTAAATGTTTTAAAAAAACTGTTGAAAGAAAATGCAGAAGTTCTTTTGTTTAGTAGGCAAAATCCTAAATTACCTACTAAAGCATGGGATAAAATACAATGGCTTGCAAAAAGACTAGAAATGACAGTTCTTGCCGATGAACAAGAATTTAATCGTAATATAGCAGGAGAGGGAGGTTTGGATGCCGTTGCTTGGTATAAGATGGGAGATAATTTACCTAATCGGCCTCTTTTTTTTATCCAATGTGCTTGTTCATCAAATGACTGGCCTAAAAAAATTTTGGATTCTAGTTATGGAAGATGGAATAAAATATTGAGTTTTAGCAATCCTCCAATAAATTTAATGTTTATACCGTATTCTTATAGAAATATGGAAAGTGCTTGGGTAAAACACTATGAACTTGGAGATGCTATTTTATTTGATCGTAAAAGAATTTTAGAGTATTTTACAGATGTTGAAATTTTAACTAAAGAAATAATTATAAAAAACTTTTTTGAAAAGTTAAATTCTTAGTATCTGTAAATTATCATTATGTCGCATAAAGTATCATAGTAAATTTTAGTTCATTGCAGCGACATTTCACCTACCCCACAACACTATATAACCTCACACATAGACATCATCGGCAACGCTAATGCAAACAGTGTTACCGCAAGCAAAGCCAATGCAAGCACGATATGTATGAGCTTCAACCAAAAATAATATCGCTCGTGACAGCTCCAAACGCCCCATGCAAATAATACCTGTGGTATTGCACCCAGCAAAAATACGCCGAGAAAATAAGGGTAAGCCTGCAAAACAAATTGGGTGAGTGAAGGCAGATACTCGGTATCATCCCAGAAAAAGGGCTTCACACATAGCACTGCGCCGTAAAGCGCGAGATAAGGCAACAGTGGCAATAGGAAATCTAAGTAGCTGATCTTTCTGTTGGTGTTATATAAGGTACTTTCCATGACAGTGACCATCCGTATTTAATCATATAGACCTGAACTGTTTATATAATGTCCGTTGGCAATGCTGGATAAAGCCGTAAGCATTGTACAAATAAGAATAGGATATAGATTAGATGCTTTAACACCTTGTCAGTACAACTCTATCAAGATTAGATAACTGACTTTTTAGCGCACTTAAGAGGCACACTATGAAATTAAGTATCATCGGCGCCAGTGGTCGTACCGGCCGGTGCTTAGTCGAACAAGCTTTATCTCAAGGCCATCAAGTTTCGGTGTTGCAACACCAATCTAGCAATTTCGGCAAGAAAGTACGCCCTAAACATCTCCGCATTGTGTCTGGTAGTGTGCTGGATTATTTTTCAGTGGAAGAAGTGGTACGCGGGAGTGATGCTGTGCTATGCGCTTTAGGTACAAGCTTGAATCACAAGGATAATCATGTGTTATCCGAAGGCACGCGCAATGTTATCGATGCCATGCAGCGGCTTGGCGTGCGCCGTTTGATCTGTGAGTCTTCACTCGGTGTCGGCGCGAGCGTGCAGCAAACTGGCTGGTCTTTTCGCTATGTGCTTTTGCCGCTGCTTTTAAAACATATTTTTGCCGATAAGGTGCAACAGGAAGCACTCATTCGCGCCAGTGAACTGCAATGGACTATCGTGCGCCCAGCAGCCTTAACCAATGGCAAAGCGCGTGGTCATTACCGCACAGCTAGCGAGCAAGAAATCGAGTTTCGGGGTAAGAAGATTGCCCGCGCCGATGTGGCTGATTTTATGTTGTTGCAGTTGTCGGATAAGAAGTGGATGCAGCAGACGGTTACGCTGTCTTATTAAAAAGCTGTGGGATGTGCTGTATTAGCACATCCTACAACACGCTTAACTTAATGGCAGTACTCTAAGACGATGGGAACGAGTACCAATATTATTGCTGTGGCAAACGCATCCACATAATGCGATCACTAGAAATAATCCGCTTACCCAAAGGCGCGAACGAAGCTAAGGCTAGTTTTAAATGTGCCCATGCGAATGGCAAACCGATTAAAGTCACGGCATACGCAATTGCCGCTGATAAATGACCGATAAATAACCAAATACCAGCTAAAATTACCCACAAAATATTGACTAAGGTTGTACCGACAATCGGTTCTTCACCGACTAAAGTTGAATCGACTAACTCTCGCCCAAACGGAAATGCGGTGAAATTGGCGATGCGTAAGGCGGCAAAACCAAACGGGATGCCGATGATGCTAATAAAAAACACTAACGCGGCTAATAACCATAACAACGCTGCGATGAATCCACCGCCGATGATGAACCATAAAATATTTAAAATTAATGCAATTGGAGACATGATACGCCTTTAGTCTGTAATGAATATGGCCTTAAATATGGGGAAGCTTTTCCTCAGATAAGCCACCCATACCCCCTGTTTGCCTATTTTACCCTTGTTTCTGGTTATTTTTTCCCGTTTTTGTCGCGTCTGTCGTCCCGATGGGATGGCTCACGGCCATTAAGTCATTGTAGGGTGGAATAGCGCAGCGTATTCCACCATGAAATTCTGCAAAAAGCCGAACAAAGACAGATTATAAACCGCATGGTGGAATACGGCTTACGCCTATTCCACCCTACAAACTCACTACATATTCAGAGGTTTCTATGCTGCCCTTTCAGCTTCCGTCAGTGATTGGACACCGTGGTGCAGCGGCGCATGCGCCGGAAAATACCTTGGCGGGGGTACGTTGCGCGGCTAACTTGCACATTCCTTGGGTAGAGGTAGATGCCACTTTAGTGGCTTGCGGTGAGGTGGTGATTTTTCACGATACAGAGTTAGAGCGGTGCAGCAATGGACAAGGCGCAGTTGCCTTGCACACCTATGAAGAATTGCGTCGTTTAGATGCCGGAAGCTGGTTTGCACCAAAGTTTAAAGGTGAAGTGATTCCAAACTTGAGCCTACTACTCACCGAATTAAACCGACTCGGCTTAGGCGTTAACCTAGAAATAAAACCTACTGCTGGCCAAGAGGCGCAAACGGCGCGACATATCGCAGACGTGTTACAAACACATGCCTCGTTACCAGATATATTAGTGTCTAGTTTCAGTCAGCAGGCGTTGAAGATAATGCAACAGCGTATGCCAGAACTGTCTCGCGGCTTGCTCACTATGGCAATTCCTGAAGACTGGCGCGAGGTATTATCCGATTTATCCTGCACGAGCCTGCATTGTGATTGGCGGTTTTTAACCCAAGATAAAACGCAAGCCTTGCGACAGGCAGGCTATAAGGTTGTCGTTTATACCGTTAATGATCCGCATGTGGCACACCGCTTATTTAGCTGGGGTGTGGACAGTATTATCAGTGACCGACCTGATGCGTTATTAACAATTGCGCCCCCTAAACACGCATTTATCTATTCAGAATCAATCGAGTAAAGCCTTAAAAGATACAACACTTCCAGCGCACTAAAGATATAAATTGTACTTAATTGTGCGGGGTGGTCACGATCTTGCAGGCTTTTTGCGCTATCCATCATCAAAAAGTTTTTTTAAGAAATACACACGAAACAGCGGATTCATGATGACAATAAAGCCTTTAATGTGGTTAGATAGAAACCTTAACGGTCATACTACAACCGCCAAAGGCTACAGTGACAGACTTTACATTGGCACTTGCTGTATTGTCAGTTGTCCTGAACCGCGCCATTAAACTATACAAACTGGCAGGTATTTGGCATGATGCAAGACTCAATAAACGCAATGAGTGACTATAACTCTGCGTAAAAAACCCCTAAAATTAAATACACTTTCATGTGCCGCCAAAAAGGGTCGCACGCACATTGCGTATATTAACTCAGTTATGCCTATAAGCAGTTGATATAAAAATATTTGTTTTAATTAATTGCATTAAAACAAAATTAACCGAATCGTTATATATGGTTTTATTAACACTGTTGCCCTGCTGATGATCCCACTCGAGAAGATAATTGTTCTAAATAAAGTCCCGCTGTTTTCTATGTTGAAAACGGAGGATTTGCATATGATCTCCACCATCGCAACGGAAGAAGCGTATGAGGGGGGGCATACTTTATTCTATGAGGGGGATGTGGGTGATAAATTATTTATCGTGGTCTCAGGCACAGTAACCATTTTAAAAAATAAAGACGGTGTAGAAACCGCACTTGCCACTTTAAGAGAAAATGAATTTCTCGGCGAACTTGCGTTATTTGATGCAGAGACTCGCACGGCAACGGCTCGATGTGATGGGCCTTGCACCTTTCTAGTCATTGAGCGCAATGACATGGAACAACTCGCGCACGAATATCCCGCTATTGCGTTTGGTTTTATTAAGGCGCTGATTAGCCGAATGCGCGGAATGATCAATAACAAAAACTGAGGCGCGCTCATGGTTCGTTTTCTGAGCAATCTGCTCTCCATTAAACCCAATGAATGGGATGGGGTGCTGTATTTTTTCCTAATATCGCTGGTGTTTGCCTTCGGTGCGAGTTTCGCTCGTAGCGTGGGGATGGCGTTATTAACCAGTCACTTAAGCGATAAGCTCCCGATCATTTTTATTCTCATTGACTTGTCTGTCATGGTAGGGTCAATGATTTATGCGCATTACACCAAGCGTGTAACCGGTGCTGCAATCCTCAGTTTTTTCTTCCTCTCTACCGCCGTTTTTGCCCTTATCGTACAAGGCTTGTTCTTATTCGGTGATCCCCATGTTGACGCGCAGGCCGCAAAAGCAAACACAGATCATTTTTTAAATTGGGTTTACGGCTTTTTCTTCGTCGGTTTCTCATTTTTTAATATCTTAATTGCCATCCATTTTGGCTCGGTGGTCGCGTCTTATTTCAATGCAGTGCAGGTTAAACGGGTAACGCCGTTGATCAATGCAGGCACGCCTATTGGCGGTATTTTAGGCGGCAGTATGTTAATGATGCTGTCTAGTGCGGTGCCGCCGCAGTGGTTGATCATCATGCTGGCCATTGCCTGTTTAGGGGCATATAGCTTATTAAAAGTGGTGAGCCGCAACTTAAGCCCTGTTCGGGCAGGTATTCCGTCTACGCGCAGTTCGCATCATTCGCCGGTCGATGAGTTGGTGGCGGCGTTTAAATATATTATTCGCTCGCGTTTAATGATCTTCATGTCGTTGGCTTTAGTTTTTTTCGTCATCGGCAATAAGTTATTAGAATATCAATACCAAATTGCGATTTATCATGAGATTTACCCCGATACGGTTGAGCGGACGCAATTTTTCGCTAAATATGAAATTTTCGCCAATTTAGCGTGGTTGTTAATTCAGGTGTTATTCACCTCGCGCATTATGACTGCAATTGGTGTGGGGGCGAGTAACTTACTGTATCCCGTGTTATCGGCGGTCGTCGGCTTGTCGCTGTTTTTATATTTTTACTGGACGGCACAAGGGCAATTTTCAGAGAACGCAACGATTATGCTCACGCTGGGCATTGTGGCGCAGTTTATTAACCAAGAGATGCGGCAAGCCTTGCGCACGCCTGCCAATAACCTGTTATTCAATGCGATTCCGCCCAATCAGTGGGGCATTAATAAAGCCTTTCTCAACGGCATTGTGTTCCCGTTCTCCACTGTCGTGGCCAGTAGCTTTTTATTACTGATTACGTCTAGTTCAGATTCGGTCGCCTTTTTTGATTTTTCTAAGGAAGAACTGAGCTATATTCTGCCGCTGATTGCTTTAACCGTATCTATCTTAGGCATTATCGTCGCCATTCCTCAATGGGCAGCGTATAACGATGGGGTATTTGGTTTATTAAACCGCGAGTTATTTGATCGGCGTGCCAGCAGCAATTTTAGCGGTAATAGCAAAAGCAATTTGCTGCGCCAAGTGATTGAAGAAAAATTACGCAGCGATGATTATTATCACGTCATTGCCGCTTTAGAAATGATTCGCGTGACGCGCTTAAGCTATTTTGCGACGCAAATTGGTAATTTATTGCTGAAAACCAAAAGTTTTCAAATTAAAGAGCATTGCGTTAATACCTTAGCGGAGTTACCGCAAACTAATACCACGATCACTTATTTAATTGAATCGTTAAAAACCGATCAAGACCCGCATGTATTGCCGCTTATTTTGCGTAATTTATCGCAGTTTAAAGCCGTTAATCTCAACACCACTATTGAAAAGATGTTAGAGCACCCTTCAGCAGAAGTGTTTGTTGAGGCATGTTTATGTTTATATAACCATCCGCTATATAGTCGTAAGCAATACATTGAAAATTTATTGTTAGAACGCTTAAAAGTAGAGCAAAACGAAACACGCTTATCGTTGTTTTTATATGCTATTGGTGAGTTAAAACAAGCACATTTTCACAATCACGTCTTACCTTACATTAATGTCGATGATCCTGACCTTAGCTTGGCGGCACTGACGGCTTATATTCGGATGTTAGAAGGCCAATTAGAAGCGCATAAAGATTTATTGATTGAGGCGTTAAATTCGCCTGTCAAAGAAATGAAAATTGCCTCGCTGCGAGCATTAAAAGAGTGTCAGCCATTAGAGAACTGGACACCGATTATTCGCTTATTGGGGGCTAAAGATCGGGTGTTAGTGAATGAGAGCAAGGAGTTATTGCGCTTAAGTTTAAGCCATTGCAAATCAGCCTTAGTCATTCGCGTGTTTTCTGAAAGTGTGTCGGTGCAAGAACGCTTTGAGATTTTATCCTTAGTGTATCCGCGTTTATCCGATCAGCAGCGGCAGCGCCTGCGTAAAAGTGCCGATGATGCCTTACGGAAATTCTTGCAAATTAATGCCTTACTTTGCGTTCATGAGCAAATGGAGCGTAAAAGTAAAGTGCATGATTTGGTGGCGAAAATTCTACATGAAGTGGCAGAAATGCATTTACAGCATGTGTTAACCGTCATCACTTACGCGTCTGAACAAAGCTTAGATTTTTTCCAACGGGTGAGCCGAGGCTTGTTATCCATGAGTAAGGCAAACCAAGGCAACGCTTTAGAAGTGTTAAGCAACGCTGGGGAAAAATTCTTAGTCGGGCGGGTGTTAAAGTATTATGAAGAACGTCCAACTGACATTAAGGGCTTAAACCATCTGCATTTAGTGTTGTTTAGCGAGCCTTTGAGCGTTAACGAAGGCAATTATGAAGCGCATTTATTGGCCTTAGATCATGACTTACTGCGTGCTTGTTTGCATTATGTACAGCAAGAACGTACGGGTTCTTCCACTATGGAACGTAGCACCAGTCGGCGCGTGCGTGAGTATTTGTCAGAAGGCAAGAATATTAAACCATTCCGACGTTTAGCGCGGCCTGCATATCGGCCGGGTTTGGCGTGATCGCGTCGCGACAGCATGTGGCTGGTCACTGCTATTAAGTTAAGGTCGTTGTAGGGTTTGCGCCGCGTCCTTTTGCGGTGCGAACGCGGAGAAGTTTGTATGATGTTAGAACTTCTCCGCGTGCGCAAAATGCCGAGAAACTGCATTGCGATACGCAAACTCAGTGGCGGCATTATGCACACCCTACAACTGTTCTTAAACTTAATGGCAGTGATGTAACTGGATAGCGTTAACTTTTTGTTAAGACATTGACTTAATAGCAAAATCCAGTAGCATGCTGTTTTTCTGACTCAACTCATGCTGAATAATAAATATCATGTTGACTGATTATTTAACCCCCGAAACGTTTCCCCTCCGTCACGATTGGCAATTGCAAGAAGTCTTAGACTTATTCGCTTTACCGCTAAATGACTTAATTTTTCAAGCTCAGTGCGCACACCGTAGTTATTTCCCCGCTAATCAACTGCAATTAAGCACCTTGTTAAATATTAAAACAGGCCGTTGCCCAGAAGATTGTGCCTATTGCCCGCAAAGTATTCGTTTTGATACCAAAATTGAAAGCACCGACTTAATGCCCTATGACGATGTGTTAAGTGCGGCTAAAACGGCGAAGGCCAATGGCGCGACCCGTTTTTGTATGGGGGCAGCATGGCGTAGTCCTAAAGATCGTGATTTGCAACGTGTGGCAGAAATTGTCAGCGGGATTAAGGCATTAGGTTTAGAAACCTGCGTTACCTTGGGCATGTTGACCGATGGACAAGCACAACAACTTAAAGCCGCCGGTTTAGATTATTACAATCATAATCTGGACACCTCAGAAGCTTATTACGAGCACATCATCACTACTCGCACTTATCAAGACCGCTTAGACACCTTGGCGCATGTCCGCGATGCAGGGATTAAAATTTGCTGTGGTGGCATCATCGGCATGGGGGAAGACACTAACGACCGCGCCAATATGTTGTTAACCTTGGCTAACCTGTCGGAACATCCCGAAAGTGTGCCGATTAATCAATTAGTGAAAATCAGCGGCACGCCATTGGAAGACAGTGAAGATTTAGACGCATTTGATTTTGTGCGCTGTATCGCGGTTGCCCGCATTTTAATGCCTGCCTCTTTTGTACGTCTGTCAGCAGGACGCACGGATATGAGCGACGAGTTACAAGCTTTGTGCTTTTTGGCTGGGGCAAACTCGATTTTTTATGGCGAGAAGTTATTAACGACAGCGAATCCTGAAGCGGATCATGATATGCGCTTGTTTTCGCGCTTGGGGTTGGCAACGGTGTGAACAGCGTAGGATGGGCTGACGAAGGAAGCCCCTCGTTTACCGAGATACCGGCACTTGATTTAATTGAGTGGCGCGATTGATGGGCTTCGTGCCTCAGTCTTGTAGGGCGGATAAGGCGTAAGCTGCCATCCGCCGCAAGTAGTTTGGTTCAAGTTTCAATTGTGTGATGTCGGATGACGGCTAAAGCCTTATCCGACCTACAAATACGCTGATGAACCGTTTTTTACTAGCAATACACTTAATCAATAAAAATAACCACTTCCTCGTTATTACTTTCATCAGGATTACGTGGTTTCCACAATTTAATCAAACGCCGATCAGTATCATTTGCAGTCGAAATATTATACTTTTCGATTAACATGGTGATGCGGCCGCGCTCCCATAAACTGCGCAAATGTTCTGCATCTTTATCACCATGTAAACGCAACACACCAACATGGCCTTGCATCGCCACATTTAAGGCACGGCGAAAACGTGCGCCGATGTCTGCCATATCGCGTAAATCATCGGGATTGGTATCCGATTCTAAGATGATTTTTTCCAGCATGATGCTTTTATCTGCCGGTTCACCTTGTAAACCAAAGCCGACTTGTACCTTTTTAAAATGAATGCTCAATAATTGATGCAAGCGTTTTTCAGGCACTAACTGTTCGACTAAGGTTTGATAATCTGTTTCGCTACCGACAACGAGCGTTAACTCTTGTCGCGGCACATTAATATTCAGCAATAAACCACGCAGCCGCAATGCAGCCAACTTGGTATATGAAAAGCGTCTCACATCTGCGCAAAAGTCATTGAGCAAATGAATACTGCTCGACAACTCGCCAGAGATGCCTGAGCTGGTTAACACTTTACGGGCTTGGATGTCTCTAATGCCAGTAGATGTAGTATGTTGTTCTGAGTTTTCCACCGTATGCTTACCTGTGATGAGGTGAAGATCATGAATAGCCCGGAAAAGTTAGGGAAGCGTGCTTAAGGCTGTCTTTTTTGTAGAATAAAATAGCGGTAAAAGTCAAGTATTATAATAATGTTTATCTAATCGCTTAATTCAATGGTATTTTTAATTATCTGAGGGGCGGTATTAAGCATAAAACAAATAATTGCTTAGCGGATACCACGCCCTACAGATTTATACGCTACAAAAATAAGCCATCTAATGGCGATGACGCATTTGCAAAACGACGACGCGGCATGCGACCAGCTAAAAAGGCTTCGCGGCCTGCTTCAATCGCTTTTTTCATTGCAGATGCCATTAAAATAGGTTGCTTCGCGGCGGCAATCGCCGTGTTCATCAATACCCCATCACAACCTAATTCCATCGCCACCGCTGCATCGGAGGCCGTCCCCACGCCCGCATCGACTAAAATCGGCACATGCGCATTTTCAACAATCGTTAGAATATTCAATGGATTGCGAATTCCTAATCCAGAGCCGATAGGCGCGGCAAGCGGCATGACTGCCACACAGCCCAATTCCTCGAAACGTTTAGCCATGATGGGGTCATCATTGGTATAAACCATCACTTGAAAATCTTCTTTAACTAAGATTTGTGCGGCTTCTAAGGTCGCTGTGATGTCAGGAAAGAGGGTTTTTTCATCACCTAACACTTCCAATTTGATCAGGTTATGTCCATCTAGCAGTTCCCGTGCCAGTCTACAGGTACGCACTGCGTCCTCTGCGGTGTAGCAGCCTGCGGTATTAGGCAAAATGGTGTAACGGTCAGGGGGAATGACCTCTAATAAATTGGGTTGTTCAGGGTCTTGTCCAATGTTAGTACGACGAATGGCAACCGTGACAATCTCTGCACCACTGGCTTCAATGGCTTGTTGTGTTTCTGTTAAATCGCGGTATTTACCTGTGCCAACTAACAGGCGGGAATGGTAGGTTTTTCCGGCAATGGTTAAAGGCGTGTCCTGAGTCATCGCATATCCTGAAATTGAAATAAATAACTATGCTTAAGTGTGCTGATGTGCACATATCACCAAAAGCTTGTGTGGTTTTAAACAATGCTGTGTGCTGGGCAGCGAAGGTGCCCAAAGTTGCGCGGGTTGTTGCTTAATGTCGTGCTTACATTTCGCTTTGCGCTTCATTTTAGCGTTAGCGTAGGGATAATGACAGCATGTCGTTGCTTACAGTGAGTGTCGTTGTAGGGTTTGCGCCGCGTCCTTTTGCGGTGCGAACGCGGAGAAGTCTGCATGATGTTAGAACTTCTCCGCGTGCGCAAAATGCCGAGAAAGTGCATTGCAACACGCAAACTTAGTGGCGGCATTTCGCACACCCTACAAGCGTGCATGTCTTAACTTGCAGTCATTTGCTGTAGGATTTAGCAGTAATTGTGCTATTTTTATTAGTTGATCTAAATTTTAGATTAACGCTTTTATTTTGAATGCAATGTAGTCAGCTATAGTACAAAAAAAAGAGAACGCCCGAATAGGATAAAGTCCCCAGTCCTACTACAGACAAAACAGGCGTTCTCTCGATGAAGAAAATAAAGTACAAAACAGTTGATGTAAAGCAATTAGATTGGATTAAGTTA
>QKBZ01000372.1 GCA_003245895.1 Beggiatoa sp.
TGATTATCTTATTAAATATTGATGCCTTTAAAGAAGTGAATGACTTTTATGGTCATGAATGTGGCGATTCTATTTTGCGCGATTTGGCAAATCGTTTAAATGAATTTGTTGAACAACACAGTCAAGACTTAAAATCTCCGTTACGGTTATATAAATTATCCGCTGATGAATTCGCGGTGTTAATTCGCAAAACGCCAGATAAAACCGCCTTAAGCAACTTTTTAGATCGTTTGACCATTTTTGTCTCAGAACAAAGCTTTTTTTGTGCTGAACAAGAGCTAACCTTAAGTATGACACTCGGTGTTGCTTTAAATGCCAGCGTTTATGAATCTTCAAGCCGCAGCGGTGAAATTTTCTTATCATCAGCAAATATGGCCTTAGAAATGGCGCGGCAGCAGAAAAAACGCTGTTTGATTTATGATGAGTCGATGAAAATTCGCGAGGAATACGCCAGTAATTTATATTGGGCGAAAAAGCTAAAACAAGCCCTTGTTGAAGACCGTTTAGTGCCGTATTTTCAACCGATTGTGAATAATCACACGGGGCAAGTCGAAAAGTTTGAATGCTTAATTCGGATGTTAGAGGCAGATGGCAGTGTGATTTCCCCAGCGCAATTTTTACCCATTGCGCGAAAATTACGCTTGCATCAAGTGTTAACAGAACTGATGATTGATAAATGTTTTGCCGCGTTTGCCAATACACATTATGAATTTTCGATCAATTTATCCTATGAAGATATTGTCGAACCGCAAACCCAAAACTTTATTCGGCAAAAATTGACAAACAATCCGTTAGCAAAACGGGTTTTTTTTGAAATTTTAGAGTCAGAAAGCATTGAAAATTACCAACAAGTGCTTGAATTTATCCACATGGTCAAGGAAATGGGCGGACATATTTCCATTGACGATTTTGGCACTGGCTATTCCAATTTTGAACACTTATTACGCTTAAACGTAGATGTGATTAAAATTGATGGCAGTTTAATCCGCAATATTGACCAAGATGATAATGCGTTAATTGTGACTCAAGGCATTGTCCATTTTGCCCAAAAATTAAAATTAAAAACCGTCGCCGAGTTTGTGCACTCCGCCACCGTGCATGCACGGGTAATCGAATTAGGTATCGATTATTCTCAAGGCTATCACATAGGCACGCCGCAACCGGCGTTAACTGGAGTCTCTTCAACATGAAAATCCTGCCTAGCTTTATCTTGCTGTTCCTCACCTTGTTAAGCGCGTGCAGTTCTCCGCCGCCAATGGTGTCTGCATTTAATTTGTCAGAGCAGCAGCCTGTTGGTAGTAGTTTTATGCGCGTGACCTTTTTAGGCACTTTAAACATTCCTGCGCTCACTATTGATGGTCACACCGTGCATGAGTTGTCGGATTTAGCGTGGGATCAAGATGACCAACTGTTATACGCCATTTCTGATCAAGGTGTGTTATTCCATTTGCAGCCTAAGTTTGACACGTCGGGTAATTTAATTGATGTCAGCTTTTTATCTGCTTACAGTTTGCAAATTGAACAACATGATGCGGAAGGTTTAAGCCTTGTTAAAGGTGATAATGGCGTGCAAGGCGATGCGGAGTTAATCATCAGTTTTGAACGCGATCCGCGCATTGCCCGCGTGACTCCTGTTGGCGAATGGATAGCAGATGAAGTCTTGCCACTGCCATTGCAGAAAGCAGACAATTATCAATCCTCGAATAAAATGTTAGAGGCGGTGACATGGCATCCTTATTTTGGTTTGCTGACCATGCCAGAGTTACCGTTAAAAAATGCGCCAGACAATCAAGTTGAGTTATATGGGCCAGATCAACAAACATGGTTTTGGCCGCCTAACCCAGCACCTAGAAGCAGTGTGGTTGCATTAGAAAACATTGATAATACTTCGATTTTGGTGTTAGAACGTGCGTTCCAAGACCCAATGCAACCCTTAATCATCAGTTTGCGTCAAGTTTGGTTATCTACTTGTGAATGTAATAAAGGTATTGACAGTGTTTATTTACCATTAGCAGAATTTAACAGTAGCCAAGGTTGGATGATTGATAATTTTGAGGGCTTAACTCGCCATAAAGGCAATCGCTATTTTATGGTCAGCGATGATAATGGTCATCAAATGCAGCGCACTTTGTTAGTTTATTTTGAAATTTTGCCCAATATGTAAGCCAACGGCACCACAGCAGTCTACTGATAAAAATACTTAGGATAACCATGCTATGCTGATCATTGCGGTGATTAATCAAAAAGGCGGCGTGGGCAAAACCACCACCACGTTGAATTTAGGCCATGCCTTAGCCTTAATGGGGCATCCTGTAACATTACTGGACTTAGACCCACAAGGGCATTTAAGTGCTTCTTTAGGTGTACATGATCCGCATGTTAGCGGCATGGATGTCGCCTTGTTAGGGGAGCAAAGTTTAAGCGATGGCGTGTTGTCCGTGCGCGAAAATTTGCAGTTAATCCCTGCCGGTGCGCGTTTAGGTGAGGCAGAAAGCAAAGCCTTGCCACGAGATCGCTTGCATAATCTGCTGAAAGCGCAGTTTAGTGACCAAGTGGCAGTGTTAATGGATTGCCCGCCCTCGTCTGGCACTTTAGTAGTCAATGCCTTAGTCGCCGCAGATTCTGCCTTAGTCCCCGTTTCTGGCGATTATCTTGCTTTGCATGGTTTATCTTATTTAATGGCCACTTTTCGCAATTTTGAGACTGCGTTGGCGAAAAAAATCCCGCTGTGGCTGGTATTAACACGCTATCAACAACGGCGACGTTTAGCACGCGATGTGCGTGATAAATTAATGACTTACTTCCCTAACCGCATTTTAGCAACGCCGATTCGAGAAAGCGTTGCTTTAGCGGAGTCGCCCAGTTTTGGCAAAACGATTTTTGAATATCGCCCTAAAAGTATCGGTGCAGATGATTACCGCCAATTAGCGGAAGATTTGCTGCACAGGAGGACTTTATAATGCCAAGAAGAAAGAAAACTCAACATATCGGCCATGATCCTTTAGCGTGGTTAGCAGAAAATGATACGCCTAATACAGAGGACACCGCATCGGCTGTGGATGCTGAAGAAGAAGCTGTTGAGGCAACGGAAGCCAGTGATACAACAGGCGATGTAGAGCCTGTAACGGTAGAAACTGTCGTGGCAACAGAAGCGGCTGAGGCAGAAGTCGAAGCTCAAAGTGCTGAAGCAGATGATGATGCAGACATGACAGATGATAGGCCAATGCAAGCAGATAACATCGATGAGGCTGAAACCACGATTGTTGAAAGTGCTGAAGTTGTAGAAGCGGGCACCGACAGTGAACTACTTGCTGCTGATGCGAGCGAAGAAGCAGAGACAGTAACAAACGATAACAATGACGCAGAACCCATCGTGATCATTGAAGCAGAACAAACAGACGACACAGCGGAAATTGAAGCATCAACAAGCACTGAGCTAACGCCAGAGGAAGATGCCTTAGTCATTATCGATGCAGAAGATGACGACTTAACCGCAAGCAGTGATTTAGAAACAGACTCTGCGGCCTCTCTTGTTACCCTTGGTGCGATAGACGAAGAGGCAGAGGATGAAGCCGAGCAACAAACCTTTGCGGCTTATACCTTAGTTGCCGATGCCGAACAAACTGCCGAAGCTGAATTCAGCGATGCTGACGCGGATTCTGCGCTTGATATTGATGCAACTGACGAAACCGCAGACTCTTTACTCGCTGGCTGGACAGCAGTGAATTTACCACCCGTGTTAACACTCACAGAACTATCTGATTTATACCAACAACTGCGCGAATTGCGCGGTCAACGCATTCGCTTATCCGGTGAACAAGTCAGCCGCGTTGACACTGCCAGCTTGCAATTATTAGTCACCTTAATGCGAGACGAAGAAACCACCGTCGGCTGGACAAATGTCTCGCCTGTGTTGTGTAACTCTGCTCGCGTGTTGGGCTTGGCTGGGGAATTGAGTTTGATGGGATGTGAATTGGAAGTGGAATAGTTTTTTTCACAAACCAGCTTAACCCAAGACTTTGAGCGTAAGACGATGAAAAATCGTCTTACATCCCTAACCACTGCCGCACACTTGCCCACGGGCGGCGGAATAAGTAGTAATAAAGAGGCACTTGCTGCCCGTATAGTTTAGCGGTGCCTTTTAGTCCTAAACGCGGCAAGGCTTGTGCGTCAGCAAATTTTGCTTTTACACGAAATGCTAAAGTTTGTTCAACCGTAGGTTCAGCTTGATACGCAGCTTGATACAGGCTGGCTTCTAAGGGATTAACTGGATCAGTGTCTAAAAATAACACGACGCGATTATCTGTTTGAAACGGGATGGCATCGTGTACAGAAACCCAGATCAATAATTCTGTATGTTGCGGATCAGCAATCGTCATCACTTTTTCACCGACTTGCACCGGTTTGCCTAGCCAATCATTCACATCTGTGAACACCGCAATGCCTGCATGCTCTGCTGTCACCGTCATGCGCTCGCGGGTTTCTTGTAAATAATTCACTTCCGCTTGGCGTTGTCTAACTTTGGTTTCTAACAGTGCAAGTTCGGCCTTGCTTTGTATGTCGCTAAACGCTTTCTGGCGGGCGCTGAGCAATTCCGCTTTGGCTACGGCAAGGCTTTCTGTTGCCACTAAGTAACTGTTTTTCTCTTTAGTATCATCTAATTTAAACAGCACTTGGCCTATTGCAACAAGCTGATTCGGCTGTACTTCAACCGTTTTAATTACACCATCTAAAGGTGCGCTGACTACCCAAGGCTGTTGCGCCACCACTTCCGCAGGGGCTAGCACAGATTCATGCACGGGCACGAATAACGCGGCAATCACGGTGATAAAAACAAGACTTAACAACAGTTTTTTGCGCGCCTTGCTCAACCAAACGCGCGGCGGTTTACCTGACAAACTGCCCCATGCGTGGGTATAAGCATCATTTAAAGTGGACATCAAGGTGATGTCGCTGTCTTGCCAAGGCGTTTGGCGCAGCAATAATACGCCGCCTAAATAGCCTAAACGCGGATGTTGCAAGCGACACCATAAGCCTTGCCCAAAGCCTTGCGCTTGCCATTCCTCGCGTAAATTGTCGCTTATCTGTGTTAAATCAAGGTTATGAATGGGGGGCAATTGAGTTTGTACGGGAGAATACTGTTGTAACACTTGTTGCAGATAGCGCAGCATGGGCGCGTTGCGATCTAACACACTCACCCCTGATACCGCGTGCAATTCCGCTTTTTTGCCACGTATTTGCCAGACTACCGCCAGTTTATAAGACAATAAACGGTGCGTGTCGTTAGCGATCAGAAAGCCAAGTTCTGTCAGCGTTTCTGCCTTACGGGCTTGTTTTTCCAGTTGAATTAAGGTGCTTAAAACCAACAATTGAGCATTGAGCGCATCACCTGTACTTGTACTTGGGACTTTAGCGTTCAAAATGTGCGACTCCGCTCATGCCCGCACGTAATTTA
Organism: Beggiatoa sp.; assembly: GCA_003245895.1. Lineage (GTDB taxonomy): Bacteria > Pseudomonadota > Gammaproteobacteria > Beggiatoales > Beggiatoaceae > SZUA-411. Next base: position 5,456 of record QKBZ01000372.1, read on the forward strand.
GAAGCTTTGCCGGTGAGTTGAGCATAAACTTCAACAGTACGGCTCACGGCTTCGACTTTTGCACCAATGCGAATAATTTCCGCGCTGTGTTCGGTGTTGGTTTCGTCAATGGTGACTTTAAAAGGCGTGCCGACTTTAATCCATTGCAACCAGTTAGACGGGACATTCAATTGCATTTCTAAACGGCTATCATCCAAGATGTCCATTAACGGCGTGCCTGCCGCAACACCTGCATGTAAATTGGTATGCAGTTTGACCACTGCGCCAGAAAAAGGCGCGTTGATGCGACATAAACCAACTTGGGTCTGGTTTAATTTCACATCCGCTTGCGCTTTTAATTCTTCTGCTTCTGCCACCGCCAACTCTAACTCACTAATCGCTTTATATTCTGCTAATTGCCGACTGGCTGTCAGTGTTTTGCGTGCCGCCTGCAATTGCGCATTGGCTTTGCTTAATTGCGCCTGCAACACACGACAATCAAAGCCCACTAATTGACTACCTTTTTTAAAGCGGTCGCCAACTTTCACCGGTAAGCTGTCGATGCGTGCGTTGATTTCGCTGCTTAAAGTGGTTTCGATGTGCGCAACCAGCAACACCCTTGGTTCTGGCTCAGGCATGGTGACCTGTGCCAACTCATCAGGCTCAGCGGCATGTGCGGTGAATGGCAAGGCGAGCAGTAGATTTAAGCAAAACAGGGTAAAGCGTTGCATGGGGTTATCCATTTTTTATGTGTTTAAAAACAAGGCTTAATCGTATGAAGGGGTAAAGATGTAGGGTGGAATAGCGTAGCGTATTCCACCAAAAGGCTTGTTGTCTGAATCAGAATTCACAGAATTTAAGGATTTTCAAAATTATTATATTTTGAGAATCCTATTAATTTTTTAATTCTGAAAATTCTGATTCAGACAATATTCAGAATATTTATGGTGGAATACGCTGCGCTATTCCACCCTACATCATGCTTATTCAACCGACAAAAGCTGTTTCAACAAAGGCGTATCCGCAAACTGTTTCTGAATATCTTCCAATGAATACATATGGAAGTTACCGCCTGTTAAATCCATCATATCAGCAGACACCACGCGAGTACCTACGCTGTGGAAAATCTTCAGCCAAGCAATTTGTACATCAGCGAAGCTCAACTCACGCGCTGCTTTAGACACAATGGCATCTGTTTGTGTCAACACGGTATCTAATTCACTACGCATGCGTGCTTTTTGCGCGTTTATCATAAATTGGCTCAGTTGCTTATTCACTTGATACAACTCATCCGCCATCGCAAAGCTTTCTTTCGCTAACTGAAAACGGTTATAGGAAATCCATAACTGAGTCATCACTGCCATACTTAAAGCCATACGGCGATGTTCTGCTAACACAACATGCGCTTCCGCTTCTGCTTTTTGTGCAGGGCCACCCGTAAACAGATTCAGCACATTCCAAGATAAGCGTAAACCGGCCTCGAACCAATCACCGTTGTATAAATAGGAATTGCTATTCACATTAGGGCCAAAAGAAATTTCTAAGCCTGGGTACATACGACGAATGGCTTTTTTGACTTCTAAGGCTTTATTACGTGTTTTGTAATCTTCTTCTAACAATTCAGGTTGGAAAGATAAGGCTTCATTTTCTAATTTTGCTAAGTCTAATTCACTGCCATCAGGAATATGATAGGTTTTAGGCACTTCAACTTCATAATAAGTACCGGGTCTTAAATTCATTAATGCAGCAAGCTGAGTTTTAGATAGTTCTAAACGCTCACGTAATTGATTTAATTTGTTTAAAGCTTCTAATAAGCGTTTTTGGTAAAGCAAAGACACTTCAGGATTTTGAATGCTTTTCTCTGCCATTTCCCGTGAGTTTTTCAGAGCTTCACGTGTTTTGCCTAATAATTCATTGACCGGCGTTAATAAACGCTCTGAACCAACTGCACGCCAATAGGCATCTACGGTATCTAATAAAATATTTTGCAACACGCGACGACTGCGTTCTTTAGCAATTAACACGTCATTAGCATGTTGTTGCGCAGTGGCGTAGCTAACACCAAAATCTAACACGTTCCACACGACATTTAAGCCAGCTTGTGAATAATCACGCTCAACCGAGGTTGAAGGCTCTAAACTAATGTCCCCAGTCAATAAAGAACGGCTAATACCACCACTGTCATTACTGCGGCTATGATAACCGGCTGATAACATCAGTTCTGGCAGCATTTCATAATTGTAAGTGGTTAAAATGCGTTGTGATAACGCAATTTCCATCAACTTAACCCGATGATCTAAGTTGTATTTTAATGCACGGGCTAAGGCTTCTTGTAAAGTAACCGGCTTGGTGATCGGTGCTTGTTCTTTAAACATTGCTTCTTGATCTTGAGCAATGCGTTGTTTGATTTCTTCATCTGTGATGGGTTCAGGTGTAACTGCACAGCTCGCTAATACGAACAGTGCACTACCAACCACAAATAGTTTCTTAAAAAACATAAGTTATGCGTCCTTGGCGTGGGGTGAGTCATAAGGTGCATTGGTAAAATGCGTTCAATAGCCTGAGTTCGGCGAAATATATCCGTAAAGACAATCTATTCCTCGTTCCCATCGTCCCGATGGGAATACGTACCGCGTCGCTCCAGCGGCGCGAGTCGCGATTACAAGTGCTACTCGTGCCGCTGGAGCGACACAGCATGCATTCCCACCAAAATGGTGGGAACGAGGAACTGCTTATTTTTACAGCAAAATTTCGTCGAACACAGGCTCTAACAACCTTATAGTGTTATTCTGGATTAATATTTTTAAGGAATAGTGCTTGCTCAATTAAGAAGCCGTCCGCCATTAGCAATTGTTCTTCAAACTCCAATGCTTGGCATTCATTACTGCTGCTATCAGCTCCTATACAGAACTCATCTTCCAAACGGCTGAGCAACTGTGCTGTTAAGTCTTGAGCGCGCAGAATCTCATCTATCTTTTTGACAACGCCGTAGCGAACGATTTCTTGAGACTCGGCATTACCATATTGTCGCTCAATCGCAGTTGGGTCTTCATTCACCGCATGATGCACATACTGGTTAGAAGGTAAGTCTGAGAGAATCTGATCTTCATGTAAGCGCAGATATTGAGACTCATGCTCAAAATCACGCGAGATTGAGTCTGTATCTAAGCGATCCAAATACTCCACATGATGACGCGAGGTCGTAATTAAATCTCTGATTGCATCCTCAAAAGAAGGCATTGGATCAGGCTGTGGCACTATATTAGAAACAGGCTCTTCTGGTTCAGGCTCAGGGTTTGTTTCAGGCGTTGGCTCTGGTTCTGGGTCTGTTTCAGTAGTTGAATCTGTATCAGGTACTTCAGGTTCTGGATCAGGTGTTGAACCTGTATCAGGCACTTCAGGCACTGGATCAGGTGTTGAACCTGTATCAGGCACTTCAGGCACTGGATCAGGCGTTGTGCCTGTTTCTGGCACTTCAGGTTCTGGATCAGGAATAACTATGACCGGTATACGTGGGACAACCGTGTCTCCATCGTCTTCACCCGGCATATTATTATCTGGTTCACTATCAATATCAGGTTGATCTGATTCAGTAATTTGCGCGGTATTTGACAAGCTACCTGTAGGCAACACGGTACCAGTCATGGTTAAGGTCACAACCGTGCCCACCGGAATTTCACCGGCAATCCACAGCCCTGTCGCCGCATCGTAAAGCCCTTGGCTCACAGCAACACTGACATTCGCTAAGCCAGAAGGAATACTTTCCGTGATTTCAACGCCAGTGGCAGTATCAGGCCCAGCGTTTGTAACTTGCACAAAGTAAGTCAAACTTGAACCCACTGTTGGTGTCAACGTGCTTACTGTTTTCTCTAAGCTCAAGTCTGCCATTGCTTCCGGCACGGTAATCGTGACTGTTGCCGTGTCTGTGCCATCACGTCCATCAGTAATGGTATAAGTGAAGGTGTCTGTACCGGTAAAGCCTGAATTTGGCGTATAGGTAAAGCTACCATCTGTATGCAGCATTAAGCTGCCATTGCTAGGCTGAGTAAAATCAGTCACCGTCAACGGATCGCCATCTGGATCGCTGTCATTGCTCAACACCACAATACCGACAGGCTGATTAGGTCGTGTAGACTCGGTATCATCAACAGCATTAGGTGGATCATTCAATGGCAGCACATTCAAGGTCACAGTGGCAGTATCATAACCACCTTTACCATCAGTGATGGTGTAAGTGAATGAATCATCACCGATATAGTCTGCATCTGGTGTATAAGTGAAGCTGCCATCAGGATTGCGTACCACCGTACCATGTTCAGGCTGAGTGAATACGGTCACAGTCAATGGATCACCATCAGGATCGCTGTCATTTGGCAATACCGGAATGTTCACCGGATTGTTTTCATCCGTGCGCACACTGGTATCATCATCGCTGGCAACAGGCGGATTATTTGGCACTACATCGACAAAGCGGGCAGTGACATTGGTATTGCTGGTGACTGTAACCGCGACGCGGTTATTGCCATTGGCATCACCATCGCTGTCTGAAACGCTGTCGTAATTGCTTGGGTCTGTTTCGACAACGCTATAGTCACCCACAGGGATATTGTCAAAGAAGTATTGACCATCTGCATTCGTCGTCGTGCGGGCAACTTCATTGCCATCACTATCTAACAGCGTGACTGTCACACCTGCAATTCCTAAATCGCCAGTACCATCATAATTCACGTCATCTAATACAAACCCACTTACACTACCAAACTCAGGTTCAGCAACAACGATTGTCACCGTCGCGGTGTCTGTGCCGCCATTACCATCACTAATGGTATAAGTGAAAGTGTCTGTGCCAGTAAAGCCAGCATCTGGCGTGTAAGTCAATGTACCATCAGGATTTTGCGTTACCGTGCCGTTTGCAGGTTGCGTGAACTCTGTCACCGTCAGCGGGTCGCCATCAGGATCACTATCATTTGTTAAAACAGGAATAATAACAGGCGTTTCTGGCAGCGTACTTCTCACATCATCAACCGCAACCGGTGGCTGATTCTCAGACACAGTAATGGTCACAGTCGCGGTGTCTGTACCGCCATTACCATCGCTAATGGTGTAAGTGAAAGTGTCTTCACCACTAAAGCCTGCATCTGGCGTGTAAGTCAATGTACCATCAGGATTTTGCGTCACCGTACCGTTTGCAGGTTGCGTGAACTCTGTCACCGTTAACGGATCACCATCAGGATCGCTGTCATTGGTTAAAACAGGAATAATAACAGGCGTTTCTGGCAGCGTACTTCTCACATCGTCAACCGCAACCGGTGGCTGATTCTCAGGCACAGTAATAGTCACCGTCGCCGTATCTGTACCACCATTGCCATCGCTAATGGTATAAGTGAAAGTGTCTGTGCCAGTAAAGCCAGCATCTGGCGTGTAAGTTAAGCTACCATCAGGGTTTTGCGTCACCGTACCGTTAGCAGGTTGCTCGAACTCTGTCACCGTTAACGGATCGCCATCAGGATCGCTGTCATTACTTAACACTGGAATAATGACTGGCGTTTCTGGCTGAGTCGTTCTACGGTCGTTCACTGCAACCGGTGGCTGATTTGCCTCAGGCACAGTAATCGTTACTGTTGCGGTATCTGTACCACCACTACTATCACGAATGGTGTAAGTGAAAGTATCTTCGCCACTAAAGCCTGCATCTGGCGTGTAAGTAAATGTGCCATCAGCATTTTGTGTCACTGTACCATTATCAGGTGTTGTGAAATGAGTGATAGTTAAAGTATCACCATCAGGATCACTGTCATTACCTAACACAGAAATAGTGACTGGTGTCTCTGGCTGAGTCGTTCTCGCATCATCAACCGCAACCGGAGGTTGATTTACAGACTCAACAAGCACTCTAACTATCGCGGTATCAGTGCCACCATGACCATCACTAATGGTATAAGTGAAAGTATCTGCGCCAGTAAAGCCTTGTTCTGGTACATAGGTGAAAGTACCGTCAGGATTGAGTGCAACCTCGCCATAGGTCGGTGGCGTAAAATCAATAATCGTCAGCGGATCATTTTCAGGATCACTATCATTAGGCAATACACGAATATTAACCGGCGTATTAGGCCGCGTGAAAGTGGTCTCATTCACCGCATCTGGTGGCAAATTATCAGGCACTGTCACTGTAACCGTCGCGGTATCAGTGCCACCATTACCATCACTAATGGTGTAAGTGAACGTATCTACACCAGTAAAACCTGCATTTGGCGTATAAGTAAACGTACCATCAGGATTTTGTGTCACGCTCCCATTCGCAGGAGGCGTGAAACCAGTCACCGTCAGCGGGTCATTATCAGGATCACTATCATTCGGCAACACTGCAATAGTGACAGGTGTTGCGGGTAATGTAGACGCACTGTTATCCACTGCAATCGGCGGTTGATTGCTTGGAACAATCGGCGCAGGCACAACCGTCACAGTCACTGTCGCAGTACTTTGATCACCATTATCATCCGTAATAGTGTAGGTATAAGTATCTGTGCCAGAGAAACTAGGGTTAGGCGTATACGTCACCGTACCATCGCCATTATTCACCACAGTGCCATTGCTGGCTTGCGTGATTTGCGTCACCGTCGCAGGCGCATCACCTTGATTATCATTACCCAACACATTAGTTGTGATAGGCGTACCTTGCTCCGTACTACCGCTATCATTCACTGCGACCGGCAATAAATTAGGCGTAGGATTAGGACTGACAGTAACCGTCACCGTCGCCGTACTGCGATCCCCATTATCATCAACAATGGTATAGGTATAACTATCTTCACCCGTGAAATCAGGATTAGGCGTATAAGTCACTGTACCATCAGCATTATTAACCGCCACACCATTACTCGGCTGCGTAATGCTCTCAACCGTCGCAGGCGCATCACCTTGATCATCATTACCTAACACATTAGTAGTGACAGGTGTGCCAATTGGCGTTGTATCCGTATCATTCACCGCTTCAGGTAAATTATTGGCGACCACAGTAATAGTAACTGTTGCTGTACTCGCATCGCCATTACCATCTCGAATGACGTATTGGAAGGTATCAACACCGGTAAAACCTGCATTCGGCGTATAAGTCACTGTACCATCAGTGTTTTGCAGCACTGTCCCGTTAGATGGAGCAGTCAGGTTAACGATAGTTGTCGCTGGCTCCCCTGCCGTGTCATTTGACAACAAGTTCAAAGTAATCGGCGTATTCTCATCCGTCGTCCCGCTATCATCCACAGCCAATGGCAACAGATTTTCAGGCGGAATCGGTACATCATTCACCGTAATCGTCAACGTCGAACTACTTTCATCACTATCCGCATCGGCAATAGTGTAATTAAACACCTCAACCAAACCACCCGCAGGCACATTCCCCGAAGCAGGCGGCACATAGCTGTAACTACCATTCGCATTCAAGGTCAAACGCCCCCCATTCGCCGTAACGAATGGAGTCCCAAATGTAATAGGGTTGCCACCTTGGCTCGCGGAGATAACAGAGGCAGTCGGATCACCTTGATCATCAGGGTTATCACCGGTAGCTACACCACCAGTGAGAATGTTGCCTGTGATCGCGGAACCGCCTTCGTTGGCGGTGTTGGTGTCGGGGTTGGCTTGTGGAACATTGCGGACATCTAAGAAGTTCTGATTAGAAACGCTACCACCTATGCTCATAGTGACACTCAAGCGGTTAACGCTAGGTGTAGTGGTATCACCTTCAATATCTAGGACACTAGAATGATTAGCTAAGTCAGTTTGTACAATCACGTAATTGCCAGCCACCACACTGCTAAAGCTGTAGTTACCACTGCTATCTGTGGTTTGGCTTGTCCCTACTTGTGCCCCGTCACTCGGATCACCGTCGTTATTAGGGTCAGTAAATAGTTGTACTGTCACCCCACTTAAGCCCGTGTCATCACTATCTGTAATACCACCAGTCGTGCCATCTTGGTCTACGTCTAAACGCACTTGACCACTGACAGAGCCTGCATCTGCAATATCTAAGAAGTTATTGCCGGTGCTGCTGCCACCTGCTGTCAAGGTAACAGCGATTTGGTTGGCGGCTGGGTCTGCAGTGTCACCATCACTGTCAGTGACCGAACTGTGGTTAGCGGCATTGGTTTGCACCACG
>QKBZ01000105.1 GCA_003245895.1 Beggiatoa sp.
TGAAAACGACGTTGTATCCAATCGTTAAATACATAACGTGAGGCTAAAAAGGCTAAGGTTGCGCCAATGGTCGAAGCAAAGGAAATTAACACCGTGCCCCAAAACAGCCCGAAAATCGCGCCACCGACTAAGGTTAGCAACGCTGCACCAGGGAAGGAGATAGCGGTTAATACCACGTATAAACTGAAAAAAATCAAAGCGGTGCGTAGTGGGTGCGTAGCGTAATAAGCATCGATATGCGCTTGCTGTGCTTTGAAATAATCAAGGGTGAAATACTGCTCTACATCAAAGCTGAAAAAGGCGATGAGACATAGCAATAACAGCAAAAAAACCAGCATTTTGCCAATTTTCATGGGCAAACTCCCTGTTTTTCAGGTTTTAGTGGGGGGATATTTAGGTCTGATATGCCATTAGAGCATATGAATGACAAGTAGCAAAGTTGTAGGTGGCTACATAAAGAAGTTTGGGGGGAACGGTTTGTTCTCCGCTACTAATTGTTTTCTTGAATAGTGATAAACCGATTCATGAAATACTGTTTACTGTTGGACTCATTTTGTTAATGGGGAATATTACGAGTTTTGTATAATAAGTAATTGGACAATTTTATGCAAAACTTACAGCTTTGATATTACTGTATTTTTACTGCTTCAAAATGTCAATTAATTAAATCTTGTTACTTATCAATACTCAAATCCACATCTAAATTAGGCCAGTAAAAACGTCTTGCACATAAATGTAGCTGATGCTGGACACAAACCAATGAATTGGGCTGTGCTTGCTATAGAAGCAGGAGCCTGACTTCGAGGTACAACCTCGTAACCAATCCGTGAAAAAAAGTTGGCTGCCGATGTCGTGAGAAGGTATAACGATTTAATGCCCTCTTCACATGCCCATATTTCTGCTTCAGCTACCAACTTCTTCCCGCATCCCATTTTTCGAGAAGCCTTACTTACGACTAAAGAGCGTAATAATCCGGTGTTTTCATATGCTTCTATGCCAACAATGCCAATGATTTGACCATCAAAGTGAATCCCAAATAATTTAGGTTTATTCGGATTGTACAGGTCTGAAATCGGAAGTTCCTCGCTTGCCAAAAGTGCTTTTACTTCATCATTTAATTCTATTGGTTCTATATTAATACTTTTTGATTGTTAACGCCTGAGCTAAGTCGACTGGTGCCGCCGCAAAGCTCAAATCAAAACAAAAAAGCCAGACCACACCGAGTCAGCCTTGAGCGACAAGTTATGTGTTTTTGTTAGGCACTCGACTGTTTTTAACTTGCTTTAACACTTCATTTAAATCTGGAACAGTGTCTAAAATTTGCGCTTCGGTATTAATAATAGTATTAATTAACTCTTTGTTATTTTTATATGCACCTGTAATCTTAAATAATTGCAATTGAATTAAATCAGTTGCTTTAGAGTAAAGAGTCCATTTTTCTTTAGGCTTGAAAATATGCTCCAGACTAATAACAAAGACTACTATTATTGACGTTATTTGAGCAAGCACTGGAAAATAAGGAATTATAAATGGAGTAATTATCCCAAAAACAGAACCAATCATTACCAACATGTAATGTATGTTTTTATATCTATATGCGAGATTTGTATATTCTGCTTGCTTTAAAGCAACTAGTTTTGCTACACCTTGATCTAAACCTTCTAATACTACTGAAGAAATATTGCTTGTGGGTATTTGATTACTTGGATACTCTTTAGAAAAATCACGATGCTCCTTTAAATTATTGAACGGCAAATTATCATATGGTGTAAATGTTGCTGTGCCTAATTGATAATTATTGTGACTGTGTTCGTCGGCGATTATAGGAGGAATTATATTTTGTGGGCTTGTACTTTTTTTCATTGTTATCCTTCTCTAGCATTTCTCTGAATTACACACATAACGAGTAGTTCACCTGCATAACTTAAGTTAAGTAAGTCTGGGGGAAAAAAATGTTAATAGCTGCGTGACGTTGGAAACAAGTAATTTATTTTTTATCATATAGTATTCTAAAAAATGTTCTGAAACAACGCTATTTACCTAGCAGTTTCAACCTTAAAACTATCTAATAAAACTTTAGCTATCCTTGAACACTTTATTCGTTCCTAACTCATCACTTACTTTCACCCTCACAAAGCAAGTGCTATCACACATACAGTGTTATCATAACCTCCGTCAAGTTTCTAGCCCTAAACCCCCTCATTCTGACAACCTCTCTCCTTCATCACCTATGAAACACTTAGCCCGATTTCTCATCTTCAGCACAGTTGTGTTGTTCCTCGTCTTCATCATTGGACGTTATTACCTACAACGACAATTTCCGCTCTCTGGCACCTTAGAAATGGCAGGCTTACAAGCCCCCGTCACCATAGAGCAAGAACCCAGTGGCATGGTGCATATTAAAGCCCAAAACAGTCATGATATGTGGTTTGGACAAGGCTTTGTGCATGCGCGTGACCGCTTGTGGCAAATGGAAATGAATCGCCGCATCAGTAACGGACGATTAGCAGAATTATTCGGCGAAACGGCATTAGATAAAGATAAATTCCTGCGCACTTGGGGCTTCCGCCGCTATGCCCAGCAAGCTTATGAACACTTCAGCCCTGAAGCACAAGCTGCTGTGCAAGCTTATGTCGATGGTGTTAACGCCTTTTTAGCAGCCGACCCACCCTTGCCCCCTGAGTTCCATTTATTTCAACTCACGCCAGAGCCTTGGACGGTGATCGATGTCGTGGGCTGGCAAAAAGTAATGGGCTTTTATTTAGCTGCCAATCGCAAAGCAGAATTACTGCGTTATCAATTAACCGCTAAAGGCTTAAGCCCTGAACGTGCTTTAAAATTAGTCAGCTTATATCCTGATGAAGCGATTAACACGCCAGAAGGCCGTTTACCCGATTTAAAACCAGAAGCGGCTGACGAAGTGCAAGCCTCGAAACTATTGGACTTGCTGGCAGAATTAATGCCATTAGGCACAGGGGCTTCTAATAACTGGGTAGTCGATGGCTCCCGCACCGCAACAGGCAAACCCTTTTTAGCCAACGACCCACATTTAGGCACTAGCACCCCTGCAATTTGGTATTTAGTGCATTTACAAGGCGGTGAATACGATGTGATTGGTGGCTCGATGGCTGGCTTGCCTGCGGTGGCAGTTGGGCATAATCAGTCAATTGCATGGGGCGTAACCAATGGGGAAGCCGATGTTGAGGACGTGTATCAGTTAGAACCAACAGCAGATGGCAAAGGCTATCTCTACAAAGGGCAAGCCACTGAATATGAAACACTAACAGAAACCATCGCCATTAAAGATGCTGAACCTTATACACTCACCATTCGAGAATCAGTATATGGCCCTGTGATCAGCGATGTGGTGGATGTGCCTGCGGCAAAACCGTTGGCTTTAAAATGGGTAGGCCATAGCGCAGATGACACCACGTTAGAAGCCTTTATGCGCATTAACCGTGCGCAGAATTGGCAAGAATTCCAACAAGCCTTGGCAGACTACTATGTCGCACCTAGCCAAAACTTTGTTTATGCCGATACCGAAGGCAATATTGGCTATCAACTAAGCGGACGCATTCCAATTCGTGCCGAAGGACACACGGGCGATATGCCACAAGCGGGGACAGGCGAATGG
>QKBZ01000386.1 GCA_003245895.1 Beggiatoa sp.
CCACCATCAACTTGGCATATTCCAGCTTCTGCTCTGCTGTGTATGTCTGACGAGGTTTGCGATTTGTCTGATTCATCTAATTTCTCCTAAATGACCAACTTTTGTTGGCTATATTTCTCTTCAAGATTATTAGACCATTACACAAGTTAGGGTTACAAAGGCTTGTGATTTTGAAAAGGTGGGAAATTTAAGAACAGCGAGGGGATTGCGTCTTGTAGGGCGGATAAGGCGTTAGCCGTCATCCGCCGTTGTGTCGTATGACGCTACGCTTATACGACTTACAAGCAATCTATAACACTTGCAAAAACAAGGCGCAAGGCGCTACAACAGCGTATCCGTGCAGTGTGCCGCGTTGGTTCGTGGCGACGCTGAGTGTATTTTTTTCGCCAAGAGCCATGAAACTGTATGTTTTTTCGTAAAAAAAGAAAAGAAGTCCCCGCTTGTGCCTTTCAATGGCAATTAGAAGGCGAGCATATTTTATTTCAAATGCTGCAAGACGCGCAGCCGGTGTTGCTCACCGATTGGGCAAACCGCGCCGACCGGCAACGCTTCGGCGGTGTTGCCTTTTTATTAGGCGAGTTGGAGAATCAAGCCGATCTCGCCGCACCTTTGCAGCAGTTAGTCGAACACGATGCACAAACCTTACGTTTAAGTGCGCCGTTTATCGCCAGCGTAACCAATACACAAGCGCGTTTGCTCACTTTGCCCAGCCCGTTGCCGTTTACCTTGGACATTAACCACGAAGGCACGCTAGATCAGGCCAGTTTCCGCTTCGATTACCATTGGCTGCGCAATAACCAACATCCGGTATTAGGCGCACAACGTAACGGTGCATTATTAAACGTCGGTAGCCAACAATATCGCATTCCTGAACCTTATTACTCCTTAGCGCGAGGCATGGATGATTTCAACGCCGCACCGCCGGAGGAAATGGATTTACGCTTTTTAGTCTGGGGGCGGTTAAGTGCTTTGCTGCCAGATGACAGCGTGAGCGCGATTCAGACCCAAGGCTATTTGAATAATACCCGCGTGGTGCAAGCCAGCACTTTTACCTTAAACATTCGAGAAGAAAACGGCGAGTTTATTTTCGACCCTATATTGCTGAAACAAGACAAAAATTTAGACAGTGACGCGCCGTCGCCGTTAGCCGCTTTGCCCAGCGAATTGTTCAACCAAGAACTGCAAGATACCTTTGCCCAGCGTTTCCGCGCCACGAAGCAAGCGCATTCTCGTTATGTGTTAAAAGAGGGCTGGTATGTGGTGGTCGATGAGGTGTTGCGCGAGGCGTTGCAAGTGGTGCATCACTTTCAGCATGCAGATCACGAACATCGACGCGCCTTTGCCAAAAATCCGCGCGCCTTTTTGCGCCATGCCTTAGGCGATAAAGTCGATGAGCAGATTTTAGAAGATTTGTTTGTTGAAACTTTGGAGTATTCGCAGCGGGTGCAAGACATCGGCTTATGGGAAGCTAAAGTGTTGCCCTTGGTGCAAAAAAACTCGGAATCATGGTTGCCACCGGAGGCAATGGCAGCCGCACCAATGGGCGGCGGTGCAGGTGGCGGCAGTGGCGAAGGTGAGGGCGAAGAGGAATTAGGCGGGCAATCGCGGATTACCTTGCAAATTGCCGACAATATCAAAGAGTTAAACTATGTCAAAACCAACTGGCAACCGCGAGACCCTGCGCCAGAGTTGGGTTTACCCGCCTGCTTAAAATCCACTTTGAAACCGCATCAAGACGAAGGTTTGGCATGGTTGCAACAGCATTGGCGTTCCGGCAGTCCGGGCGGGCTGTTGGCGGATGACATGGGCTTAGGTAAAACCTTGCAATCGTTGACCTTTATGGTGTGGTTAAAAGAGGCGATGCGCGAGGGCAAAGCGCAGTCGTTGCCGATTTTGATTGTTGCGCCCACTGGTTTATTAAAAAACTGGGAGCAAGAGCATGATATTCATTTTAATCAACCAGGGCTAGGCGTGATTCAACGCGCTTACGCCGATGATTTAAAACAATTGCGCACCACCGAAGGCAGCGAATTGACACAAGGTTTGCCTTTGTTAGATAAGGAAAAATTGCAAGCGGCGGATTGGATTTTAACCACGTATGAAACGCTGCGCGATTATCAGCACAGTTTCGGCTCGCTGCATTTTGGCGCGATTATTTTCGACGAAGTGCAGAAGATTAAAACGCCGGGTACTTTGATGACCGAAGCGGCGAAGGCGATGCACACCGAGTTTATTTTAGCCATGACCGGCACGCCGATTGAAAATCGTTTGTCGGATTTGTGGTGCATTATCGACACAGTTTGCCCCGGTTATTTAGGCGATTTAAAACTGTTCTCGCAATATTACGAGAAACATCAAGACAATATGTATGAACTGAAAGCGCATTTAACGCGCAGTTTAGACAGTCGCACGCCGCCGATTATGTTGCGCCGGATGAAGGAGGATCATTTAACCGGTTTCCCTGAATTAGCGATCCACATCATGCCTGAACCGAATGTGCCGAGCATGCCCGCCTTGCAAGCGGAATATTACGACGATGTGATTAAGCAGCAAGCCGATAACGAGATGAAACAAGGCATGATGTTAGAAGCCTTGCAGCAACTGCGCACTATTTCCTTGCATCCGATTGCAGTCAATGAGAGTTGGTTTAGTGGTGAAGTCGATAACGAAACCTTGCCCGCCGCCTTGCAACCGAAAAGCGACGACACTGATCCGCAAGCCTTGGATAAGGCTTATATTGCTTTGTCAGCGCGTTTAAAAACCACGTTTGAACTATTAGACAAGATTCAGGAACAACAAGAAAAAGTGTTGATTTTCTTAGAATCTCAAATGATGCAGCGTTTATTAATGGCCTTGATTCAGCGCCGTTATGGTGTGTCACCGATGTTGATTAATGGCTCAGTGAACGGGGTGAAACGTCAGGCGCGGGTGAATACCTTTCAGAAGAACGAAGGTTTTGATGTGTTTATTATTTCACCCTTGGCGGGCGGTGTTGGTTTGACTTTAACGGCGGCAAATCATGTGATTCATTTAACCCGCTGGTGGAATCCGGCGGTTGAAGATCAATGCACTTGTCGGGCGTATCGGATTGGTCAGACTAAGACAGTGCATGTGTATTATCCGTTAGCCATTCACCCTGATTTCTTAACCCATAGTTTTGACTGGCGTTTGCATAATTTGCTAGAGAGCAAGCGCACCTTGAGCCGAGATATGTTATTGCCGCCAGCGGCGGGGGATGAGGATATGCGGCAGTTGTATGAGGAGATGTTGACGCAGGAGGATGAAACGCCTATAGAGGAAGTGGCTGAGGAGGTTTAGTGCCGCTCTCGTTCCCATCGTCTCACGATGGGAATGCATGCCGCGTCGCTCCAGCGGCGCGAGTTGGGTGATGTGGTAGCGTTTGGCGTGACTCGTTCCCAAATGCCATTTCACTGCCATTAAGTTAAGCGATTGGTAGTCCTGTAATAGTAGTGCTATGGAAACTGAACTCTTAACTGAATTGTCTCATTATAATGATGGATAAAATTCCAGATAGCACCGATGTGATTTTCAATCTTTTTTGAAAAAGAGAGCGTTTTTCTGACTAAACGAGAAATACGTTGTCTAAAGGTATTATTGAGTCGTT
>QKBZ01000425.1 GCA_003245895.1 Beggiatoa sp.
AAATTTGATATATGGCTTTATATACCTTAAGACATGATTCCCATAAAATCAATTATTTATGCAAATAAACTGTATGATTTGCAGAATTTTAGCTATTTCTGCTTAAGTCTCGCGCCATTCAGCCTTTCTGTTGCCGTATATGTCGCTATTTTTAGGGGTCAGGTCTTTTTAGAAAAAAATAGTGTTAGACAGTCAGACAGAAAATAAGCAAAAAAATCTTTAAAAAATAACGACAAGCGAACGGGTATCATTTCGTCTATTTTCTTTACAACACCTAGTAAAAAGTGAGGAACACTCCCATGCGCCTAATGTTTTCCCTTTTGCTGTCTTTGCTGCTGTCGCTGAGCGGCAGTGTGCAGGCATGGCAATTAAGCTTACAAAATGATGAAGCTGGAACGGCTTATATTGCCGTTAAAAATGAAAAAAGTTTAAGCCAAGTGCAGATTTATCTGGCGTGGTTTAACTTGGATGATGATGTGATTCAATCATGGACAGTTGAGGATGGTTGGCAAGCGGGTTTAATGCCGATTGCCTCACAGATTTTTGCAGAAATGTCGCCGTTTGCTGAAGAAAACTTAACGCCTTTGCCTGCACTGTGTGATAGTGAGCAACGCTGTTTTCTGGCCTTAATTGCGGTGCCTGAAGGGCATGGTTTAGCAGATGAGGCAGATTGGGCCGCAAGCACTGTGTTGCCGTTAACAGTGAGTGCAGGGCGAGAGCGCTTACCAAGTCAGCAATTTTTCTTACCTGCTTTAAACAATAGTGACACTAATCGCGATTTTGACGCGATAGCAGGGGAAGAGGCAGTGGCAGCCGCACCTGAGGCAGAGGAATCTACTGCGGCGGATGATGCCACCAGCGGCAGCACTACGGAAACCGAAAAACCAGATATTTTCCGCTTAATTGACCAAAAACTTTATTACGCCAATAGCCAAGCAGAAAAACTGCAAGTCATTGACGTGAGTGATCCTAGTGCGCCAAGTTTAGTCAGTGAAACTAAGTTATCAGGCAATCCGCAAGAGTTATATGCACTAGATGGCTATGTGATTTTAGTGCAAAACGATTATGACAATGGCAGTCAAACCCGCTTAACTGTGTTGCAAAGCTTGCCTGATGGCAGTATGCAAACGGTTGATGAACAAGTGTTAGAAGGCAGTTTTATTGAGTCTCGTCGCCGCAATCAGGTGATTTACACTGTATTAAATAAAGACCAGATTTATTACTACTGGGATGATGTGGTGTTAGAAGAGGAAGCAATTGATCCTGTTGAAGTTGAGTCTAGCGAACCTGCTATTGAACCTGTAGTTGAGGAAGATTGCTTTGATTATTGCGGCACGCAGCAAACGATGACTGTGACCGCATTTACTGTAGGCGCAGATGGACATTTGACTAAAACCGATAGTGCGGATTTAAGCGGTTACAGCCCTCGCTTAGCCATTTTTAACGATTATTTAGTATTAGCCAGTCAAAACCCAAATGATTGGACGAGTAACTGGATTCAAACCTTTTACTTAGCCGATGCTAGCCAGCCTTTACAAGCCTTGTCCACTATCCAAGTACCAGGACAAATTCCGTCGGAATTCCATTTAAACGTCAAAGATCAACAATTGCGCGTGGTATATGGCCCTGCGGATCGCAGCACAGGCAGCAGTTTGGCAATTTTTGATTTAAGCAATCAAGAGCCAAGCCTGATTGGTCAAGTAGGTGACATTGCAGCCGGTGAAGCTTTATTTGCCACCCGTTTTGTCGATGATAAAGCCTATGTAGTGACTTATGAGCGCACTGATCCGCTGTGGGTGATTGACTTAAGCGATCCGACCAAGCCAAGCATTATTGGCGAATTGCATGTACCTGGTTGGTCAGAAAAACTGTTTTTCAATGAGGATCGCTTGTTTGCGGTCGGCATTCATGATCAGCCAACAGAAGCCGAAGGCGAAATAAGCGTTAGTCGAGTCGCGGTTAGTTTGTTTGATGTGTCCGATCCGACTAATCCTAGTTTGATTAACCGTGTTGTGCCGTTAGAAGGCGAAGTGCAATGGAGTTATTCCGAGGCGTTATACGATGAACGCGCCTTGCTGCTGGACTGGCAACAACAATATGCCGCGTTACCGCTCCAATCTTGGCAAAGCAGTGCGACACAGTATTTGCAAGTGGTGTCTTTTGACTCAGGGCAATTAGCCGAAGCAGGACGGGTGGAAAGTCCGGTGTATTTGCGCCGTAGCGTGGAGTTAAGCGATCACATTTTAGCGGGGTTAGGCGATCAATCCTTGATGACACTGCAATGGGGCAATGGTCAAGCGCAGGTGTTAGGCGAGTTAGAGTTAGCGGTTAATGTTGGGTGGCTGCAACAGCAAGCCGGTAGCCTGTGGGCAGCGGGTTATGGTAACGATGGTTATCAACATTTTTACCGTTATGACGCGAATAAACCTGAAAAGGCGCAACAGCGTTGGGCATTATCGCGGGGTTATCAGTCCATCGCAATGGGCGAAGGCGTAGCCGCGTTTTATAACACCAATCCATTAGCTGTGCAGACTTTAGACTTAGCCAGCGGCGAATTGCAAACACCAGTGGTGTTAGAAGCGTTAGAAAGCACTGACGACGTAGTTTATGAGGATTATTGGTACGGTTGGCAGCAACGCAGCGCTGGTTTTATCGCTAATGGTATGTTTCATATCGGCGAGTTAGAAACGATTAAATTTGCAGGCAGTACTGACAGCAGCACAAGCTGTGTGAAAGGTGAAATTTGTATTTTACCGGCTTTAATGCCAATACCTGTACCAGAGGAAGAAACTAACCAATATTTAACTCAGTGGACGTTAAAAAGCTGGCCTTTAAACGTGGCTGAACCGCAAGCGGTGACACGTTCTATTGCAGGTGAGCCGATTGGCTTTACTGCGCAAGGTTTGTTAATCAGCAAGGAAATGGGCGCAGGAAATCAGTTACAGCTTAATGTGCTGAGTTTATCGCCTTCTAGCGCCAATTTAGTGGCGAGCCAGTCCATTCAATGTGCTTATTACAGTACAGAAGTGCTGTTTCAAAACGATAAGTTATGGGTCAATTGCCGCGAAGAGGGGACGACTTTGTATCAGTTAGACCCTGCACAGCAGTTGGCACAAGTCGGAATGTGGCAGTTTGACGGCTACCGCAGTTTGACCGCAGTGAGCGACAGCGGTCAGCGCGTGATGCTGAATCAAGGGGGGTATTATTACTATTATGACTACCCTGAAATCGCAGCGGTTGATGTCGATATTGCCGCGACGAGCATTTTGCCACCGAGCAGTGGTTATGGCTGCCAAGTGTTTGAGTTAGGCGCGGATGCTAGCAGCACCTTGTTAGCTGAGACAGATGAATGTTACAGCGCGTCTCAAGTGGTGTTGTTAGATGATAAAGCCTTGAAGGCGAAAGGGTTTGCGGGGATTGAAACGGTAAGTTGGTAATCTGTACTCGTTCCCACCGTCTCGCGGTGGGAATGCATACCGCGTCGCTCCAGCGGCGCGGGTAAATTTCTGCAATTTTCAAAGAACCGCCGGATTGTCTGAATCAGGATTTTCAGAATTATAGAATTAACAGGATTATCAAATATTTATAATTCTGAAAATTTTTAAATT
>QKBZ01000170.1 GCA_003245895.1 Beggiatoa sp.
CAACTGAAGTCCAGCCCTAAGTAAGAAGAAAATCGTTCAAGCAGGTGAGCATTAGTTTTACGGATTTTCCAACTGGCAATTGAGATGACTTTGCTGCTCCCAGAGTGATATTGTCGATCTTCAAGCTTGAGCAAGTTTAGGGCGGTCATCGAAGTATTAAAATGGAAATGCAAGGATTCGCTGCAACACGCTTGGCAATGATTCAGTCCAAGAAACTGCTTGGCATCACGGAATAGAAACTCAATCTGAAAACGTACCTTGGTCTTTGCATCCAACAAAAGACAGGTTGCAAACAGCAATGCAGTGTGAATTTTATTGCCCACACACTTCACAAGATAGACGATGCGCAGGTCTCGTTGGAAATGATCACTATTAACGATGGCAGTGTAAACTTGCAGTCCGGCTAATTCACCAACGGCTTCAAAACCACTTAAATCGTCAAACTTAACCTTGTTTGCATAACGACGTTTGCGCCCACGCGGTTTTTGTTCACCTTGATAGAGCCAGCGCAGATTGGCATCGTGATGCAACTTGCCAATTTGATGCAGGTCGAGTGTGACAACGCCATCAATGTACTTTTTCTTGCTGTAGTAACCGTCCGTAACCAAGTAACGGCTTGATAACGGTAAGGCATGACGGTCTTGCTGCAAATGATTGAGATACGCCGTGTGCAACTTTTTAACTAGTTGATTCTAAATGACTCTACTTGTTTTACAGATGAATTTTCAGAGTATATTTGCGCTTGTCATGGTGACTTGAGCAATAAAAAGCAGTTACTCAAAAACTAAAGTCATTAAAAATCAATTCAAAAAATAAAGTTGCACACGGCGTTACATGTAACAAAATGACAACACGAAATACTCCGATGAAAAAAACACTTTTTCAAACTGGAAGTTTTCGTGTGCCTATTGCCGAGTGTTTTCTTTTTATTTTGGCTATCGCCTTATCCGCCCTACGTGCTTCTGCTCTCTGGGAGATAAGTAATTGGACAATTTTACGCAAAACTTACAGCTTTGATATTACTGTATTTTTACCGCTTCAAAATGTCAATTAATTAAATCTTGTTACTTAGCTTAGCTGAAAGACAGAGAACTACCTTAATCCTCGTCCTCTTCCTCAAAGTCGTAAGATAACTCTTCCGTTGGCTCTTGAATGTAATGCCCTTGCGCAAAATCAACTTCACACTGCCATAACACGGTCAAGCTATTAGCATCCTCCACCGATTCAGCAATGGTTTCTTTGCCTAAGTCGTGGGCTAATTTCACGATCTCTTGCACCGCTTTCTGGTTATCTGCGTTGCTCGACAAACCACGGCTGAAAGAAGAGTCGATCTTAACGTAATCAACTGGAATATGTTTTAAGGTCGTGGACGAATTCAAACCAGTACCGAAATGTTCTAACGCTGTTTTACAACCCATGCTGTTTAAGCTGGTAATAAAGGCTTTTGCCAATTTCACTTGGCTGATAGCCACTGCCTCGCTGATTTCAAAAATCAGGCGCTCACCGGATAACTGCGTCGATTTCAACAAGCGGCGGATAAACAGCAATACGTTTTCATCTTTTAACGCTTGGTCGGTTAATTTAATGAAAAAGCTGGTTTGATGCCCTTCTTGTTGTTGTTTCATCAACACCTTAAAGGATTCTTTTAACACCCATTTATCTAAATGAATGGTTAAATTGGCTTCTTCCGCTGCGGAGAACAATTGACCGGGTGAGACAAATTGGCCTTCGCTGTCGGTCATGCGTAAGAATACTTCGTAAATCTCTTGGCTTTCGCCGTGTAAGCTGACGATAGGCTGGAAGCGTAACGAGAAGCGGTTTTCTTCAATCGCGGTTTCGATCATCTTCGCGATGTCTTTCACTCCAGTGCCGCCTTGATCTGCTGCTTTCACCACCGCTTTATAAATTTCGTGACGGTTGCCGCCTTCTTTACTCGCAATACGGCAGGCCGCATGCGCGTCGCCTAACACATCTTGTGCATTGGCGGCAGAGGCCAACACTTGTGCAATCCCGATACTGCAAGTGGTGAATACTGAGTTATCCCCTAATTCCGTAACACAGCCTTCTACTTGTTTACAGACTTTTTCCGCTAATTGTGCGGCGAAATTCATATCTTTATCGACTAATAACACGGTAAATGCGCTATCGCCAAAACGCGCTACGGTCGCATGTTCACCAATAGAGCCGATTACTTTACCGATGTTTTGAATCACCGGATCGCTGCTGCCTACGCCGACATTTTCCCGAATCGAGCTAAAGTTATCTAATGCGATATAAAACACAATGCTGCGCACATTGGTTTCCATCACTTTGGCTTGCGCTTTTTCTAATAAGGCAATGAAGTATTGGCGGTTGAATAAGCCGGTTAACTGATCGCGGCGACTGACTTCGCGCAATTGACGTTCTAATTCTTGGCTTTGTGACTGGTCGCGGATGACAATTTGAATACAACGCTCGCTGTCATAAATCGCTTTACTGACTTCCATTTTCAGTTTAAAGCGTTTGTTATTCGACTTCACACCTTCTAAGCTAATTTCTTGTTCTTCTTCTTTATCCTCGGTCATGTATTCGCGCATGAAGTCTTTAAATTTAGATTGGTCATCCAGTGACACTAAATCCATCACTGGCATGCCTTCTAAATCTTCCATGCCCTTATAACCGAACATTTCTAAATAGCTAGGGTTGGCGTGAATGTGCATGCCGTCATGCACATAAGCAATCGCGTCGCGAGAGGATTGCAATAACATGATGTTATGACGTTGGCTCTCACGGTAAAGTTGTTCTAAATGTTTACGTCGCCGCCGTTCGGATAAATTGTCTAACTCTAAGCCGACCACCGTTTGCAAGGCAAAATCGTTACCGCTAGGCACAATATGCTTCACGCCTGCTTGATACATAGAGGACAGTTGTTTGTTATCCAGTTTTGGCAGTAATACAATAACCGGAATATCCAGCTTAGAGTGCATCACCATTTCGCACGCCTGCTCCACGGTGAACTCGCCTACTAACGGCACGGAGATGATCAAATCCCATTCGTGTTCGTTTAATGCTTCCGCTAAGTCTTCGTCATCTTCTATGTGTTTAGGACGAATGGGATAGCGTGCTTTACGCAGGCTATTCAGAATGACTTCAGCATCATTCGCCGATTCCTCAATGACGATTAAACGGATAATGTCATTCTGTATCACTTAAGCAATCTCCTTGTAAACAAAGCATCCATTTTACCTTGCACTCAGTACGAATTGAAACCGCATGACCTTATGAGTCGCTGTTTTGTCATAAAAGCATCAGTTTTGCTTATCTTCTGGCTCCCACGCGCTTTGCGTGGGAGCAAGTCTTGACGCGCCTGCGTCACGAATTTATCTGCTTCAGCATGTAGGATGGGCTAAGGTACGAAGCCCATCGTTTACCGCGATGTTGGCGCGACTGATGGGCTTCCTACGTCAGCCCATCCTACAAGAATGCAACTGTGTAAATCCTATGAAATTAAAAATTATACCCGTCGTTGTCTAAAGGTTCGCCAAACCAAAACTAATAAAGTGATCGTAGTTAACGGTAACACGAACCAGAACATCAACGCGCTATACATGGGTAATAAAGTGTGTTGTGTCGCATTTAAGGCCAAGTAAGCAATATAAGCACAATAAAAACCTAAAAATAACCAGCCTTCCCAACGGTCAATGCGTGCGTCAGTGAAGAAAATAGGCAAGCAAGCAATGGTCGCCGCGATCATGATCGGAATATCAAAATTTAACGCCGCTTCGGGTACTGCAATGCCATTTGGTGCGATTAAGGAGGAAACCCCTAACACAGATAACAAGTTAAAAATATTGCTGCCAACCACATTACCTACCGCAATATCGACTTCTTTTTTCAAACTGGCTGCAATTGAGGCTGCTAATTCAGGTAAAGAGGTACCAATAGCAACAATGGTTAAACCAATGACTAATTCGCTGATGTTTAAGCTGCGGGCGATGTCAGAGGCAGATTCGACTAATAAATCAGAACCAAACACCAGCATGGCTAAACCAGCAATGATTAACCCGAATTGCATCATGGAGTTCTGATTGCTGGTACTTTCCATTTCACCAAATTCGGCTTCGTATTCAGCTTGCACCGCTTGTGATTCACGGCGACTTTTAATGACGGCAAAACTGGTATAAGCCACAATACCGCTGAACAATATAAAACCGTCTAAACGACTGAGCAAACCATCCCATGCTAAGCCTAAAAATAAAAAGCTGGCAAGGATCATTAACGGCACATCTAAGCGTAATAATTGTTGCGCGACCACTAAAGGCGTGACCACTGCTGCTGCACCTAAAATTAATAAAATATTGGCGATGTTACTGCCAACCACGTTACCAACGGCTAACTCCGGCTCGCCTTGCCATGCGGATTGCACGTTAATAGCTAACTCTGGTGCGCTGGAACCAAAGGCAACAATGGTTAAACCAATCACTAATGGTGAAATTTTTAGAGAGGACGCAAGTTGTGAAGCCCCTCTGACTAACACATCTGCGCCAGTGACAAGCAAACCTAGCCCCCCGACCAAAAACACAAAAGTCCATACTGTCATTATGTTACTACTCCTAATACTTGAAATAAATGATTAGCCTGAAATAGGTCTATTGATGATGGTTATTTGTTATGTGGGGCAAATTGAGTATCAATAGACGTAATCAATTGAAGATTGATGTGGAGGTCATGCTGCCGTTATGATACATAGACGTATGCAAAATGGGTGAACAGATACCCCCAGAGACCCATTTCTATGCACATGCCTTGTGCTACCATAACGTGCATTTGCAGTTGTTGATTGCTAGCCAATGTACATTTTATGGCAAATCGAATATGGGGTGTTATCTGTTTAGCGACAAGACAGTGCTTTGTTTCTGCACCCACAGACCATAACAACAGTTTGAGCAGCTTTTTTACAGTCCATTCCCACGGCAACAAGGAGTGATTTCCTAATGGCGGACGAGTTAACCGAAAAACGAGTGAAGTTATTAATTGCTAAAGCCGCACAACATGAACGCAAATTAGTGGAAGCAGATCGGCAAATTGCAGAATTGAACCGCGTGCTGGCTGAGCATACAGCGTTGTTGGCTGAGGTACACGAGACCCGCCGTCAACGCCCATTAATTGAATTGTCAGCGGATGAGTTAGCACAATTAAGCGATGAGCAATTGCAACAATTGATGAAACTCACACAAAGTGAATTTAGTCGGCGTGATGCGCGGAAACGCTTTAAATATGGTTTTTTAGCGCAGGGCTAGTTTGTTACGATTTGGCTTTTTCTCGTTCCCAAATGTCGAGGCTGTAAAAGAACTTCTTGTCTGAATCAGAATTCACAGAATTTAAAAATTTTCAGAATTATAAATATTTGATAATCCTGTTAATTCTATAATTCTGAGAATCCTGATTCAGACAATTCAGCGGTTCTTTTACAGCCTCAAAGCGCGTGGGAACGAGAAACCAATTGTTTTTACAACAAATATTTCGTCGAACTCAGGTCAGTTTAAGCTTGCACCAAGCCTCTTGCGGCGGATGACGGCTGTCGCCTTATCCACCCTACAAGACCGTGACAACGCCTACCTTCTCTTACAAAGCACCTAAGTCAACGCATTCACTAAGCCTAAAGCACCGATGACAATCAGATAAATTGCCACGATATAGCTCAGTAATTTAGGCTTGATGAAAATAAGAATACCGGCAATTAAAGCGATCAAAGCGTGCAATAATTGCGGATCAATATGAATATTCATACTTAATGAAACTCCTACCGTTTTAAAAATGTCTGTAGCGGTTGTCTAGTGTCTGTGACAAGTAAGACAGTAGGCATCATGTGTGCGCGAATAGCAAATAAAAAGGCTTGTTAAAAGCACTGTTTTAAAGTACCAACCCCTCACGCACAACCCTCAATGTCTCCCAACACGGCAAACGCCCTTGCTGCCTAGCGATCACCATTTGCATCCACCAATAACTGTCGGCTAACACTTGCTGATCATTGGCAACCGTAGGCCGCTGGGTAGCGTTAAACAGCCACCATTTCTGCTGCTTTTGCTGTGCTTGTTCTAAACACTGGTAGCCTTGCCACAATAAAGCATTAAGCTGTGCTAAATACTGTTGCCATGCCGCCCGTTTTTGCGCTTTAGGTGTTTGAATATAATGCAATAAGGTCTGCACCAAGCTTGCCAAGCGTTGCAAATACACATCGTCCGTGCTGTGCATCATCACCACCCGCTGCTGCGCTTCGCTAATATTCTGCTCAATTTGCTGATAAATCGGCTCGAATTCACTGATAAACACTAACGCCCGCGTGAGACTAAAGGCCAACGTTCGCGCCCGATCTAAAGCTTTTGCCCGCGCTTGGGTTAAATCGCGCACCCGCGCCGTGGCTAAATCTCTCGCCCTCGCCCGCGCCAAATCGTTAGACAAATCCCGTGCAATACTACGCGCCATGTCGCGGGCTTGACTCATTTCGCTAAAATTAGGTTGCTGGCTAAGCTGTTCTAAACCATGCGATAAATCTCGCGCCCGCACCAATGAACGCGATAAAGCACGATTGTCAATCGGTTGCGCCAGTGAAATATCCCGCGCCAATTCCAATGCACTAATAATATCCCGCGCAAGGTCTAAAGCCATCACCATATCGCGTGCTAAATCACGGATTAACACGCTGTCTTGACTCAAACTAGCGGGCGGCGTTTGCTGACGCATTTCATAAGCATGAATGAATTCAAACGCCCGATTGTGCGCCAACTCCAAATCAATATCATGCGCAAAATTAAAGGCATGCGCTAAGGCATGATCAAAATCAAACGCTAACATGCAGTCTAAGGCACGAATGCGCGTTTGGTGCCGCGTTGCCCAATCATTTTCGGCGGCTAAGCTGGTAAAACACCAAGTTTTAAAAAAATCGTTTAAGCTCACCGGCATCGGCAACACATGCGGCGCAGCCCTCGCCACCGCTTGCTCTACTGCGAATAAAGCTGACTGCTCAGTTTCCACCGCATGAAACACTAAACGATAATGCTCACCTTGTTTACACCATGTCGCTAAATCCGGTTGCATGGGCAAACTGCTTAACGCTTCCTCCGGCGTAGGCAAACGGTAACGCAACTTGCCGCCCTCGCGCTCGCTTAACCAATAACAAAACGCCTCGGCATCTTCTGCCCGAATACCTGCCACTGGCAACTGCGCATGCCCCGCTTGAAACTGATAGCCCTGCCAGTGATCCGGCTGGCAATAACGCCCTTGCGCATAATACTCATCTAAAAAAAGCTGATACTCCGCCCATGTAATGCTATGCAAATCAATGTCGCGGCTTTCATCTAAACGCTGTAAATTTTTCAGCCGCTGATTTAAACGCACCTCAGCCGCCAAACGTCGCCGCTCTGGTTCTTCTGACTCAATAGCAAGGCTTAAACGTGTGCTGACTTGCTCGCGCACCGTGCGATCTAACTCGCGGGCTTCTTCCATGCAATCCGCCGCCAAGGTCAAGGCAGGCACAGTGCCTTGCTGCAAACAAGCTTGCACTAAGGGCGTGGCATCGCCTTGCGCGGCGTATAGCAACAAGGTTTCATGCCACCAGCTATCATTGACTAAACTCACCCAACTGAGTGGTGTTTTCTGCTCCAGCAAATGCGCGGCGGTTAAATATTCCTGAAAAGTTAAATGGGCAAAACTCCAGAAATTCGGTGCTTGTTCGAGCAATAAGCCACTACTGGCTTGCACATCGTTTAAAAACTGCACCGCGTCGCGGCCTTCTAGCCCCACTGCTTCCATTGGATCAGCGATTAAAGCGGCGGCTTGTGTGGTGGCAATATCGCGCACTTTGAGCAACATCATTTGCGCCGCTAAAGGCTGCAACACTACCCGTTTTTGCGCAGCGGTTAAGCTGTCTTGCACGCCAATCGCCTGCCGCCAATGGCCTAACAACACATCACAAATCTCGGCGTATAACTCCACCCGCCGCCCCGGTAATTGACCGCGATAACGATGCACCATCGCAATCATGGTTAATAACAAAGGGTTCACCGTTAACGCGCTTAGCGTTTGCATGGCGTTTAAACGCATTAGCAAATCATCCGCGCCCTGCTTGGCACGCCAACGAATGCCGTCATCTACCTTATGCCCAAAGCTCACCACCTCGTTTGCCAAATACCACGAGTGAATAAACTGGCGCACTTGGCTCAAGTTAAATGGCTGCACTTCTAACACATGGGCGCGGTGTAACGGTGCGCTGAGATAGCCTTGCGGTCTTGCGGTGACAATGAATTGACAACGCGGATAACTCAATACTTGCTGCTCAATCCACGCCGCCACTTGCTGCCGCTCGCTGAGTTCCGCCACCTCGTCCAAACCGTCTAGCAAAATCATGCACGGCTGTTTTTTCAACTGACGGGCAAACCAGTCGCGGGGCGGTTTTAAATCGGGGTATTTGCGTTCATCGCTGAAATGTTGCTGCGCTAAGCTGGCAAGTGGTGGGTAGTCATCAACAATGGTGCGCACATGATTGCGCAAAAATAGGAAAATCGGCAGATAGCGCTGTGTTAAGGGTGTAGGTCGCTGACGCTGTTTGGCAAGGCTTAATGCCAGATGTTGCAGTAAAGTCGTTTTGCCTGAACCGGGTGCGCCGATAATGGCAAATAAAGGCGATTGCTGGCTGTTTTTTAAGAAATCCCAGATGGGGCGATTACCCGCTAATTCTCGATTAGAAAGTGGGTTGAAATTCGCTTGCTGTGGATTAGAGGAAGGTGCAATTTTAAGCTCTACAAAAACGGTTTCTAGCTCTAATGTAAACGTCCCCATCGTTCGCAATCCGCGCACGTTAAAAATGCGATGTTCATAAATGACGTGTTGGAAATAACGCTGTTGAAAGGAGGGGAGCCAAGAAAACACAGATAGCCTCATGTTAGCGGTGGGTTTAAGTGGCTTACGTTAACATGATTTGAGTGGGCTGTTTAAGCAGTTTTATGAGGTTAGAAAATGCTAAGCATGTTTAGTAAAGCATCTTGCTTTAACTGCATAACGTCTAATCCTCTGAGGCGTTACACAATTAGCGATGAGAACCGTTGTAAGTTGTATAAGCGCAGCGTCATACGACATTATCGACGGATGATGGTTTAAGCCTTATCTGCCCTACAAAAACCCATTTTGAACTGCGTAACTCCTACATCTAATTAATTTTGGCGTATAGTATTGGTATCCATTACTTCTTGTTTAGCTTGAGTTACTGATGCCATGTCCTCCATCCTTGTAACCTTATCCTGTTTTATTATTTTATATTACGGCCTAAGCACTGCCTGCTTTGCTGATGTGCGTACTGATGGCAGCGTCGGTGCAGCACAAAATTTGAGCGGCCCTGATTACCAAATTCCTGCACAATTAGGACAACAAACAGGCGTTAACTTATTCCATAGTTTTCAACAGTTCAGTTTAGCAACCGGTGAAAGTGCAACTTTCTCCGGTCCAGACTCCGTGCAACGCATTTTTTCTCGCGTCACAGGTGGCGATACATCCCTAATTGACGGCACTATTCGTAACCAAATTAACGGCGCAGACTTGTACTTGCTTAATCCCGCAGGCGTGATTTTTGGCAAGAATGCACGTTTAGAAACCAGTGGCAGCTTTTATGTTAGCACTGCGGATCAAGTGTTATTTCAAGATGGCTCTATATTCTCTAGTGATTTAGCAAACAGCTCTACTTTTACCACTGCTGCCCCTGAAGCTTTTGGCTTTTTATCAAATACACCTGCCGCTATCGAAGTCAATGCCCCGTTAACAGTGCCTGATGGCGAAACTTTGGCCTTAATCGGCGGCGATATAAGCGTGCAAGGTGATTATGCACTGGATGAACAAGGCGAGGTTAAAATACAAACGCAGGTCAATGGGCAAACGGTTGATATAAAAACTAGCGATATAAGCAGTTTTTTAATGGTGTATACCCCTGTTTTTACCACTAATTTGCAAGCCTTGAGTGGCAAATTGTATTTGGCAAGCTTAGACCAAGCAGGGCAAGTGGTGTTAACGCCTAGCGAATTAAAACTAACCGATGCACAAGGTAATCTGCTTAACAACGCAGGCGGCAATATTTATGTTTATCGGGCTTTGCTCAATACCAAAGGTAATGACAGTGGTAGTGTTTTTATCCAAGGTGGTGCAGTCACTTTAGAAGAAATGCAGCTTTGGAATCGTAATATTAACGGTGAAAGCGGTGTTACCAGTTTTAATGCAGATGAATTGCATATATTGGGCGGTACTTACTTTACTGGGATTAATGCTTCTTCTTTAACTTTAGGTAAAGCCAATACCCTGCTGATTTCAGCAAATAATGCTTTATTTGAAAAAGGGGTTTCGATTTCTGCCGATGGCTTAGATCAAAGTGGCTGCATCAAAATTAATGTTGGCAATGATTTTTACTTTCTTGGGCAACCCACCCAAGGACATTATATTGCAGGACAGATTAGTAATAGTGCTAATTTATTAAGCAGTGAAGAAACCTTAACAGAACCGCTGTCTAATGATGGATTTACCCATATTGTGGTGGGTGGAGATTTTCACTTGCTCGACGGTGCAGAGGTAGGTGGTATTAGCCTTGCTGTCGCAGATGCACCGAATTTAACTTTAGAAGTGGGTGGTGAGTTATACATTGCAGGTGCTTTGCGTTTACCACAATTAGGTAATAGTTTTGTCTTTAACAGTGGCATTATTTCTAATTCTTATGCTGGTTCAATGATGGCTAAATATTTACAGTATCCTGATGTACCTGTGGCGGGGAAATCAGGTGAAATTTATATTAAAGCAGATAAGATTAGCTTGGATAATGAAGGCATTATTGTTAATGTTGCCCACCAAGGTAATGCAGGTAGCATTAAGCTGGAGGTTAGAGAGTTATCATTGCTAAATAGTAGTTTTATTGCGGCGGATATTTTAGGTGCAGGAACTGCGGGCAGTATCGAGATATATGCCGATAAAATTTATATTCAAGATGATAATTTTGAAACCACGACTCATAGTCAAATTTCTTCTGATTCTAGCCGTAATGTTGAGGGAATGAGTCAAGCAGGCCATATAAAAATTGTGGCTAATACGGTTGCTTTGATTGATAACGCAGCAATCACCGCGAGAACCAAAAATGCGACAGGTGGCAACATTGATATAACGGTTAACGATATGTTGTTATTAGTAAATGGTGGTCGTTTAACTACCAATGTACGTGGCGGTGATCAAAACAGTGGCAACATTTACGTCAAATCAAACCGATTTGTTGTATTAAATAACGGCGAAATTAATGCACAAGCTATTGGTGGTAATGGTGGCAATATTACCATACAAGCCGAGCACTTTTTATCGTCCACTAACTCACTGATTAGTGCAGCCTCACAATTAGGTATCGATGGTAGTGTCTATATTCTCAGCCCTAAAATTGATTTAGAGGATAGGGTATTAGTGTTATCTGAGGACTTTTTAGAAGCCAGTAATCAATTTGTACCTAAATGTGATTTAGAAGATATTAAGCAAGCGGCGTTTAATATTGATTTACAACGCTCTGGTCGCATGCGTGCGCCAAATGATTTTTTAGAATAGCGTTCTGTTTAAACGGTCAATTTAAGCTTACGTCCACCGCTGATTTCAAAACCTTGCTGCTGATAAAAGGCTAAAGTGGCTTCAAATGCTGGCAGGCTAGGTGTGGTGACTTCAAGTCGTTGCCAGCCTTGAGCGTGTGCAAACTGGCGAGCCTGTGTGATTAATTGTGCGCCGACACCTTGAGAGCGATAAGCAGGCTGCACATAGCATTCTGGAATAATGCCAAAAGAACCTTCGGCGTATAAGGCATAACATTGCGTTAGACTGATAAAGCCTATTGGCATGCCAGATTCTGTAACGGCAATAAAGACAATGTAGTGTTGTTGTGTTAGCCAATCGTTTAAGCGTTGTGCAGTGGCAACAGCATCGAAATGAAAGCTGGTAACGCCTGTTACGGACATGATTTCTTGTAACAGTTCGCCGACTAAGTGGGCGATGGATTCAGCGTGTTTGGCTTCGGCGCGTTGTAATTGGAGATTGGATTTCATTGTGTCTTCTCGTTTTCATCGTTTCATGATTATTGTCATTAAGTTAAGTGATTTTGTAGGTCGGATAAGGCGTAGCCGTCATCCGACATAACACAGTTGAAACTTGAATCAAGCCACTTGCGGCGGATGACGGCTTTCGCCTTATCCGCCCTACAAGACAGTGCCAACGCTTAACTTAATGACAGTGATTGTGAGACGATGGGAACGAGAAGCAGCCACAAAGAAAAATGCCACCGACTCGGTGGCATTTTTACTAAAACAATAATCAGTCTCTAATCCCGATCATCCTTAAACATCCGATGACCGCTTAACATAGTACTAATCATACTCTGCCGTGACATTACATCTTCACGAATCGCCGCATAGACATGAATCAACATAAAGATAACCATTGCCCACATACCGAAGTTGTGCCATGTATGCACATCTTGGCTTTGACCGAATAAGGGAATCACCCAGCCAAATAACTGATCCTGCCAACTACCTTCGCCCGCACCTTCACTGTATAAAGCAAAACCGGTGAAAATCATAAACGGTGTGCCTAAAGCAATGAAGAAGAACATAGCAAATTGCGCTAAGGGATTATGACCGATGTATTTTTTCGGTTCTGGCTCTAAGAAGAAATACCAGCGTAACTCGAAAACTAACTCTTTCCACCATTGGATATTCCAAAACGGCAGAATAAACAATTGGTGCGCATGGTGATTGCCGACAAATGCCCAATAAATCCGCCCTAAAAAGCCGATGGCGAAAATATATGCCGCTGCGAAATGGGCAAAACGGATATAACCCATGACAAAGTATTCGCTGGCTTCACCGGGCATCGATGGCAGTGGATGGGAAATTAAATACCCTGTCACCGCTAACACCACGATAGCCAAGGCATTAACCCAATGCCATAAGCGTAACGGGGCTTCGTACACATAAACGGCTTGTACTTTTTTAAAACTTTGCTTGGAATCGACGTTTAAACCTGACATAAGACGCTCCTGAACTGTGCAAGTTTGGGGGTGAACTCGTCACCCCGAAACAAGGCCGTTTATAGCACTTTAACCCGCGCCATTTCTTGACCGTCTGGCGACATCACATGCGTTGAACACGCTAAGCATGGGTCAAAGCTGTGTAATGTGCGCAGAATTTCTAACGGTTGATCCGCGATTTCCACTGGTGTATTTAATAAAGAGGCTTCATACGCACCGATTTGACCGCTAGGATCGCGTGGTGACGCATTCCAAGTGGTTGGTACAACCGCTTGATAGTTATCGATTTTACCTTCTTTAATCACTACCCAGTGACCTAACGCGCCGCGTGGTGCTTCGCCGATGCCGACACCTTTCACGTCGCCCCAGTCTTTTGGATCCCACTTAGTCATGTTAGCAGTGGCTAAGTCACCGGCTTTGATATTGCTGATCAAACGGTTATAGAAATATTTCATCTTATGCGCAGACCAAGAGGCTTCTAAACCACGCGCCGCAGTACGACCTAAGGTCGAGAATAAGGCAGACACGGGTAAGCCTAAGTCAGTCAATAATTTATCAACGGGTTCTTTAAACTCCGGTTTGTTTTGCGCATAGCCGATGATGTAACGCGCCAATGGCCCGACTTCCATCGCATGACCGCGCCAGCGAGGTGATTTAATCCAAGAGTATTTGGCAGATTCATCCAATTGTTTAATATTGGTTTTTGTGCCGACGGTTTTATCACCTAATGCAAAATGCGGCTCGGTAACGCCGTCCCAAGGGTGTAAACCTTTGGTCTCGTCGCCGTATTTGTACCAAGAGTGATTAACAAACTCTTGTACTTGTTCAGGATCACGGACATCGACTTCATGAATAGTCGATAAGTCGCCGTTAATAATCGCACCGGCAGGCATTAACATGCTGTCAGGGCTGTAGTCGTTGGCGCGATCTGGGAACTCGCCATACGACAACACGTTCATGCCAGAAATACCGCCACCGTGTAACCAGTCTTTGTAGAAACCAGC
>QKBZ01000137.1 GCA_003245895.1 Beggiatoa sp.
ACAAAGGTATCCGGTGAATAACCCGTTACCGCTTGGCAACCTTCGCTAACAAACTCCATCAGCCATTGCTCATCGTTCTGACAACGATATGCCATGCCCGGTAAGTTACTCATCAGCGTTTTTAACATACGCTGACTTTCTTGCACCGCGTGCTGAGCTTCTTTTTGTTTGGTGATGTCGTAGCAGGCGGCGGTAAAACCTAAGAATTCACCTTGTGGGGTAAAGCGTGCCGCGCCGGTTTCAGCAATCCAGCGGTAAAAGCCATCGACCCGCAAGCAGCGATATTGCATGTGATAATCTTCATGCAGTGCAAAGGCACGCCGATACACCCGCCGACATAACTCCACATCTTGTGGATGTACCAAAGCAATCCAGTTTTCGCCTAAATCAGTTTCCTTAATGCGCAAACCGGCAAAATGACGCAATGTCTCGTTAAACATTGCGTTAGTGCCTTTGTTATCCGACATCCATAACATGACTGGCGCGTGGTTTAAGAAAGTTTGAAACTCTGCCTCACGGGTGCGTAATGCCTCTTCCATCTCCTTGCGACGGGTAATGTCAGTACAAGCACCGATTAAACCACTGCCTAAGGCATCTTCTGTCGGACGCACAATGCAGGTCTCGGCAATCCAGCGATAACATTTATCTTGCCGCTGCACACGGTACACGCGGTGGAAAGATTGGTGGTTGGTGTTCGCCGCTTGTTGGGCAATGGCGTGATAGTCTTCGAGGTCTTCGGGATGAATACGATCTTGCCAATGTTGGGTAAAGCTTTCTGGCGCGATATTGCCAACAAACTCACGCAAAGTATCATTTAACAACAAGCACACGCCTTGCGCGTTAGTCATCCATAACATGACCGGCGCATGGTTCACAAATTGGCGAAACTCGGCCTCTTGTTTAGCCAAAGCGGCGGCGATTTGCTGCCGGTGCTGCATTTCTTTTTGAATCGTGCTGTTACGGTTTAACAGCATTAATAAATGCAAGCACACCAGCAAGGTAAAACTCATGCCGCCAAACAACACCAACCACACCCACAATAAATTGGTCATCGGCGCAAAAGCGACTAATTGCCATTCTCGCCCACCAAAGCCTAAAATCTGCTGACTGCGTAATAAAATGGTGTTTTCTTCGTCTAAGGCTTGTTTAGTATCGTGATGATAAACAAAGGCGGGCAATTGACCGTTGGGCATGACTTCAGAAATTTGGAACCGGAAAGCCTCTTGATCGAGATGATGAAAGGCATTTTTAATCAAATCTTCCAACACAAACCCACCGACAACAAAACCACGTAATTGCTGACGACGATCTGCTTCTGTGCTGGGTAATTGGTCTTTTTGGCGGCGATACACCGGCTTAACCATCAAAAATCCATAAGGCAATACCGCTTGGCTGCGTTGCAATTGCAGCAATGGCAGCCACGGCGTAATCATGGTTTGCCCTTGATCTCGCGCGGCCTCTAACGTGGCTAAGCGTTGACCTTCTGAGCCTAAATCGAAACCATTGGCACCGTAGGCATTAATCTTTTCGTCACGGCTATGCAGATAATAGACAGGGAAATAGGTGTCACGTTCGCTGGCAGTCACCAACTGTTGTGCATTTTCGTATTCGGTAAATTGAAAGTTTGGGTGATGGGCTTGGGCTTCGTGTTCGTAATAAACCCGCTGAGTATGGCGCACATAAGGCACCCATTCTAAAAATTGTAAGCTATCGCGCTGAACCAGTAGCGGCGTGCTAAAGGTATTAAACTCTGTCTCACCCACATGATCTGAAGCATAAAAAAACGCCGCCATCGCCTCTAAAATGCTGAAATACAAATTTAATTCATCGCGCAAAGCCTCTGCACGCTCTGACACCGCGCTGCGGAATTCTAATTGACGGCGATGGGTTTCCACGGAATGCAATTGACTAAATGCCAAAATTGACACAGTGAAGCCAAGACCAAATACAAACCAAACTGAAAAGTATTTACGCAGAAGTTTCATTGAGTTTAGACGGGTCAGGGGCGTTGTTTTTATCGTAACGTAGTGGTCAGGCAAGTTTTATTCCACGACTTATAAACACGCATAAATCATGTGTGTTATCAGCCTGTTACCTACCTTAGAAAGGTTGTTAGCCTGAACATG
Organism: Beggiatoa sp.; assembly: GCA_003245895.1. Classification (GTDB taxonomy): domain Bacteria; phylum Pseudomonadota; class Gammaproteobacteria; order Beggiatoales; family Beggiatoaceae; genus SZUA-411. Next base: position 2,127 of record QKBZ01000137.1, read on the forward strand.
GTATTTCTAATAGCTGTGCCTGTAAAGCACGCACCTCATCCCGTAACTGAGCCGCCGCTTCAAATTCCAGATTCTCTGCATGTTGATACATGCGTTGTTCTAACTGTTGAATTTTTTGCGCCAGTTGCGTGGCTGACAGGGTTTGATAACTGGCAGCGGTTTCCGCGACTTGGTGACGATTGGCGCGAGTATCGTTAGCCGCCAGCCGCGCCCCTTCTAAAATATCCACCACCGCTTTCTGAATACCACGCGGCGTAATGCCATGTTCTGCATTATACGCCATTTGCTTGGTGCGGCGGCGTTCCGTTTCGTCAATAGCACGGCGCATAGAGTCGGTTATTTTATCGGCGTATAAAATCACATGCCCATTCACATTACGCGCTGCCCGCCCAATGGTTTGAATTAACGAGCGTTCCGAGCGCAAAAAGCCTTCTTTATCCGCGTCAAAAATGGCGACTAATGATACTTCTGGCATGTCTAAGCCTTCGCGCAATAAGTTAATGCCCACTAACACATCAAACACGCCTAGACGTAAATCGCGGATAATTTCCACCCGCTCTACCGTATCAACATCCGCGTGCAAATAACGCACTTTAACGTCATGCTCGCTTAAATACTCGGTTAAATCTTCCGCCATGCGTTTGGTTAACGTGGTGATTAACACCCGCTCTTGCTGCTGCACCCGCAAACGAATTTCCGATAACACATCATCGACTTGAATCGCTACCGGACGCACTTCTAATTGCGGATCGACTAAGCCAGTCGGGCGCACCACTTGCTCTACTACACGCTGCGCATGTTCTTGTTCATAAGGGCCGGGTGTGGCGGAGACGTAAATAGTTTGCGGCGCCAGCTTCTCGAATTCTTCAAATTTCAGCGGGCGATTGTCCAAAGCAGAAGGCAAGCGGAAACCGTAATTAACCAAATTTTCTTTACGCGCACGGTCGCCGCGATACATACCGCCAATTTGCGGCACAGTGACATGGCTTTCATCGATGACCAGTAGCGCGTGTTCTGGCAGGTAATCGAACAGCGTCGGCGGTGGCTCTCCCGCTTGGCGGCGCGATAAATAACGCGAGTAGTTTTCAATACCAGAGCAATAACCTAACTCCACGATCATTTCGATGTCGTATAGCGTGCGCTGTTCTAAGCGTTGTGCCTCGACTAACTTATCCTTATCACGTAATTTTTTCAGCCGTTCCGCCAATTCCAGTTTAATCTCGTCAATGGCTTCTAATAACACATGACGCGGCGTGACATAATGCGTTTTCGGATACACCGTTAAGCGCGGCACTTGGCGCAACACATGACCCGTTAGCGGATCAAAATAGCTTAACTGCTCAATCTCATCATCAAATAATTCAATGCGAATCGCATCCCGATCCGACTCAGCGGGATAAATGTCGATCACCTCACCGCGCACCCGATAACTGCCACGCTCCAACACCATATCATTGCGGGT
>QKBZ01000150.1 GCA_003245895.1 Beggiatoa sp.
AATAATGGTATCTACTTGTTTTAGTGATTCAAAAACACGCCCGTCTTTCACTAGGATTTGATGGCGTGACAGGATTTGCAAATAACTTAACACCGTTAAGGAGCCAGCAGGTGCCATGATGCCGCCTAAGTTTGACCAAAGCACGGCAATGGACGCTTCAGGGCCTAACAGTGGTAAGGTGACTGCACCGATACCCACTGTGACTGGCAAAAAGCGGTCGGCGACTTTTCGACCTCGTAAAGTCAGTGTGTCTTTATAATTTTGCGTTTGGTTAAGTACATCACCGATTTTAGCCGCCATCGTGTCATTGCCTGCTTGCAACACTTCCACCGCTAAACGGCCTGATAATAACAAGGTTGAGGCATAGACTTCTTCACCAACCGATTTTTCAACTGCTTCACTTTCACCGGTTAAGACGTGTTGGTCTACGCGCCCTTCGCCAGTTTGAATGCGACCATCAACGGGGATGACTTCACCTGCATTCACCACCACAATGTCACCCACTTGCAATTGATGAAACTCGATTTGAATTTCAACCCCATCACGTAATAACCAAACTTGTTCAGGGTGTCCGCTAAAAACACGAATCAATTGTTGTTGTGAATCTTGTTCTATGCGATTGATAATGCCCGCAAAAAAACCGCCGATAACCCCTGTGAATGCTGCTAAGGCTAAATTGCCGGTCAGAATCATACCAAGGGTCATGATCAAGCCGATTAGATAGACACTGAGATAATGACCGCGCTGAAAGTCTTTATAAATCAGCTTAAAGCTTTCTCTTGATAGATACAGCACGGCTGCGGCACCCAATAACATGAAGCGAGGCGAGACACTGCCCAACAAGGCCAAGCCCATTGCCCCTAGCGAGAGTTTCATTCTTTTTTTACGTTCATGCTCTTGCGCTTCAAGCAGTTTTTGTCGTTGCGGATCAATATCCAGTTGTAATTGTTCGCGTCCTTCTGCGCGTAGTGCATGACGAATGTCGCGCAATAAAGTGCGTGGTTTTAGTGCGCGAACACTTAGGCTACCGCTATTCTTTTGTTCTGTTTGTTGAGTCTTTTTGGGAGCAGGTTGTTTGCTTTTCCATAAACCCAGTGCGCCGCCTAATAAGGCCAATTCGATTAGCATAATTTTGGTATTCCTAGCGTTTATCAAAACCGTAAGGTGTTGCTGATGATTAGCAGATGTCCGCTGTTTCAAGCATTGTCTTGTCTGCTGTCTCTTTATCGCAAGCATTCATCACTTGTGTTAACGTACTGGCTAATGCGCCAACATGCGGTTCTGTTAACATACTGATATGCGCACCGGCAGTTTCGATAATCTGTATCGGTTGTGTACTGTAAGCTTGCCAGCCCCAGTCAGAACTGCTTGGGCGTTTGGCTTCAACAGGTACTTCTTGCGCTTTCACTAAAATCAGTGGGCAATTAACTTGGTAATCAGGTTGATAGCTGGCATGGTTGCGAATCATTGTTTGATAAATCGCGACCAGATGTTGTAACTCTGTTATCGGTGTGTGCGGGGCAAACATGCCGACAGTTTGTAGGTGTTGCATGACCAGTGCATAGCGTTGTGTGCTATCAGGCTCTATCGCTATTTCTGCTTCAGTTAAGTCAATAATACCGTTTTTTAGTTCTTCCGCAATTTTGACTACACTCCATAAAGCATCTACTTCGGTCAACTCGGGGGCTGCTTGTAGATTAGCTTCAGGGGCTGTTGTGTCGAGGATAATCAGATATTCAACGACTTCGCCTTGTGTTTCCAAAAGGTGTGCAAGGGCTAAGGCAACGCGCCCGCCTGCGGAGTGACCGGCAAGACGGTATGCTCCTTTAGGCTGCTGCTCACGGATGACTTGCAGTAAATGCGCTGCATGTTGTTCCACACTGTCAGGCATCGCCATTTCACCGTGTAGCCCCGGTGTTTCTAAGCCATATACAGGCTGTTCAGTGCCGAGGTGACGGGCTAGCGCATGGAGATATAACACATGCCCACCGGCTCCGGGCAGACAGTATAGCGGTGGTAGCGTGCCTTGAGTTTGCATGGGGACTAAGCAAGTGTGCGTTAGGCTGTCTTGTTGTAAATGCTGTGCAAGTTGGGCAATGGTGGGGCTGTGGAATAACACGGATAAAGGTAGTTTTTGCTGCCATTGCTGTTGGATATGGCTCATGAGTTGTACGGCAAGCAGTGAGTGTCCGCCCAGTTCAAAGAAGTTGTCATGAATACTTATTGTTTGAATATTCAAGACTTTTTGCCATATTTGCATCAATTGCAATTCGGTATGATTACGTGGTGTTGCATCACTGCTGACAAGCTGATTTTGCTCAGGCTCAGGTAATGCTTTACGGTCAATCTTGCCATTAGGTGTTAAGGGCAGTTTCTCTAATACCGTGAAATAACTTGGTATCATGTAATCAGGTAATTGCGCTCTTAGTGCTTCGCGTAGCTCGCTTATTTCTGCTGTGTCATTATTTAAAACAACATAAGCCGCTAGTGCTTTATTCCCTTCTTTTTCATGCAGAATAACAGCCGCATCTTTAACCATTGCCTGCTGTGTTAATACTGCTTCAATCTCCCCTAATTCAATACGGAAACCTCGCAGTTTTACTTGATGGTCAATCCGGCCTAGGTATTCTAAATTGCCATCGGGTAGCCAGCGGGCTAAGTCGCCGGTTTTATAAACACGTTCGGTTTTGCCGAATATTTCTAGCTCGATGAACTTCTCAGTGGTGAGGTCGGGGCGGTTTAGGTAGCCTCGGGCTAGGCCATCGCCTGCTATGCAGAGTTCACCTGCTATGCCAATAGGGACAGAATAGTTTTGAGTATCGATTAAATAAACACGAGTATTACTCAAAGGTTTACCAATTAAATTAGGCTGTTCTTGATATTGAGTAACATTATGCGCACTTGACCAAATAGTTGTTTCAGTAGGGCCGTAAACATTCCATAATTGATGGCTTTGTTTTAATAAGGCTTGTGCCAGATTAATCGCTAATGCTTCCCCCCCGCATAAGATAGTTAAAGCTTGTTTTTGTGACCAACCACTATCTAATAATAACTTCCATGTTGCAGGTGTTGCTTGCATCAAACAAACATTATGTTTTTCCAATAAAATTTGTAATTGCTCCCCGTCACTAATTGTTTCTTTGTCTGTGAGAACAATACCGGCACCGGTTATCAAAGGTAAGTACAGTTCTAATCCTGCAATATCAAATGATAAAGTCGTGACGGCTAATAAATAGCTTTGTGGCTCTGGTTGTAGCCTTAATTGCATATCATGCAAAAAGTTATGTAATGCTTGATGTTCAATCATGACTCCTTTAGGGCGACCTGTAGAACCTGAAGTAAATAAAACATAAGCTAAACTGTCTAGTTTTAAAACTAATCCTAAATTCTCAGGCAACTGTTGCTCAAATCCACCCCACTCATCCAAACACAAAACATCAGCCTGATGCTCAGGCAAGCCATCTCTCAACGCCGATTGCGTCAACAATACCCGCACCTGACTGTCTTCCAACATCCACGCTAACCGCTCCTGTGGATAACTCGGATCAAGTGGCACATACGCCCCACCTGCTTTCAATATCCCCAAT
>QKBZ01000159.1 GCA_003245895.1 Beggiatoa sp.
GGTTTTAGTTTAATTTTAAAACCGCGCGTTTTGCCGTTCGTGTTAATTCCATTATTGATTAACGTGTTATTGTTCAGTGCCTTAATTTATTACGGTTGGCAGCAATACCAAAGTTTAGAAATGTGGGTAGCAGGCCAATTACCAGACTGGTTAACATGGTTAGAATGGCTGTTATTACCGATCTTTGTTATCACTGTATTGGTTGCCGTCTTTTTTACCTTTACCATTGTGGCAAATTTCATCGCTGCACCGTTTAATGGCGCATTAGCGGAAGCAGTCGAAAAGCTGTTAACCAATGAGGCGTTGCCATCAGGTTCTTTATGGGACACCTTAAAAGACGTGCCTAGCATGCTCATGACTGAAGTGCATAAGATTTTATATTATTTGCGCTGGGTGATTCCACTGTTTTTATTAGGCTTTGTGCCGATATTAAATTTAATCATGCCTATTTTATGGTTTACCTTTGGCGCGTGGATGATGTGCTTACAATACGCTGATTTTCCAATGGGCAATCATGCGATTAAACCACCACGTCAACGTGAATTATTAGGCGGTCGGCGTTTTCTGAGTTTAAGTTTCGGCGCATCTGTCATGGTGGCAACAATGATACCGATCATAAACTTTCTAGTAATGCCGATTGCAGTAGCCGGTGCCACACAATTATGGGTTTCCGAATTTCGCGCACAGAACCGTTTGCAATCTAAAACGGCAACGGTACAAGGCATCAACTAGCTTAAGGATATGCCCACGGCATCATTTGCCGCATACCGTGCATCGTCGGCGCGACGGTGTTCGACATGGTGTTCATGTCGTGGGTCATATGCCGCAAGCCATATTCCATAGAAGCGGTCGCGGCTTGCATCTGCGCCACGCGCTCCGACATCGTGCCCATGTTTTCACTCATGCTTGCCATATTCACCGCCATACTGTCCATGTGACTGATATGCACCCGCATGCCGCCCATATCTTGCTGCATTTGCAGCATGTGGGTATTCATGGCGTGCATATCACCGCTCATGCTTTGCATGTTGTTACTCATATTGGTCATTAAGCCGGACATTTTGCTCATATCATGCTGCATACTGGTCATTGCATCGGCAAAGATGTAAATAATTTTAAACATTTGCGCACCAAGTAGAATCACTGCTAGCCCGACAGGAATTAGAGATAACATGATCAAACGATGTTTTCGATCTTGTTTTTTAATGCGTTCGCGCATTAACACCGCACGTTGCTGATGCCGCTGGCGCTGTGTTTCATCGGCTTGGTGTAATTGTGTAAAGCCGGTTTCTACACCTTGCAGCAACTGTTGCAATAGTTGATGTGTTTCTTGACTGGATTGGTTTTGTGATTCTGGAGGCGTAGGCATGATCGATTCCTTACACGCAAAACTAAAATTGGATATTGGCTAAATATCATTTAGGTATTACAATGCCATCGTTTTGACAGGCTTGCTGCACTGTTTCCGGCAACGGCGTATGTCGGCAAATAGCTAAACGATAACGACTATTATGCAGCAATTGTGCAGTGACAGATTTACGTTGTTTAGTTTGCTGTTCCAAGAGCAAGCGGTGTTCTAAACTGGTTAACACGTTTTGTTGATTTGTCTCAGATAAGCGAAACCAATGTTGCATACCAATTTGGGTAACGACTTGTAAGGTATAGTGTTGCCAAGGCGCACTGATAAATGCATTGTTAACGGCTTGTTGCCAAGCATCCTTTAATAATGCAGCTTGGGTATATGCTAAAGCCAGATTTGCCCAGATAGCAGAGGCGGCAGGTTGTAATTGCAAGGCAGATTGATAATAGCTAATGGCTTGTTGCCATGTGGCTTGTCGTTGTTGTGCTGTGTTGGCAAATCGCTCGGCAAAAACGGCATGCACAATGCCCATGCGGTGTAGTGCGTTAGCATCATTAACGTTCCAAGCCAAAGCTTTGTTTGCTTGCGTTTGTGCTAATTGCCAACTGTTATAAGCGGTTTCAGTGTTGTTATGGTTGAGTTGGTCAAGATAAAACGCGCTTTCTTTGGCATAAAAGTTAGCAATGGCAACACGATTTGCTATCACGCCTGCCGTGACAAAGCCAAGCAATAAAACCAGTAGCAGTCCTTTTTGCGCTTTGCTTAACGGCTTTTCTGTCTGTCGTCGGGTTCGACTGCGAGGCCAGTGCGCAACTAATTGCCCCATTGCGAGGATGATCATAAAACTTGCTGCATTTGCAGGGATTTGCAGATTAAAATCAACGCTACTGTGAATGCTTAAGGCGATAATTGCCATCATCACGGCAAAGGCGAGACCGCGCAATAAAGGTGTGTGGCGTGAATACAGTGCTTTAATGGTTGTGAGGAAACTGAGTAATACGATAGCGGCAAGGAGTGCGCTGCCGATAATGCCGGTTTCAGCCGCAAATTGTAGATAGTCGTTATGTGCATGGTCAAAATAGGCGCGACCAGTTTCAGCACTTTGATATTGGCGAAAAATATTGTAATAACTGCCTAACCCTGAGCCTAGCCAAAAGTAGTCTTGCCAATAAACTAAAGTTTCTTGACTGACTTCATCGCGGATTTCGCTTGCCATTGAGGTATGTTCTAAGCGTTCTGCGACTTTTTCTAAGCCAAACCATGTACCGACAATCACAATGTCGATGATGGCTAAGCTGATTAAAAAAACGAGCGTGGCGCGAGGTGCGCGGCGGAAGAAGAACATGCCAAGTAGTGAGGAAATCAATAAAGCTGCAAAAAAACTGGTGTTGCCCATGCGGGAATGGGTGAGCACAAGGGCGATGACCATTAGCACTAAAGCGAGGCGGAGTAACATTTTTTTGCTCAGCAGCCATTGTGTGATGTGTCGCCAAAATTGTCGCCAGTTGTTCCAGTGTTGGTCTTCTAATAAGGCAAGCAATAAGCCGATGCCAACAGAAAGGCACATCACGAGATAGCCTGCAAGGTGGTTTCGGTTGACGAAGGTGCCAGTGGCAACGCCTTGATAAGCCTTTTTTTCGTAGAGAAAGCCCCATTCTGTGCCGGATAAGGTCATGATACTGCCATAAACGGCTTGTATGACTCCGCTAATAATGAAAGCATAGGCTAACCAAGTGAGTTGTTTTTTGTCTTGAACCAGTAATAAGGTAAGGCAGAATAAACCGATGAAGGCGGTACTGAGTAGCCAGTGTTGCAAGGTTTCAGGCCAATCTAGGCTAATGTGTGCAGTAGTTTGGTTAGGGTCTAATTGTTGCTGCCAGTTCAGGGCATGGGGGGATAGGTATTCAAGTAGTGTGCTGGGCAAGGGGAGTAGTTGTAGGCCAAGGTATAGCCACCAGAGGGTTAATAAGGTGAGTAGAGGCCAAGCACGTTTGAAGGGTTTATTGAGTTTGGGTTGGTGTTGCCAGTGGTGGTATAGGTAAAAGCTGAGTAAAAGTAGTACGGTGTTGAGTAGTAGGGTTTCTGCCCAGAGGGAGTGACTGCCCCAAGGTAGGGGGAGCCAGATGAGGAAAGTTAGGAGTAAGAAAAAAGGTATTTTTAAGCTGAGTGTGTGATTTGTCATGGGGGTTGTTTAAACTTACTGCAAAGTTAGTGGG
>QKBZ01000355.1 GCA_003245895.1 Beggiatoa sp.
GTGTGTTTCGCATGGCTAAATCCAGTTTAGACAGCGACTTAATCCCCACCACCGCAGACGACAGCAACGGTATCGACTTTGTGCATTTAGGGCCACCGATGCGCGGGGTGCAAATCCGTATTGCCGATGAACATAACCAAACCGTGCGCGAGGGCGTAATTGGACGCTTTCAAATTCGCGGCGAAGTAGTCACCAATGGTTATTTAAAAAATCCAGCGGCGAATGCGGAAGCCTTTGTCGGCGATGGCTGGTTTAATTCCGGTGACTTAGGATTTATCCTCAATGGCAAACTGGCGTTAACGGGTCGTTTAAAAGAAATGATCGTGGTGCGCGGTGCCAACTTCTATTGTTATGAAATTGAAGATGTGGTGAATGCGGTAGAAGGCGTTGCGCCTACTTTTACCGGCGTGTGTGCGGTGGAAGATACCAGCGGTGGCACCGAAGGTTTAGCGGTGTTTTTTGTGCCTAAACAATTTGACGGCAGCTTGACACCAGAATTAGTCGAATTAATTGCCCGCATTCGCCTTCAAGTCAGCCAAGCCCTAGGCATTGCGCCCGCTGTCATTGTGCCGATGCACTTAGCCGAATTTCCGAAAACGACTAGCGGCAAAATTCAACGCGCTCAGCTAAAACAACGGTTAGCAGCAGGTGAATTTCAAGACTTAACCCGCCGCATCGACATTGCCCAAGGCAATGCTAATACCTTACCGGATTGCTTTTATCGCACCGTATGGCAAGCCACCGATGCTTACACACAACAGATTCCGCACCAATTAGCCGACACGTTAGTATTTACCGATCAAGTGGGTTTAGGGGCGCAATTGTGTGAACAGCTTGCACACCAATGTATTTGTGTCGGTTACGCTGAGCAATTCCAATGTGTTAACCGCTATTATTATCAAATAAACCCTAGTCAGCCTGAACATTACCAACAACTACTGACACATTTAACGGCGACGGGCGTGAGCATTGGGCGCATTGTGCATTTGTGGAGTTATGAGCCTTGCAGCTTAGATGAAGCCGCAAAACTAAAACATGCGCAACGACTGGGCGCGGACAGCGTGCGCTATTTAGTACAAGCCTTAGCGACTGAATTAGCAGAGCCTGAACAGCCCTTACCTTTCTTTGTGGTGTCACAACACGCGCAAAGCGTGTTAGCACAAGAATCACCGAACTTTGTCCACAGTTTATTACCCGCTTTAATTCGCACCTTAGCGCAGGAAATTTCGTGGTTAACGCTGCGCCATATCGACTTTGGCAATGAAGCCCCGACGGTCGCCATTCGTCATTTGCAGACAGAATTAAACAGTATGCAACCGCATTTAGAAGTGGCATGGCGGCAACAACAACGCCGTGTGCCACGCTTAGAAAAAATCAGTTTTAACACCTCAGCAGTCAGTCAATCACCACTGCGGCACAATGGTTTTTATGTGGTCAGCGGTGGTTTAGGCGGGGTTGCGGCGCAAGTGGTGGAACAGTTGTTAACGCAACACGGTTTAAACCTGTTGTTATTAGGCCGCAGTTCTGTTGAGCAGTTAAACGACAGCCAGCAACGTCGTTACCAGCATTTACAACACCTTGCACAACATTGCCATGCCAAACTGCAATATGCAGCGGCAGACATCACTGACTTATCTGCAATGCAAGCGGTGGTGCAACATTTACAGCAGCAATGGCAATTACCCTTAATCGGCGCGTGGCATTTAGCAGGGGTTTATCAAGAAGCTTTAATCACTGACATGAATGATGAGGCATGGCAACAAGTGCTTGCGCCTAAATTGCAAGGCGCGTGGGTGTTACATCAGTTATTAGCCGCCCAACCATCACCACTATTCGTGCATTTTTCTTCGGTGTTAAGCCAATTCAGTGGTGCCACCATTGGCGCGTATGCATGTGCGAATCGTGCCTTAGAAAGCTTTAGCCATTATCAACGCCAGCAAGGCATTGACAGCTATTGCTTAAGCTGGAGTACATGGCATGAGCAAGGCATGAGTGAAGGCTATAGTGGCAAAGCAGCCTTACATGCACGCGGTATGCGCGATTTGCAGCCGGTGCAAGCTTTACAAGCTTTAAATATCGCTTTATTACACAACTTGCCACAGGTACACATCGGCTTAGATGGCACTCAAGCCTTTTTACGCGCCCAGCGTTTAATGTCCAGTGAAAGCTTACAAAAACTGCGGGTCTATGCCGAAGGTGAGCAAATGCCAAGCACGTTTGATTTATCAGATTGCTTTGGCACGCCCGTCTATTGGGATGTGCAGAAAGTTACCGCCCTACCACGTACCGAACAGGGCGAGATAGATCGTGCTGCGCTCACACAATTAGACGCGCAATACAGCAAAACCCAACACATTGCACCACGCAATATGGTTGAGCAACAACTGGTTACCTTGTGGCAAAACTTGTTAAAAGTGCCTGAAATTGGCGTAGAAGATAATTTCTTTCAATTAGGTGGGCATTCTTTATTAGCTATGCACTTAATGGCACAAGTGCAAGCACAATTCGGCGTAAACCTGCCCTTATCTGCCTTATTTGAGCAAGCCACCGTGGCGCATTTAGCCTATTTAATCAACAGTGAACAACCCGAAAGCGCACACAATGCCTTAATCACTTTACAAGCCAAAGGCGAGCGCACACCCTTTTTCTGCGTAGCGGGTTTAAGCGGCAGTGCGCTGTATTTACAAACACTGGCGCAAAACTTCGCCCCACACCGTCCTTTCCACAGCTTTCAAGCTTTGGGCTTAACGGATAATGCTGAACCGTTAAACACCGTAGAAGCTTTAGCCGAGTATTATTTAACCGCGTTACGCGCTCAACAAGCGCACGGGCCTTATTGCTTAGGTGGTCACTCATTTGGTGCTTATGTCGCATTTGAAATGGCACAACGCTTACGCGCCGAAGGTGAGACGGTGCAGCAATTGGTGATCATGGATATTCAAGCACCGCTAGCACGAGTGCAAACAGCGACACCATTAGCCCAAGACGAATTGGCATGGATACGCAAATTAACCCATATGTTAAGCCAGTTCTCAGGCCATGACTTAACCCTAGATTATGAGGCGCTGATCTCACTGAATGAAAACGAACGTTTAAAACATTTAGTCACCATGTTACAGCAAGCGCAAATCCTGCACGAAGGCGCAGATTTAGCACAAGTACAAGGCATTTTAAACGTGTTCCGCGCCAATACCGAAGCTTATTGCCAATATCAAACACAGACAGCATGGCAAGGCAATATGACCTTATTACGCTGCCAAACCACGGTACCGAGCCGAGACTCAGACACAACACCTGCACCATTCGACTTACACTGGCAAACCTTATGTGAAGGCATCTTACGAGTCGAAACGGTGTCAGGTGAACATTTCACGATGATGAATCAACCGCATGTGCAGATACTGGCGGACTGTGTGTTGGCAAGTTTGGGGGATGAGTATTAAGGCAGATTTGTAGGGTGGATAAGGCGTAAGCCGTATTCCACCATGCGGCTTATAATCTGTTTTTAATCAGCTTTTTGCAGAGTTTTATGGTGGAATACGCTGGCGCTATTCCACCCTACAACGACAATGCCTGTTTAACTTAATGGCAGTGACACGCCGTGTGGAAACGAGAAAAGGCAGCGGCTATCGTTCAGCATAAAACTGTTGAAGTTTGAACCAAGCTACTTACGGCGGATGACGGCTAACGCCTTATCCGCCCTACAAGACTGTAGTACACCTTAATTTATGGAAATGCGTTAACCATTAGAAAAATAATGGCAGAATCATGACAGGTGTTTATAATTAGCATGATAAATTGTGGGTAATTAATTAATATTTAGTGAGTTTTATTAAGCGTTCAGTAAAACCCATTACCTAACCCACGACTGAATACGTTAACTTGCAAGCTTAAATACCTGCATGTCATGCTCAGCCATCACGATTTTTCCTTACTCACGTTTAGCTGTCAGCAAGGATGGGGGCTGCCCGCAAATGCTTGTCGATCAATATTCTATTGACGGCACTCCGTGCATGGCGTATTAAATGCAGATAAGGCATGCGCGATTTAAATGCGCATCATGCAATAACGTAATCCCGATGAATTATCGTCTTAAGTTGCTGAAGCTGCGCAATATTGAACTGTTGTTGCCGCACAGTGTTTTGATAATTTGTCAGTACCTCAGCATATTATGGTGCAGCCCTGACATGGAGAATAAACGCATGAAAATGGCCTTCCAACAGTGCAAACGGCGGGTGATCACACACGCGTTATTACTAAGCGGTTTTTGTCTGTTGGCACAACCTGTCGTCGCCGCTGAAATTTATCGTTACGTCGATGCGAATGGCCGAGTGCATTTTACGGATACGCCACCGACAAAATCGAGTAAACCGATTCGCAATCGCCGCCAAGCCAGTTTAGGTTCGGTGCAAATTTATAAATATGTCGATGCCAATGGTGTCGTCCATTTTTCGGACACGCGCTCTGATAACCGTTTTAGGCTGGTTTATGAGGGTAGTTTGTTTGAAGGGGATGATCGCAAGTTAAAAGGTATCGGTATTCACCGCCGCCATGCTGAGTACAGCGATATTATTCAAAAAGCGGCTGAGCGTTATCATGTTGATGCTGCTTTATTACATGCAGTCATCCATACTGAATCGGCTTATAACCGCTTTGCCAAATCGCCTAAAGGGGCATTGGGTTTAATGCAGTTTATGCCTGCCACTGCCAAACGCTATGGCATATCTGACCGCACTGATGCCAGTGAAAGTATCGACGGTGGTGCCCGTTATTTACGCGATTTATTAAAGATGTTTAACAATAATAAACGCCTCGCCTTAGCCGGTTACAACGCAGGCGAAAATGCCGTGATCCGCTATGGCAATACTATACCGCCTTACCGTGAAACGCGGCATTATGTGCGACGGGTATTGGCCTTATATGATTTATACAGTGCTTTGTATTAACAGGGTATTGTAAGGTTTGCGCCGTGTTGTTGGCGGCGCAAATGTAAAAAAGCTTCTCTCATTAGTCTTGAACTAGTAAATAATAACCATTATTATTTGCATCCTCACAACAAGTTCATGAATAAAGAGGGAACCTATCATGCTGAAACACATCACTTGCTTAGCAGGCGCAGTATTAACTGTATTAAGTCTGCAAGCTGCACAAGCAGAGCCTGTCGTTGTTTACTCTGCACGTAAAGATCATTTAATCAAACCGCTGTTTGATGCTTACACCCAAAAAACCGGTGTGGAAATTCAGTTTACCACTGCAAAAGAAGCTGCTTTATTAGAGCGCTTAGTGGCTGAAGATAAAAATACTCCCGCTGATATGTTAATGACGGTTGACGCTGGCAACTTATGGCAAGCGGCAGAACGTGGCGTGTTGCAAGCAGTGAATTCTGATGCTTTGGAAAAAAGCATTCCTGAACATTTACAAGACCCTGATAATCAATGGTTTGGTTTATCTGTGCGGGCGCGGACTATCGTGTATAGCACCGAGCGTGTTAAACCCAGTGATTTAAGTTCTTATGAAGCCTTAGGCGATGCAAAATGGAAAGGCCGCTTGTGCTTACGCACCTCGAAAAAAGTCTATAACCAATCCTTAACAGCCATGATGATTACCCGCTTAGGCGAAGAAAAAGCTGAAGCAGTGGTGAAATCTTGGGTTGATAACTTAGCGACTGACGTATTTTCTAGCGATTCTCAGTTGTTAGAAGCGATTGCGGCAGGGCAATGTGATGTTGGTGTGGTGAATACTTATTACTTTGGCCGCATGCAAGAAGAAAACCCTGAAGTGCCGATTGCAATTTTCTGGCCTAATCAAGATGATGGCTTAGGCGGTGTGCATGTGAATGTATCCGGTGCAGGCATTACTAAATATGCGAAACATCCAGAAGAAGCGATTAAATTATTAGAGTGGTTAGCTTCTCCTGAAGCACAAGGCTTATTCGCTAGTTTAAACCACGAATATCCTGCGAACCCTTCTGTACCATCTAGCGATTTAGTACGGGCGTGGGGCGACTTTAAACCAGACACCATTAATGTGGCTGAAGCAGGTCGTTTACAAGTAGAAGCAGTGAAATTGATGGATCGGGCAGGTTATAAATAAGCCGTGTAGATGGCGGTAACGCTTGTGCTGCTATGACAAGCGTTACCAGAGCAGTGTGCTTGCCTGACGAGCGATAATACAGCACAACATCCCATTCTCAAAAAGGGCGACAAGTCTGTGATGCTGAACGCACTATCGTTTTAGGTGCGATCAGACAAGCACTTGGTTTGATCTTAGCACAAAGTCGGCTAAGGGAAACTAATTCTCGTTGTCTGTTTAAGATTAATGAAATGTAGCGTTGTAGGGTGGAATAGGCGTAAGCCGTATTCCACCATGCTGCCTGTTATCAGTAATTAATTTAATGGCTTGCAAAAATTTATGGTGGAATACGCTGCGCTATTCCACCCTACATCCGATTTCACTTACATTAATTGATTCACATCTAACACACCCTGACAGCCACCACTTAACGCCAGCTTCGCCAATGCTTCTAAATCGCCTTTCGGGTGATTCATGATTTTAATCAACATCGGTAAATTCACCCCTGCCACCACGCGCACTGGATAGCGGTTATGCACTAAGCTGCATGCGATATTGCACGGCGTAGCACCGAATAAGTCGGTTAACACTAACACGCCATCGCCTTCGTTAAGGCGGCTGCAAAAATTCTCCGCATGGTAGCAAAAGGCTAAAGGCTCGCATTCATGGCGAATGGGTAAGGCTTTAGTCGTCAGCGGTAACTGACCGAACATGCGTTCTAAACTGTCGATTAAACTGATCCCAATATCGTCATGGGTAATAAGAAGTACCGCAACACTCATGATAATTCTCGATGACGCAATAAAACACCGCGCCGCGTGGTGAGGAAATGCGCCGCCAGTTGTTCTGCAATAAACACTGAACGATGTCGCCCGCCAGTACAGCCAATCGCAACCGTTAAATAACTGCGATTATCGGCAACAAATGCAGGAATCCACTGCTCTAAAAAGCCTCGAATGCTGCTCAGCATTTGCTGCACTTGCGGTTGTTCACTTAAAAAGTTTTGTACCCCAGCCTCTTGTCCGGTTTGACTGCGTAATTCCATTTGCCAGTATGGGTTTGGCAAACAGCGCACATCAAACACAAAATCTGCATCACTGGGTACGCCATATTTAAAGCCAAATGATTGGAATAGCAAGGACAAACGTTGTGAAGGTTGCAAGCCGACCCGCAACCGAATCATGTCGCGCAATTGATGGACGTGCATTTGACTGGTATTGATACGAATATCAGCGCGGCTTGCTAAAGGGCTTAATAACTCGCGTTCGTGTTGAATCGCTTCCGCCAGTGGCAGGTTGTCTGAGGTTAAGGGGTGTTTGCGCCGTGTTTCGCTAAAGCGCTTGATTAAGATGGGGTCTTCAGATTCTAAAAATAAGATTTCAAACGGCAGGGATAAACTGTCTAAGGTTTGCAACAAAGCAGGCATGGCTTGCACTGCCATACTGCGTGCATCGACCCCTACTGCGACACATTCGTGTAAATGACTTAAATCAGGGACTTGTTCAATAAAGGCGGGTAGGAGCTTGACTGGTAGGTTATCAACACAATACGCCCCCATATCTTCTAAACTGTGTAGCGCGATGGTTTTGCCAGCACCTGAAAGGCCGCTGACGACAATGAGTTTCATGCTGTAATCAACCCTTGCCCTGCCAGTTTCACCAACAGGGCAAACGGGCAGAACGAATTAGTAGCGATAATGTTCTGGTTTAAATGGACCGTCCACAGGAATGCCTAAGTATTTAGATTGTTCTGGCGTTAATGTGGTTAATTGCACATTTAAGCGTTTTAAGTGTAAAGCAGCCACTTTTTCATCTAAGTGTTTAGGCAATACATACACTTTGTTTTCGTAATTTTCGTGACTTGCCCATAATTCCATTTGCGCTAACACTTGGTTAGTGAATGAGCTAGACATTACGAAGCTAGGGTGGCCTGTCGCACAACCTAAGTTAACTAAGCGGCCTTCTGCTAACACGATTAAACGTTTGCCATCAGGGAAGATCACGTGATCTACTTGTGGCTTAATGTTTTCCCATTGATATTGGCGCAATGCAGCAATTTCAATTTCAGAATCGAAGTGACCAATATTACAGACAATGGTTTGGTCTTTCATCTGTTTCATGTGTTCATGTGTGATCACACTGACGTTACCAGTAGTGGTCACAAAGATGTCAGCCACGGGTGCAGCGGCTTCCATCGTGACAACGCGATAGCCTTCCATCGCTGCTTGTAAGGCGCAGATTGGGTCAATTTCAGTTACCCATACGGTTGCGCCTAAACCACGGAATGCTTGCGCACAGCCTTTACCTACGTCACCGTAACCTAACACAACGCATAATTTACCGGCAATCATCACGTCAGTGGCACGTTTGATACCGTCCATTAAGGACTCACGGCAGCCGTATAAGTTGTCGAATTTAGATTTGGTCACAGAATCGTTTACGTTGATAGCAGGGGCTTTTAACGTACCTGCTTTCATCATTTCGTATAAACGGTGTACGCCTGTGGTGGTTTCTTCAGAAATCCCTTTGATGTTTTTCATTAAATCAGGGTATTTCTCGTGCATGATGATGGTTAAGTCACCACCGTCATCTAAGATCATGTTTGGCTGCCAACCGTTAGGGCCAAAAATGGTTTGCTCAATACACCATTCATACTCTTCTTCGGTTTCGCCTTTCCATGCAAAGACAGGAATGCCTTTGTCAGCAATGGCTGCGGCAGCGTGGTCTTGAGTAGAGAAAATGTTACAAGATGACCAGCGAATTTCTGCGCCTAAGGCAACTAAAGTTTCGATTAACACCGCTGTTTGGATGGTCATATGTAAACATCCGGCAATCCGTGCCCCTTTCAGTGGTTGCTGGCTGCCAAATTCTTCGCGCAGTGCCATTAAACCTGGCATTTCGGTTTCGGCAATGGCGATTTCTTTGTGACCCCAGCTTGCGAGGTTAATGTCAGCCACTTTGTAGTCTGGGTCTAAGTTAATTACCGGTTGTGAACTCATAGTGTAAATCCTTAAAAATTTTGAAAATCTGGAGAAAAGCGCGCGCTCGTCACAAGCGAAAACACGCGCTGGCACGCAGGTCAGCGTGCTATAAATCGCTTATGCTGCGTTGCGTACTGCGTCGCGTAACAGATCAGCTTTATCAGTGCGTTCCCAACTTAAGTCTAAGTCTTCACGACCGAAGTGACCATATGCCGCAGTTTGTTGATAAATTGGACGCATTAAGTCTAACATCGCGATTAAGCCACGAGGACGTAAGTCGAAATGCTCACGTACTAAAGCTTCTAATTTAGACTCGGAGATAGTACCTGTACCAAAGGTTTCAACGCGGATAGAGGTTGGCTCAGCCACGCCAATCGCGTAAGACACTTGAATTTCGCAGCGTTCTGCTAAACCAGCAGCAACGATGTTTTTCGCTACATAACGCGCTGCATAAGCCGCAGAACGGTCTACTTTAGATGGGTCTTTACCAGAGAACGCACCACCACCGTGACGCGCCATACCACCGTAAGTGTCTACAATGATTTTACGACCGGTTAAACCGCAGTCGCCTACTGGACCACCGATTACGAAACGACCGGTTGGATTGATGTAGTAACGGGTGTTTTTATCTAACCATTCTGCTGGCAGCACTGGTTTGATAATTTCGTCCATTACCGCTTCGTGTAAAGCGGTATTGCTGATTTCTGGGTCGTGTTGAGTTGATAATACAACTGCGTCAACGCCTACTGGTTTACCGCCTTCGTAACGGAAAGTGACTTGGCTTTTTGCATCAGGACGTAACCAGCTTAACACACCATTTTTGCGTAATTCGGCTTGTCTTCTGACTAAGCGATGCGCGTAAGTAATTGGCGCAGGCATTAATACGTCAGTTTCGTTAGTGGCATAACCGAACATTAAACCTTGGTCGCCAGCACCTTGTTCGTGGTCTTCGCTTTCATCTACACCCATTGCAATATCGGCAGACTGTTTACCAATCGCTGACAACACGGCGCAAGATTCCCAGTCAAAACCGACTTCAGAACTGCCGTAACCGATTTGTTTAACGGTTTCGCGTACTAAGCTTTCAACATCAACCCAAGCGTTGGTGGTGATTTCACCTGCAACTAAAACCATACCGGTTTTAACTAAAGTTTCGCAAGCAACGCGAGCAGTTTTGTCTTCAGCTAAAATCGCGTCTAAAACGGCATCAGAAATCTGGTCAGCTACTTTATCTGGATGACCTTCAGACACTGATTCGGAAGTAAATAACATAGTGTCAGACATAATCTTAAGAGTCTCTTTGTTGTCAGTTTGCCTGAGTTTGGCGGGACGTTGTGTTGAAATAAATGCCCTCACCCAAACCCTCTCCTAGAGGGAGAGGGCTTAAAGAAATATAAAAAGGCATGTTTTCAATACAAAATTCTCTCAAACTCAGGTTAATTTAGTTATTAGATAGTCCGCACAATTGCCAGTTGGCAATGTGACTTGACATGGAGTCATGCTATTCCTGCGCGCAATGGCGTGGGTGGAATGTTCCACTGGGATAGTTGACCAAAAGTTTTACATAATGATGACAGTATGGGTAATTCCAGCAAAAATTCATGCTATTCCACAAAAACCGTGTGAAAAGGTGGTTTGTAGTGGCAGATGGCTGCTGACAGCGTGAATATTATGGTGTCATTTTTCAAGAATGCAAAAAAATTCAGCCGACTATTGTTATATCGCAGTATATCTATGGTGGTAAACAGCAGTATAAGCCAAGTTTTGTAGGGTTTGCGCCGCGTCCTTTTGCGGTGCGAACGCGGAGAAATTAGCACCGTCTTGTAGGTTGTATAAGGCGTGAGCCGCCATCCGCCGTCAGTGACTCAGATCAAACTTCAACTGTGTTTCGTCGGATGACGGCTAAAGCCTTATACAACCTACAAACATGCTTATGAGTAGGCAATTTAGCGAATTTTACGGAAATGTAAAATGCCCCATTTCAGATAGCCTTTTTCACCGGCATCAACCCAATGTTGTAAGCCTTGTTTCATCCGCTCTAAATAGTCTTTGCTGCACAAGCCTGACATCTCTTGCTCGCGTGCATTCACTTCCTGTAACACACGGGCATAATGCAGCGGTAAGTTTTCGGTGAAATCAGCGAATTCAATTAATTCAAAGCCTAATTCCTCTGCCACTTCACGGTAAAACTTCACTGAACCTAAAGTTTCTAAGTGAATACGATCTAAAACCGGTTGCAACACACCTTCTGGACAATCATCGGCTTGCATCGGGTCGGTGAAAATGAAATGACCACCTGTGCAAATGACACGCGCCACTTCTTCGATTACACGGCGGCGGTTGCCACTGTGTAAAATCGCATCTTGCGACCATACCACATTATATTGATTTGGCTTAGAAGGAATATCCTCAAAACTGCCATCAATCACACGAATGCGACGTGATAAACCTTGTTCGTGGTTTAACTCGCGGTTACGTTTATTTTGCACTTCGCTTAAGTTTAAGCAGTCCACTTGGCAACCAGAAGTTTTCGTCATGGCGCGGGCAGAGCCGCCATAGCCCGAACCTAAATCCAAGGCAGTGTCATGTGCTCGCAAGTTTAACTTGTCTAACATGGTTTCAACAGTGCGGCTACTGGCATCAAAAATCGGTTCTGCTTTATCTTCATATAAACCGATATGAATATCTTCACCACCCCAGATATGGGCATAAAAATTATCTGCATCGTTACTGTTGTAGTAACTGCGCGCGGTTTGCACTGCGCTAGAGTATTCGGGTGCTGAGGTGTCGTCGTCTTCGCTAAAGCTGCTGTAAGATTTTTCAGCGATATGCACGATAAAATCAGGCTCTTCTTGATGATGTGTTTCTTGGAAATCACCAAAAGATTGAACGTGTTGGAAACCCACTTCGTGCATTAAGTTGCGTAAATAGCTCTTACGCAATGGGAACATATTGAGGTGGAAGGTTGAGTTATCGGGGAACTCATAACGGAAGCGGCATAAGCCTTCGTCGGTGTGCTCTGGCTCCGCTTTAACATTGTCACCGCAATAGTAATAGGTGTGCTTGCTGCTGTAACCTGCGTCCATGATCATGTCGTAGTTACGTTGATCCATGATCAAGATGCCGTCATGACGTAACGCGGCATAGAACTCGGCTAAAGCTTTGCGGCGATCTCGTTCGGAGAATAAATGGGTAAACGAGTTGCCTAAGCAAATGATGGCATCAAATTTTTCATGCACATCACGGTTTAACCAACGCCAGTCTGCATTGACTGTGCGTAAGATGTGACCGCGTTTGCGTCCATTTTCAAACGCTTTCGCCAGCATTTCAGGGCTACCATCTGCGCTAACCACATCAAAGCCTGCTTCTAACAACCGTACAGAGTGAAAACCGGTGCCAGTCGCTACGTCTAACACTTTTTTCACACCACGTTCTTGCAAGACATCAATAAAGAAATAACCTTCGCTCTCAGCGCGTGCATTCCAGTCAATTAATTGATCCCAACGCTCTACAAAGCTGCCGATATATTCGGAGGTGTAGTGGTCAGTTTCACGTACCGCAACTGGATCATCACCGTAGTCTTGTTCCATGAGGTTATTCATAAAGCTTAAATTCTCCTGCTTTTGCGCTGTTTGCACAGCATGTGTCGGCACAGGCACCTATCAGACGGGCGCAACAAGCGAGCGTCACACAGGCTAATAAGGCTGAGTGTGCCGTGTCAATCAAGTAGACTTGTATCCTAAAAGGAGCAAGTTAATAAAGCAGCCAAATTGCTAGATAGTTAGCTTTGTTGATGTTTTAGTTTTTTGCTTAGGCAAAATGCTATTTTTCAGACAGAAAAAAGCTATAAAAACCTAATAAACAAACTATTACAGCAGATTTTGGCATGGGTAAAACATACCCAACACGTTGTTGTTTGCTTGTGACCTGTCGATGCTTCGAGGTGGATAATGCTTGATCCACTAGACAGGAATGAATGCAGTTTTCCAGTTTTTAGAAAATTGCCACATTTTTGATAAAATTAAACTTGTTTTGCCGTTAAGAAAACGACAATTATCAAGCTTAATCAAAAAGATAGAGCATAGCTCTGTTTTGAATTACGATAAGTATGAGTTGTAGTGTATGCACTTATCTGGCTACATACTATTCGTTTTACCTTTGAAGTCAAGCCGCAATTTTGCATAAATTTTTAATTGTTTAGAAAATAGCAAACTGAGCAACAGATAGTCATGGAATGGATGAAACTACCATTTAAAAGAATTGAAATATTTCGATTTT
>QKBZ01000447.1 GCA_003245895.1 Beggiatoa sp.
GTTCCCACCGTCTCTCGGTGGGAATGCATACTGCGTCGCTCCAGCGGCGCGATTAGTATTCGTAAGTGTTATGCAGTTGGTTATAAATGGCTGTAGGTCGCATAAGCGCAGCGTCATGCGACATTTAACTCGCGCCGCTGGAGCGACGCGGTACGCATTCCCATCGGGACGATGGGAACGAGCGCAACACTTCTCCGTTTCACACACGGCGGCTGTTTTTAACACACTATGCGTATTTTCTCATTGTTTTTGTAGGAGCCATCATGAGTCCCGCTCACGCCATGCAAGCCTTAACTGCGGTTAGCAGTCGAGAATTTTTAAAATTTATCACCCAAACAGGGCGTTTATTATCCGCCTTAGTGCGGCCTAGCTTATGGCTAATCGTCTTCGCCGCCGGTTTTCAAAACGTGTTTGGCGTATCCATTATTCCGCCTTATGAAACTTATATTGAATATCAAGTCTATATCGCACCGGGGCTGCTGGGCATGGTGTTATTGTTCAATGGTATGCAGTCATCATTATCAATGGTGTATGACCGCGAAATGGGCATGATGCGCTTATTACTCACCGCACCGTTACCGCGTTGGTATTTGTTACTGTGCAAATTAATCGCCGGTACAGTGTTATCCGTGTTGCAAGCCTATGCGTTTTTAATCGTGTGCGCCTTATTTCAGGTTGAACTACCGTTCGACGGCTGGTTATATGTGTTGCCTGCGCTGATTTTAGCGGGTTTAATGCTGGGCGCGTTAGGCTTGTTATTATCGGTTTATATTCATCAACTCGAAAATTTCGCTGGTACGATGAATTTTGTCATTTTTCCCATGTTTTTCATCTCATCAGCCTTGTATCCATTATGGAAACTGCAAGAGTCAGGTGCTGAGTCTATCCACTGGCTAGCACAGTATAACCCCTTTACTCACGCGGTAGAATTAATCCGTTTTGCCTTATATGGGCAATTTAACGCGGTCTCTTGTGCCGTGGTCGCTGGCTGTTTAATCGGCTTTTTTGTTGTGGCAGTAATTGGCTATGATCCACAGCGTGGCATGTTGAAAAAAACGGGGCGTGGCGGTTAAGTCATTCTTTAAACACTAAACAAGTGGTGTGAGCGTGTACACGTCCCTGCTTTCGGTTATCATAAGCGATTTTTCCAACATTGAGCATGAGAGAATCTTATGGCGAGTTATAACACCAGTGAATTTAAGTCTGGCTTAAAATTATTGCTAGATAATGACCCTTGCGTGATTATCGAAAACGAGTTTGTAAAACCCGGTAAAGGTCAAGCATTTAACCGTGTCAAATTACGCAATTTGCTGACTGGTCGCGTAGTTGAGCGTACTTTCAAATCCGGTGATTCTGTGGAAGCCGCAGACATCATGGAAACGGATATGGAATATTTATACAGTGATGGCGAATTCTTTCACTTTATGGTGCCTGACACCTTTGAACAACACGCAGCACCCCCTTCAGCAGTGGGCGACGCGGCAAAATGGTTAAAAGGTCAAGAAAGCTGCGTAGTGACTTTATGGAATGGTTCACCGATTGCAGTTACACCGCCTAACTTCGTAGTGTTAGCAGTCACTGAAACAGACCCTGGTGTGCGTGGTGATACCAGCAGCGGCGGCAGCAAACCAGCGACCATGGAAACTGGCGCGGTGGTGCGTGTACCTTTATTCGTAGACATCGGCGATTTATTAAAAGTAGATACCCGCACTGGCGAGTATTTATCCCGCGCCAAAGAATAGTTTTAAGCGAAACATGCTGATTTTTTATACTGATCAGTTTGTGTTGCCGTTGCCGCCTAAGCATCGTTTCCCGATGTCGAAATATGCTTTGCTGCGGCAGCGGGTGACGGAAACCGCCTTAGTCCCGCCTGAAAATTTACGCATTCCCCCCGCCGCCACCGATGCCCAATTGCACACCGCACACACCGTTGATTATGTGCAGCGCGTCAGCACAGGCCAGCTTAGCAAAGCCGAAATTCGGCAATTAGGTTTTCCTTGGACACCGGAAATGGTCGAGCGTTCGCGCCGTTCCAGTGGTGCGACTCTGTGCGCCTGTCAGTCAGCTTTGCAAGCAGGTGTTAGTGTCAATTTAGCAGGCGGCACACACCACGCCTTCGCCGATGCGGGGCAAGGTTTCTGCGTATTTAATGACAGTGCAGTAGCAGCGCGTTGCATACAGCAAGCGGGTTTAGTGCAGCGTGTATTAATCGTTGATTGCGATGTGCATCAAGGCAATGGCACTGCGCGGATTTTACAAAACGACCCCAGCATTTTTACTTTTTCCATTCATGGGGCAAAGAATTTTCCGTTTCGTAAGGAACAAAGCGATTTAGATGTCGAGTTGCCGGACGGGACGGGTGATGAAGCATATTTAGCGGCACTAGAACAAGGTTTAGCTGAGGCGTTTCGTCGTGCAGAGGCGGAGTTAGTGATTTTTATCGCAGGGGCTGATCCGTATGAAGCGGATCAACTTGGGCGTTTATCGCTGACTAAGGCAGGTTTAGCGGCGCGGGATGATATGGTGTTTTCAGCTTGTCATCGTTTAGGTTTGCCCATCGCGGTGTCTATGGCGGGTGGTTATAGTGCAGATGTGACGGATATTGTTGATATTCACTGGCAAACGGTGAAGTTGGCGAGTGAGTGGGCGGGGCGGTATTGAGGTTTGTTAAATGTGGGGTGGGTAAAATGTCATGTGAAGTGTCGTGGAAAATATAAATTTATTGCGGCGATATTTTACACACTCTACACGGCTATACTTTTGCTATTTTAGATGCTTGATATTGTTGATATAAAGTCTCTAATTTTTGAATGTCACTATCTTGTGAGGCTAATTCCAAGTCATGGCATTTTGCACTTGCTAAGTGAAATACATCAAATTTCCGTTTTTCAATATTTTTTGGCTGGCTATTCGTATTGGCACGATCAAAACGAAATAGGTCTGCTGCTAACTCCGAAATATCTCTAGTAATGTCTAATTCAGTTAAACCATCCAAAGATTGTTTAACTTCATTAAATAATGTTTGATCTTGTATGCTAATACCTCGTAACACTTCATATCGAATTAGTGGTGTGATAATTAATATACTATTCTCATCCTCAAGCAATGATTCCAGTATTTTTTCTGCATCCTGACGTTTTTGCGTATCAGTGGTACTATTTTTATCAAAAACAGCAATTAATAAATTAGTATCTAACAACACTTTACGCATTATTTTTTTCCTTGAGCAATTTCAATAACTGTTGCTTAGCATTTTTTTGTTCATCAGGACTTACTCCGTCCAGCTTTAAGCGATTCAAGTCAATATTAAAAGCGTCTTTTAACACATCGATTAGAGATGCTTTGCTAGGCGTGATAATAGGATAACTGCGTACTATATCATCTTGTTCATCACGTTGAAGGCGATAAGCTTCACCTTCTTTAAGCTGAGATAATACAATAGAAGAGTGTGTTGTAATATAAAATAGGGTTTTAGGGAACAAGTTTTTTAGCAATGGGATAATTTTAGCTTGCCAAGATAAGTGCAAATGGCTTTCAATTTCATCAATTAATACAATGCCGTT
>QKBZ01000396.1 GCA_003245895.1 Beggiatoa sp.
AACGAGCATCTCCAAAATTGACGGTTTTTACTTCCTCATTTACCCAGCTCATACTTCCCCCCTTTACTTTGCTTGTGACCTTATGGTGATATTAGGTCACAAGCTGATATATGTATAAGGGGGAGTCGGGACGATGGGAACGAGTGAGCACTTGTTTTTACAACAAATATTTCACCGAACTTAGGTTTATCCGACCTACAAAATACAATAAAAAAACCTGACACAGCCTACGCCGTGTCAGGTTTTTTATGTCACTTAATGCTGATTAATAATTAAGCAGTCGCTTGTTTTACTAACATCGCATTTAAACGTGTAACAAAAGACGCTGGATCATCTAATTGACCGCCTTCGCTTAATAAAGCTTGGTCAAATAAGATATAGGCCCAATCTGCAAACTGAGTTTCATCCGCCTCTGCTTTTAAGGCAACGATCAGTGGGTGATGTGGGTTTACTTCTAAGATTGGCTTGCTACCTGCGCCCAGATTTTGCCCAGCCGCTTTTAACAAGCGTTCTAAGCTCGCATCCATACCGTGTTCATCAGCCACTAAACACGCTGGAGAGTTAGTTAAACGGTAAGTTAAACGTACTTCTTTAACTTTTTCCACTAACGCAGTTTGTAAACGCTCGATTAACGGTTTTAATTCCGTGCTGGCTTTTTCGACTTCTTGCTTATCTTCTTCGCTTTCCATCTCACCTAAGTCTAATTGACCTTTAGTGACAGATTGCAGTGTTTTGCCGTCGAACTCGTTTAAGTGCGTCACTAACCATTCATCCACTTGGTCAGATAACAAGATGACTTCAATGCCTTTTTTACGGAAAATTTCTAAATGCGGGCTGTTTTTCGCGGCGGCAAAGCTTTCGGCGGTAATGTAGTAGATTTTGTCTTGGCCTTCTTTCATGCGGCTGACGTAATCTTCTAAAGAAACCAACGGTTTGCTGTTGTCGTCGTGCGTAGTGGAGAAACGTAATAATTTAGCAATACGCTCACGGTTAGCGTGGTCATCGATCACGCCTTCTTTCATCACTTTGCCGAATTCTTGCCAGAAAGTTTCATATTTTTCTGGTTCATTTTTCGCCAAGCCTTCTAACGCGCTTAACACTTTTTTCACTGTACCGGCGCGAATGGCATCGATTTGCTTGTTGTGTTGCAGAATTTCGCGTGACACGTTCAGCGGTAAATCGCTGCTGTCAATAATCCCGCGCACAAAACGCAAGTAAGGCGGCATTAACTGCTCGTTGTCATCCATGATGAACACACGGCGCACGTATAATTTCACACCACGGCGGTTAGTGCGATCCCATAAATCGAACGGCGCACGTTTAGGGATGAATAATAAAACGGTGTATTCTTGCGTGCCTTCAACTTTATTATGAATGTGGGTTAAAGGTTCTTCAAAATCGTGGGCAACGTGTTTGTAAAATTCGGTGTATTGCTCGTCGCTGATTTCGGCTTTAGTGCGTGTCCATAATGCGGTCGCACTGTTCACCACTTCATCTTCAATCACTTTTTCTTTGCTTTCTTCGTCTTCAGTGATCTTAGGTAAGATGATAGGTAAGGTGATGTGGTCTGAGTATTTTTTCACTACGCTGCGTAAGCGATAGTCTTGTAAAAACTCATCTTCATCAGCGCGTAAATGTAAAACGATTTCAGTGCCGCGTTGTGGGCGTTCGATGTTTTCGATGGTGAATTGGCCATCGCCTTCAGATTCCCAGCAAACACCGTGGCTTGCTTCTAAACCTGCGCGGCGAGTGCGTAAAGTCACTTTATCTGCCACGATAAAAGTTGAGTAGAAACCCACACCGAATTGACCGATTAATAAGCTGTCTTTCGCTTTATCACCGGTTAAATTTTTGAAAAACTGCTGTGTACCAGACTTAGCGATAGTACCGATGTTTTCGATCACTTCTTCGCGAGACATACCAATCCCGTTATCACGGATGGTTAAAGTGCGAGCATTGGCATCGAGATCGATCCAGATTTTTAACTCGGCATCGCCTTCGTATAAGCCGTCGTCAGATAAGGCTTCAAAACGCAATTTTTCCGCTGCATCAGAAGCATTAGAGATGATCTCGCGTAAAAAGATTTCCTTATTGGAGTACAGCGAGTGAATCATTAAATCTAAGACTTGTTTGACTTCCGTTTGAAAGCCTAAGGTTTCTTTATGAGCATCAACAGTTGTCATGTAAATCCTCCTGCCACGGGCATTTATGGCGCATTGTGTTGTTTATTGAAACAGCGTAATAATGCAACATAAGCTCGGTTCAAGTTTTTTAATTTATTGAAAATAATACAGAGTTAGGCGCAAGCCAAAAAATAGCTGGGCTAATATATAAGGTTAGGGGCAACGGTTTCAAGACAAATATAATGATCTGTGAGAATTTAATAGCAGTCTCAATGTATGGCTGCTAAACCGTATGCGGTCGTTAGTGTAACGTAACTGCTTGTTTAGGGGTTAGTGATTATGAGAACGGTCGTATAAACGCAGCGTCATACGACCGTTTGGCGGATGACGGCTAACGCCTTATCCGCCCTACAAATTTGCTTACAACTCTGTAAATATTGTAGTGCCAAACAACTCAACGCTTTCGATAAACTCTGTTTGACGGTGCAATATTTCATAAAGCACTCTAATTAGGCGTTGTTTGAATTTTGATATTACGCCAAAACGACCAATCATACGCTGTATTCTCACCTGATAAGGTATGGAAAATCAAAGGTGATGTTCCATCCATGGTGACGGTATCAATACTGAGGTGTTGAATACCTTGATTAACATCAGATGGTGCAAGATGGCGGGAAAAATAATGCTTATCGGCGGCAGTGACGCTAAAGGTTACGCCATCCGCCACTGTCGTAGCATATTGCTGAATATCATTTAATAAACCAAATTCAGCCGTGATACGGTATGTGCCGGTGGGTAAATCAAAACGCACTTCGCCCGGCGCATGAACAAATACGCCATACAAGCCATTTTCGTTAATCAACTTCGCATCGGTGGATTCGATGTGATACGGCCAAATTTGAGGGGAGGTTTCGCTCCTTCTTGTGAGAATTTGGAAAAGAGGTTGGTGAAAATTATCTGGCGCAACATAGTCACCTTGTAAGGCTACAGTTTTGACACTATCTTCCAAGGGCCACGGTGGATCATGGGAAAGAATATAATCGGGTTGATAATAGTCTAACCACGCGCTCAGTTTTTTCTCGCCAATATATTCTGCGTTTTTATGATTGACCAAGCCGAGAATATCAATGATATAGCGTTGTGAATAAAACCCCACATGACCGATTTCAATCAAGGCAATTTTGCTATCTGCTGGTGTATTGTCTTTGAGCCACAAGCCAACGGCTTTGTATATGTCATGGGCTCTACCAAAACTAGGGCTGACAGGAGTGATCTTGAGGCCGTAAGCGGTGAACAATAAAAATACAATGATTACCGTCCCCAAGCCTAAATAGCAGAAATTTTTATCTGCGGCAGCACGAAAGTTATACCACAACCAATACACGCCCGCGCCGATATAAAAGCTGCCAAATATATAATATGGAGCATAATACCAATGGTAATTGGGAATCTTTAAGGCGATATAAAAAACGCCGTACATAATTAAGAAGCTTATCGCAATAATATTTAAGCTGGATAAACGCAAACTGAGTATTCCTATTGCTACCATCAGTATTGCGAGATATTGAAATAAAACATGGTTACCGAAAAACCAGAACGCATGGTAACTGGTATCGGTAAACGGTGGCCAAAAGCCGGATTGTCCTTGACCGATTTTCGCTGCGCCGGTTTCTGCTAAGAAAGTGCCGTAATAGAATTTGTTGAATGAAAACACTAACACGATGATTAAGAGCGGAATAATAAAATCCGTGAGTTTTGGAAAAGGACGACGTTGACGAAAATGTTCGAGGGCTAAGGCTAAAATCAGAAAAACACCTTCGCTGCGCGTGACCAATAACAGCGCACAAGCAATACCGAGCCAAAATATCGCCTGTTTTTCAAATAAATAAATACATACCCCAAGCATCAAGATAAAAAGCGGCGTTTCCATGCCATAGGTCATGTAAAAATAAGGCATACAGGCAGCGACTAAAGCCCCCGCAATGCCACCCCACCAGCCACTATGACGAGCAAAATTCAAACTGAAGATGATTAGGGTACCAGCCATTAATAAACTAGCCAGCAGAATCACCGCTGTTTGGGTTTCACCGATTAAAACGCCAAATCCAGTGGCAAGATATGTATATAGAGGTGAAGTTAAGGCATTGAATTTTTCGCCGGGGTTATATACTAAACCAAAACCGTCTAAGACATTTTGGATATAGCGTTGATAAATCAGTGCGTCATCAGTGTGAAACGCTCGGTTGAGATAAGACAAATACGCTAAACAAAGCAATGGTAAAGCTAACGCAGCAAAACGCGCATAGAAAGTATTCAAAAATTTAGACATGAGTCACACCAAAACATTTCAAGATAATGCAAAATGCGCATAAGATATCACCTTACATGAGTTAATATCCGATATTTCGCACCATCTTCACATAAGAAACTGATATTTAACGTTTATATATAAATTCCATGATCGCGCAAGCTAAATTTTAAACTTAAATATCAAATGGTCACAAAGAGGGAGAATATTGGCAATATAAGAACGAATAGCAAACTGCATGGTGGAATATACTACGCTATTCCACCATACAAGTTTGTGCTTACAACTCTGTAAACACAATCGTGCCATCGGCTAAGCGATAGCCAAAAAAGTAAGCAACATCGCTGCGATCTGACATCAAAAAGCTATCCACAGGTAGTTCGACAGTCAGTGGCAACGCACTATAAGACCACAACGGCAGAATTTCTGCTAAATCGGCAGGAATTAACTGCCATGCAGTGCCATCATGGGAAAAGGCTTCGCCTGCTGCACTAATGCCGACTAAAATCGCTTCCCCTTGTTGACCTCGATGCTGTGTGTTTACAGTGGTGACTAACGCTTCCGCACGCCGTTCAAAGCAACTGCCATCGCTTGCTGCATCGCTAAACGCGCCATTCATATCAATCACCCAGCCAGAACCTTGGCAAGTCAATTGGCTTTGATAGCGCACACCTTCGCCAAAACTGACGCTATCGGCTAATGTCACATTTTCACCCAGAATCACGTGATTTAACTGTGTATTAGCCGCAATACGGACATTGCTGAGTAACACAGGCGCAACAGGATTGCCACTAATTTCACCCGCCAACACACCACCGCTTAAACTGGCATCCGCCGCAAATTGCACATCTTGCAGCGTACCGTTAATGGTGCTGTTGTTAATAATCACTCCGCCTAACGTGCCACCGCTTAACAAGCCACCTCTAAACTCAAAGTCTTGCATTAAACCTTCGTTGACCACGATGCCGGAGACAATACCGCCGTGCAATTCAGCATCAGGCAATACATGTACGCTAATCGCCCAGCCCTCATTTGTGACTACACCGCTTAATAAGGCATTGGCGACAGTACCACGACTGCTAATCTGCTCAATGGCTAATTCAGCACCACTGGCATTGCAGCTAATATTAACAGTACCGGTTTCAGGACAACTGGGTGCTGCTGCCACTGGCTCGCTAGGTGTAGTTGGGTCTGGAGTCGTAGGATCGGAAGTATCAGGGGTGCTTGGGTCAGTGGGATCGCTTGGATCAGTTGGTGTCGTAGCTTGTTCAACGACAGACACTAAAAAGCCTTGCACATTACTGCCTTGTGCATCGCTCGCCATGACGCTGATCACGGTATTGCCTACATCTGTCAGTGCAGGTGTGCCGGTTAACACAGCAGTACCGTTGCCATTGTCTGTGAGTTGTAACCAAGCTGGTAAACCGCTGGCAGTAATGCTCACTACATCGCCATCCAGCTCTTGTGTGCTGATGTTGTAAAGATACGTCGCGCCAACTAAGACTTCACTCGTCGGTGGTGTGCTGGTGAACGTCGGCACATTGCCAGTTGATGGTATGCTATCAGCTTCATAAGCTCCTGAACTGCAAGTCGTGCCGCGTGCTGCGCCACGCGCATCGCTACTCGGACAGCCTGTACCTAAACCAATCGCAGGGCTACTGCTTGCTAACGCCATCGTTAATACATTGCCACCGTTGTCTGCTAAATCTAACAACATCGGGTCTTCTCGTAATGCCGTTGGCGTAATTAATTCATCGTTAGGTGTGCTGATTTGGTTAAAGCGCGTGGCAGGGTATTGGATATTGCCACCACCATCGACATCAGCAGCGCGGTTAATGGGGTAACGCGCCCAATCACGTTCTGAACTGTTGTAATAAAACAGTGAATTTTTCAGCGTTAACACTGCACTGGTCGTGGCTTGAATCCCTGCACCGTGAAACCATGCATAGTTTTCAGCAAAGGTACTATTTAACACGCTGATTTCACCTCTTGCGAGAACCAGCGCACCACCCATGCCCGTGCTTAAGTCATTAACTTGGTTATTAAAAAAAGTGGTGTTTTCTACCGTGCCGCGTCCGTTCACACTTAACCAAACAGCGCCACCTTGCATGGGACTGCTGTTGTCATAGAAAACATTGTTCAAAATCGCAATATTGTCTTCGGCATCACCGCCATCGAAATCATCTTCAATGTGATAAATCGCGCCGCCATTTTGCTCTGTGCTAGACCCTGTGACATGATTACTGCGGAATATGGATTGTTCATAAATCGCTTTCGTGCCTTTGTTGTCTGAGACGGTGACTTTTAACGCGCCACCACCACGTGTTGCGCTGTTATTCTCAAATACACTGCCGCATACATGCACAATATGATTGCTATTTGGGTTGCTAGCATTAGTGACACCATCTAAATGAATCGCGCCACCGTGTCCGCGCACCACACCTCCAGTGGTGGAATCAACCGCTTGGTTGCCACTGAAATAGCTGTTGTAAATCAATAAACCGGCGGCAATGGCGCCAAATGCGCCGCCACTTCCCGCAGTATTGCTGTTAAAAGTGGAGCCTATTAAACCCACTTCATACGAGCCTTCGGTGTAAATTGCACCACCTTGGTCGTCTTCAATGGTTGGGTCTGAGGTATTGTTATTAACAAAACTGCTGTTGATGGCATAAAAACGGTTGCCAGTACCGCGAATATACACCGCGCCGCCACGTCGTTGCCCATCTGTGCCTGTTAACGGAGAGCGACCATTGATTAAGCTAATATTTTGCAACTTAATCACCCTCACCGCTTCACCCACATGCCACGCTTTTTCCATAATGCGCTGTGCATTGCCACCGTCTAAGGTGATTAAACCACCGCCATCGATTACCGTTTCCTCTGCTTCAGGCTCTAATTGTAGTGTTGAATTTATGGCAATGGTGACAGGTGATGCACCGCAATTAAAGGCGATGTGACCGCCACCGCTTAATGCCACTTGTAAGGCTGTATCAGTACAACTAGCGGCGGTGCCATCGCCCACGATTTTAGGACTGACTAAAGTGCTTGCAGTCACAGGCGGTGTACAAACATTTAAGTCACTGCCAAAACCATGTGCATTGAGGCTGCTTAAGCTGCAACACAGCGAGAGTACTGCTGTGGAAAAATATCGCATGATGATTCCTCATGATGTCTTGTCTAAACGTAGATTTCAGTTTTTCTTATTTTAATTTTTGTAGAGCGAATAAGGCGTTAGCCGTCATCCGCCATTAAGCTTGAATTCAAACGACAAGCGTCACAGCGGATAGCGGCTTCGCCTTATCCGGCCTACAGTTTCATGTGGTGGTTGTGATTATTGTGCAATGCAGATGTCGTGCACAACTGTGCTACAAAACACCTGCATTTAAAACACTAGAACAACGACTTTAGTTAAAGTCTTGTTAGGGGGTAGGAAATAATTGTGATAATACGTTAGTGCTGATGACACTATATAAAATAGAAACCACGATGCCGACATACAGTGAGGAGTCTAAAGCATGGCGTAAAATGTGACCGGTCACAGCAATGCTCCACACAATAATGCCTAATAACAGCAGAATTGGCAGAGAACTGTCGAAACCGGCATCTCGGGCATAATCAAACCAATACACTAAGGGCAATGCCAAAACACCAAGCACGATATTCGCACCAGCTAGAGCGGAGAGTGTTTGCCAAATGCGTACCTTACGACGTGTTAATAACAGTAAGCTGGTGGTCAAAATGACTGATAAACCAACGTCAACCATGCTGGATACAAAGGCTAAGGGTGCTGCCAGCCGATCCACTTCATGGACAAAATCCATCAACACATAAGCGACTAATAAAACAAACGTAAATGTACTTGAGGCCGGTAATTGTTGTGGCGCGAGTTTGAAACGGCAAAGATTAAAAAAATGCGTCCACAGAGTCAGCAATGTATGCATAGCAAAAACACGCAAATTTGATTTAAAGCCCTGAACGGTCAGGGCATCCGTGCGACTAACCCGCGAAGGCGCGAATCGGGTCTACAACCAGAATAATCGCCAATTGTAATAAGATAATGACGACAAGCGACGAAAAGTCAAAGCCTTGCACTGGTGGCAATTTAGCACGTACTGGTTTTAACAATGGCTCATTTAAGCGATATAAAAACTCACCGATTGGATTGTAATGATCCGGCGGTGTGACAAAGCTTAAAATGGCTTGGATGATAATCGAGAAAATATAAATATAAATCAGCAGTGAGGCTAAATTGCCCAAAGCTAAGATAATCAAACCAAACGGGCTTAAGTGCTGACCGTATAACACTAAGGTCAACAACAGTTTCATGACTTCTAACGCCAATAGCAAAACTAAGGCCGCGATGTCCACATTTCGCCAGCGTGGGATAAATTGATATAACACGCTTAACGGTGGGTTGGTTAATCTTAAAATGAGTTGTGACGGCGCATCGCGTAAGCTGGAGCGGGTAAAAAACAGCAGAAAACGCAGCATTACCAACAAAGTGTATAAACCAAACGCGGCATTAATTAAAAACACCAAGGCGTTGATAATCGGACTCATGATTGTTCCCCAAGCTGCTCTGCTAAGGTTACTGCACGCTGTTGCGCAGCGCGTAAGGCTTTATCAAATAAGGTTTGTAAGCCACCTTCTTGCAACACTTTCAAGGCTTGCTCGGTGGTGCCACCGGGGGAAGTCACGCGCTCGCGCAAGGTGGCTGCATCATCTTCGCTTTCCAAGGCCATTTTCGCCGCGCCAAATGCGGTTTGTAAACTTAATAAACGCGCGGTTTCTTTTGGTAAACCTAAGGAAACCCCTGTTTTTTCCATCATTTCCATGAATAAGAAATAATACGCAGGGCCGCTGCCAGACAAGGCGGTAACAGCGTCTAACTGTTCTTCGTTGTCTAACCAAACTGTTAAGCCGACGGCTCGCAAAATGGTTTCTGCTAAGGCGTGTTGTGCTTCGCTCACATGCGCGTTAGCAAATAAACCCGATGCACCACTACCAACCAATGACGGGGTATTTGGCATCACACGCACAATAGGGACTTCTGCATTGCCTAACCACTGACTGATGGAGGTTGAGCGAATACCGGCTGCCACGCTGATAATTAACGGAAAAGGTGTTGTTAAATGATTGGCTAAACCTTTTGCAACACTGGCTAATACTTGCGGTTTCACCGCGAACACTATCACTTCTGCCCCTTCTAAGGCGGGGGCAACTTCGGTGTAACAGTTCACCGCATAACGGGCTGCGGGGGGATTTGCGGAGGTATCAACTACGCGAATATTTTGTGCATCCGTGCCAGTGGCTAATAAACCACCGATTAAACTGGTTGCCATGTTACCTCCGCCAATGAAGGTAATAATGCTGTTTTTCATGCCTTGCTCCTTAATTACCGCATGAAATGAACGAGGATGGGGGCAACGATGCACACCCCATGTTTAGGCGTTAAGCTAGCGGTTTTAACTAGCGGATGCAAGCTTTGTGGCTTGCTTCACGCTGCCTGCACTATTCCTCGCGGGTTCTGACATTTAATTCAACTTGCCAACGGGCATCACCACTGCGCGGCACGGCTTCTAGGCGCAAAGTGCCCACTTCCGTCACCGCAGCGCGTAAACGCACTGGCACCACTTCGCCCACTTGATAATTGTCGGCAGGCAAAGTGGCTTCGATTTCTTCTAACTCGGTCAATTCTGTGTCTGACCATGTTTCTAGCAGTGTACCGACCGGATCATCACGGCGCACAGAAGAACCAAAGAAGCGGAAACGCACAGATTCACCCACTACTAAGCCGAATTCTTGCGTCGGTAAATCGGCTTCAGTGCCTTCTTCCATGCCAAACGGCGCAACGCATAAGGCTTCAATCGGTGGTTCCATGCCCGGTACTGCGGGCATCGCGCCTTCAATGCCGACATAGTAAGCACTGGCTAAACCACCACGAATACGCACGCCATTGCCTTGGCGCACATAACCGTAATAAGCCGCACCACGTCCCACTGCCAAATCTAAGTCCACACCTTGCAAGACTCGCGCAGGTGGTGCGCCTTCAGCAGTTAACCATTGATTTAACACAGTTTGCACCCGCTCAGCTAATGCAGGTGATTTAAACACACCACCGTTAAATAATAAGGCAGTTGGGTGCAAGAAACTGGCTTGATGATTAATCAGCGGATCAAAACCGTTTAATTCTGCTGTGGCCTGTACTTGGCGCACAAGGAAGGCGGCTAAATGGCGCGTCACCCCTGCATCTTGCGCATACGGTAAGCTAATTTTAGTCAATGCAGTACGCGGACGGCTTTTCGGTGCTTCTTGTATACCGACTTCTGGAAAAAAGCCGTTAACTAAGGTGTTGGTGACTTCTTCGCGGGTTAATTCGGTGCGTAAACTGCCGCCGATTAATTTAGAACTGCGGCTAGGCACTACGATAGGCACAGCGGCTAAATCCGCATTCATTAATAATTGTTCTTTCGCCACGCGGCAGCCTTGGGTTAAACCTTGGATTTGCCACGGTTCTAAATTTTTACCTTCGGCGGCTAATTTGGCTTTGATCACATAAGCCAAGGCTAAATCCATGTTATCGCCGCCGAGCAAGATGTGATCGCCCACTGCGACCCGATTTAACACTAAATCGCCAGCTTGTTCTGTCACTGCGATTAAGGATAAGTCAGTGGTACCGCCGCCCATATCGATGACTAAGATAATGTCGCCGACTTTGACTTGCTTGCGCCAACCGCCTTGGCTGGATTGAATCCAACTGTATAAGGCGGCTTGCGGCTCTTCTAATAAAATGGCTTGGTTTAAACCGGCGCGATGTGCCGCTTCTATGGTCAAATCACGCGCCGCCGGATCGAAAGAGGCCGGAATAGTAATGGTCAGCGGTTGGCTGGAAAGCGGCGTGCTAGGGTGTGCATAATCCCACGCAGCACGCAAATAGTTTAAATACTGAATGGTGGCTTCTAACGGTGAAACCTTAGTCACCTCATCTTCTGGCGCGTCTAGTGGTAAAAATTGCGCACGGCAATCTACACCGCTGTGACATAACCAGCTTTTCGCACTGGCAACTAAACGAATCGGTGTACTCACGCCACGAGTGCGCGCCAATTCACCCGCCACCAATTTATTATTGCTGTGCCAAGGTAAGGCTAAATCACCTTCGGCAAATTCGCTGTCATGTGGTAAATATAAAAACGAAGGAAAGGCCAACTTTTCATCAATGCTGCCCGCGTTGGTTAATTGCGCGATGGCAAACACATGTTGCACCACCTCTTCCCGTTCAGATTGTTGCAAATCGACATAAGACAACACACAGTGTGTAGTGCCTAAATCGATGCCGATGCTATAACAGGCATTCTCAGAACTCACAGCTCTACCTCCGCTGCGGCAATTACGTTTAACTCATGACCATCAACGACTTTAGGCAATTTCACCTCTGTCACCCGCCAACCGCGATGGATTAAAGTGCCAGTAAACGGCGGTTGTCCGACCACATTGCCGGTTAAACGAATCGCACTGGCATCAAAATCAGCAGCTAAAGTTAAACGGCTATCTTCGTTTTCCTCACGCACAGGCGCAAAACTAAAATGCTGGTGTAACACTTTGCGACTACCTTCATGCACTACCCGTGCAGCGGCACCGATTTCTGCATCTGAAAATTGCGTCACATCTTCTTCGATAAAATCGACAAAACGGGCTTCTTGTTGCAATAAACCCAGCAATTGCAAGGCAGCAGCGGGATCAGTGCTGTGAATATCGCGGCTAGGCGCGGGGGCTTCTGGTGCAGGGCTTGTCGCGACAGGCGTGGCTTCAGGAGCCTGAAGGCGAGCGGCGAATGAGGCATCAAGTAAAACTTTGAAGGCGAGTTGTAAACGGTTCAGCAGAGATGGTACTGGCTGATTCATGAGCGTTGCCCTTTTGCAAAAACGGTCTAAGCCTGCTGTGTGGACGCGCTTGCCCACCGCAAGCAATGGATTGGAACGAGGATTTTAACAAACCCTAGCACTAATGCCACTAATGTTAACGGCCTTTGTTGGTGTAGGATGTAGGGAAAAGATGGGGGCGCATGTCGCTCGACACTAAAGGAAATCACTATGAGCGATAATTTATTAATCCTCGGCGGCTTATTTTTGATACTTCACGGCGTGTTGTTATATGCCCATAACTGGCTACAACGGCGTGTGGTGCGGCGGGTGAAAGGCCATTTGCCTGCCAGTGTTGCCGAGTTAAATACGTTACGCGACCGCTTGCGCACAGTGATTGAGCGCGGCGCGTTTCATTGTGATGCAGAGTTTAGCGGTCAATTGGCAGCGATAAAACCGTTGCAAGCCTTAGTGAGTCAACGCCCTTGTGTTTGGTATTACTGCAAAGTGGTGCAAATTTATCAAAATGCTAATAGTCGCCGCGAGCAAACGGTGTTTGAAAGTGAGTTGCCTTTGGATGCTTATCTAGTCTGTCCTGATACTGGCGAGCGTTTGCATTTATTTTTAGAGAAAGTGGGGCGCAGTTTGCGCAATCAATTATGCAAAACGACGAAGCATAGCGAGTTTCAAAGCGATTACCCCAGCATGATCCCTAGTAGCAAGCATATAGCACAAAGCAATGTTGTCGGCTATGAAATCACTGAAGTGTTGTTAACAGAAGGGACTCCGCTGTATGTTTGCGGTGAGGTGGTGGAAACTGATGCGGGGGAGTTTATCTTACGCGCTCCGACGGGGTGGTTTGATATGCTTGCTTTGGATAGTAGTAAGCGGGCGTATTTGGATAACACGCACAAGAGTCATACTGTGGGGGCTATTCTTGCGCCGATTTTGCTGGTGTTGGGGGTGGGGTTGTGTTT
>QKBZ01000052.1 GCA_003245895.1 Beggiatoa sp.
AAATATAAAAAATTAAAAATTGTCACTGCTATTTTTGCAATAGCCAGTTTAGGTGTGTTATTCACGCTCACACAACAACAGCAACGTATTTGGCAAAATGATTTAAGCTTTAGGCAAGCCATTTTATTAGATAACCCAGACAGTTATTTATCCTATTTAGGTGCAGCCAATGCATACGAACGCCATCAGCTATATTTAAAAGCAGCAGCACATTATCAGCAAGCGATTGCTATAGAACCCAATTGCTTAAAATGTTACAACTCATTAGCGCATTTATATTTAAATGTAAATAATAAAGTAGCTGCTTTAAACACATTTACTACCTTATTACAAAAATCAAAGCCCTGTCAGACACAATTAGAAACAGTTTATTTCAATGCGGGTTTACTTCATTTTGAGCAAGGCCATTACCAAGAAGCGGCACAACTTGCAAACAATGCCCTTGAATGCAATCCTCAATATGTACCTGCTCAGGCGTTACAACAGCAAGCACGTCAGCAATTAGCAACAGACAATCAAGCAGACTAAATTGCTATTCTCCATGCCGCTTAATTTTTCCTCTTATCGCCCACAAATCAGCAGAACCCACTAGGCTTATTGATAGAGTCAATTAAATTGTGTTGAGACCCTGAGCCTATCGCTCAACAGCGCGCCAAAGGAAGGAGAACTGCATGATAACGCTCATATTATTGCTCATCATAGGCTTAACATTGTGGGGGCTTGCGCTCGCTCAAGCTGCGTTATGGGTATGGGCTGCGGTGTTGGCCTTGCCCTTGTTAGTGGCAAACCAGATTGCACCAGAGGCATGGGTTTTTGACGTTTTTTGGCTGTTATGCCTCGCTTGTGCCTTGTTTAGCATCAAACCTATGCGCTATTTGCTGTGGAGCAAGCCGCTTATGCGCTGGTATCAACGCTTGCTACCGCCCATTTCTCGCACTGAACGCGAAGCCTTAGAAGCGGGAGAAGTGGATTGGGATGCAGAGTTATTCAGCGGGCAACCACACTGGCACAGCTTTTTACAACGCCCTATCCCACCACTCACCGAAGAAGAACAAGACTTTTTGACAGGAAGCACCGAGCAATTGTGTGCTCTGTTAAACGAATGGCATATCACCCACGAATTAAACGATTTACCGCCAGAAGTCTGGCAATTCCTACGACAACACGGCTTTTTCGGCCTCATCATTCCCAAACAATACGGTGGCAAAGGCTTCTCCGCTGCTGCCCATTCCGCCATCATCAGCAAAATCGGTAGCCGTAGTGCCACTGCTGGCGTGACGGTGATGGTACCCAACTCATTAGGCCCCGCAGAGTTGCTATTACATTACGGCACCGAAACACAAAAAAACTATTACTTGCCGCGTTTAGCACAAGGCCAAGAATTGCCCTGTTTCGCTTTAACCAATCAATACGCAGGCTCCGATGCTGCCGCGATTCCTGATTATGGTTTAGTTTGTTGGGGTGAGGACAACGGCGAGCGCGTGTTAGGCATGCGTGTAACATGGCAAAAGCGTTATATCACCTTAGCTCCCGTTGCCACTTTGCTAGGCTTAGCCTTTCATTTATACGACTCTGAACACCTATTAAGCGAAGAAACCGACATCGGCATTACCTTGGCGTTAATTCCCACCAACTATGCAGGTGTGCATATCGGTCGCCGTCATTTCCCCGCCCATCAAGCGTTTCAAAATGGCCCAACATGGGGCGAGTCGGTGTTTATTCCCATGCGCATGGTGATTGGTGAGCAAGCCTATTTAGGTCAGGGCTGGCGTATGTTAATGAATTGTTTAGCCGCAGGCCGTGCCATTTCCTTGCCTGCGATGAGTGCCGCCACCGCGCAAATGTGCGCACGCTTTACCGGTGCTTATGCCCGCATTCGCAAACAGTTTAAAGTGCCAATTGGGCAATTCGAGGGCGTTGCCGAGGCGTTAACGCGCATCGCTGCGCAAGCCTATCAACTAGAAGCCACGCGCCAAGTTACAAATGCGATTTTAGATCAAGGCATTGCGCCGCCTGTGATTTCTGCCATGTTTAAATACCGCGCCACGCAAGGCATGCGCGAAAGCTTAAACGATGCCATGGACATTCATGGCGGCAAAGCAGTATGTGATGGCCCTAGCAATTATTTATTCGGTGCTTATCAATCGATACCGGTTGCCATTACCGTAGAAGGCGCGAATATTTTAACCCGCAGTTTAATCAGCTTTGGTCAAGGCGCGTTACGTTGCCATCCGTGGTTATTAGCAGAAATGCACGCGGTACAATTGCCACCCGACCAAGCCTTACCTGCCTTTGACCGTGCCATAGCAGGGCATGTGCAATTTAGCCTCAACACCGCCGCTCGTGCCTTATTGCATAACTTAACCCGTGGCTTACTCATCAGCACACCTAGCGAAGCTGCGCCCAATATGCACAGTTTTTACCGCCAGTTAACCCGCGCCTGTACCAATTTCGCGCTGGTTTCAGATGTCGCCTTGTTGTTGCTCGGCGGACGCTTAAAAGTGAAAGAGCAGTTATCCGGTCGATTTGCCGACATTTTCAGCGAGTTATATATTTTAAGCTGCACCTTAAAACGCTATCACCATGACGGCAATTGCGCAGCAGATCGGTCGATTGTGAAATGGGTGATGGTGACAGGCTTATATAAAATTCAAAGTCATTTAGACAGTATTTTGACTAACTTCCCTCTGCCGTGGGCAGGCCGTGCCTTGCGTTGGTTGGTATTTCCGTTAGGGTTAACCCACCGCCCAGCAGATGATTATTTAGGCCAAGCCGTCGCACAATTATTGCTCAGCCCTTCTATAGTGCGCGACCGTTTAACGCCTTTGGTGTATCTCAGTTCAGACCCTGATGATCGCACCGGCTGCTTAGAACATGCTTTACTGCTGACCTTAAACACCGAACCCATTTTAAAACGCTTACAGCTAGCCTTGCATAAAGGCGAGTTAGCGCGTGTGCCATGGCATAGCGAATTAGAGTTTTATCAGCACGCCCATACACAAGGAGCCTTGTCACAAACAGAATTGGAGCAATTAACCGCACTGACTAAAGCAGTGCAACGGGTGATTATGGTGGATGATTTCGCGCCGGAACAGCTTAATGCGTGTTTGAAACCGTAGCCTCTTTCCTTTAAGTGACAGACATGGAGTATTAGGCATTGTTTTTACATGGAATTTTTATAGGTGAGTTTTATAACTGATAAAATCTTTTCATGTTGAATTGTTAATGATCGATACAATACTGATTAAAAACCAATCTTGTCGCTATGGAATTCTATAGAAGGCAATAAAAATAAAGCATACTCCTATACAGCGGCAACTCTCCATTAGCTTATGCCAAAGGAGTATGTTTTATGTCTGTCCGCGTCAATTCCTCACTTGCATACTCAGCTAGATATTTGTTCTATCTGCTGTTTTTCTTCTGCTTATATTTACAGAGCAGTTTAGCCCTAGCAGTCACCTTGCAACTCAGCCCCAACAGCGGTATGGCAGGCAGTAACATTACCTTAATCGGTAGTGATTACACACCAGGTGGGTATACAGGCACGATTCG
>QKBZ01000010.1 GCA_003245895.1 Beggiatoa sp.
TGTTGGGCAGCAACTGCATATTCTGTTTTCTACATTTCAGGGGCATCTAGTTAAATAATGTTTAATTTTGTCTGATTACTTACCTTTTAAATACCTACTCCATTTCCATCTTAAAACTTTCCAAAATACGAATATAATTCACTCGCTCAAACGCTTCAGGATGTGCAACATTTTGATGACTCATCACGCCGCGCATTTCGGATACTGACTCATAACCGCGCCCTTCCATCCACTTTTCTAAACCGTAGAGAAAGGTTTTTAACATCTCAACGCCGTTTTTTAGCAGTGCTGAGGTGCTCATCACTACGTCTGCACCTGCTAACAAATATTTAATCACTTCAACATGACTATGCACGCCGCGTGTTGCGGCTAATGAGGCATTGACGCGACCATGTAACATGGCAATCCATAGCAAGGGCAAACGAATTTCGGCGTTAGTGCTTAATTGCAAAGTCGGGTTGACTGATAAGGTTTGAATGTCAAAATCCGGTTGATAAAAGCGGTTAAATAAAACCAAGCCGTCTGCACCCGCATCGTCTAAACGCTTCATCATATTGCCGATGGAGCTAAAGAACGGGCTTAATTTCAACGCGACGGGAATGGAGACCACGGATTTAACAGTAGTCAAAATATCAATATAGCGTTGCTCGATGTCGGCACCAGATTCCATTAAATCCGTCGGAATATAAAAAATATTCAGTTCTAAGGCATCAGCCCCCGCTTGCTCGATTTGCTTGGCGTAATCAATCCAACCGCTATTGGTGATGCCGTTTAAGCTGCCAATAATGGGAATATCCACTGCGGCTTTGGCTTGTTGGATGAGGGTTAAATAGGATTCAGGCGTGGCTTCATATTCTTCCGCGACATTGGGAAAATAATCTAACGACTCTGCAAAGCTTTCGGTGTGAGATGACAGTAAATGATCAAATGCAGCATTTTCGTGCCGAATTTGCTCCTCAAACAACGAAAACATGACCACGGCAGACGCGCCTACATCCTCTAAACGCCGAATACTGTCAACTTTGCTCGACAGTGGCGAAGCGGAGGCAATCACGGGGTTTTTTAATTGTAAACCCATGTACTGTGTGCGTAAGTCCATCATTAAAATCCTTTTTTGCAGAGAAAAAAACCTTACTGCTCGGGGCGAGCATCAGGGTGGAAATGACTCCCGTCGCGGGTCGCCATTTCTTCGTACACTGCCCATTTTTGGTTAACTACGGCTTGCGCTAAGTTTAATAAGCGCTCCGCTTCTGTCGGGTTAGTACGAGTCAGCATTTTGTAACGTAGTTCATTATACGCGTAGTCTTTAAACTTCACGCGCGGACGCGGTGAATCTAAGACGAACGGATTGCGCTCACTATTGCGCAAGGTCGGGTTGTAGCGCATTAACGGCCAATAACCGCTGGCAGTGGCAAGTTGTTGTTGTCTCAAGCCATGTTGCATGTTGATGCCGTGTGCAATGCAGTGACTATAAGACAAAATCAGAGACGGGCCAGGGTAGGCTTCTGCCTCACGCAAGGCAAGCAGCGTTTGCTGCGGATTAGCACCCATTGCCACCCGCGCCACATAGACATTGCCATATGAAATGGCTTGCAAGGCTAAATCCTTTTTGCCAACCGTCTTACCGGCTGCGGCAAATTTTGCCACGGCACCTAACGGGGTCGATTTTGACATTTGACCGCCAGTATTAGAATACACCTCTGTATCCAACACTAAAATATTGACATTGCGTCCGCTGGCTAATACATGATCCACGCCAGACGAGCCAATATCATACGCCCAGCCATCACCGCCCATGATCCAAATACTGCGCCGAATCAAGTGATCCACGACAGATAACAAGTCTTGCGCTGCTTCATCTGTCAGCGTTAGCAATTGCACTTTCAGTTCTGCCACCCGTTCGCGTTGGCGGCGAATGTGTGATTCTGTTACTTGTGGCGCGTTTAAAATTTCGTCCACTAAGTTGGCATTAAGTTGCGGACGTAATTTCTGCAACAAGTCTTGTGCTAATTGCAAATGTTTATCAGCGGTCAAGCGGAAACCTAAACCAAATTCGGCATTGTCTTCAAATAAGGAATTTGACCACGCGGGGCCGCGTCCTTCGTGATTTTTTGTCCACGGTGTGGTGGGCAAATTGCCGCCGTAAATCGAGGAGCAGCCGGTGGCATTTGCCATGATCAAACGGTCGCCGAATAACTGAGACAGCAAGCGTACATAAGGCGTTTCGCCACAGCCTGCACAAGCACCGGAGAACTCAAACAAAGGTTGTAAAAATTGCGTACCGCGCACCGAGGAGAAATCAACTTGCGCCCGCTCATTGACCGGAATGGTTTCAAAAAACTGAATGTTGTCGCGTTCTCGCTCTAAAATGCTGGTTTTATCGTGCATGTTAATCGCTTTCATGCCGCTGCGTTTTAAACTGTGCGCAGGGCAAGCTTCGACACATAAGCTGCAACCAGTGCAATCTTCTAC
Source organism: Beggiatoa sp. (assembly GCA_003245895.1). Classification (GTDB taxonomy): domain Bacteria; phylum Pseudomonadota; class Gammaproteobacteria; order Beggiatoales; family Beggiatoaceae; genus SZUA-411. The sequence goes on from QKBZ01000010.1 coordinate 2,473, forward strand.
ATAAATTTGCAAGGTGTAACGAGTAGCAGGGAAACCGCGTGCGCTGATAGGCGCGGAGCGGAATTGTGTAGGGGCTTGTTCTAAATGGCTTTCGTTATAAAACTTCGCTCGAATCACGCTGTGCGGACAGACAAAGCTGCAATTGCCACATTGTATGCAAATATCAGGCTCCCATTGCGGTACATAAGCGGCAATATTGCGTTTTTCCCAGCGCGTAGTGCCAGTGGGATAAGTGCCATCGACCGGCAAAGCACTCACCGGTAAACTATCGCCTTTGCCTGCCATCATTTGTGCAGTCACGCTGCGCACAAAATCAGGCGCATGTTCAGGCACTACTGGCGGCAAGTCGTATGTGCTATCGGCTTTACTAGGCAGTGGCACAGGGTATAAATGTGCCAAAGTCTCATCCACCGCAGCAAAGTTTTTTTGCACCACTTCCTCGCCTTTTTTGCCGTAGCTTTTTTGGATAGAGGCTTTAATTTTTTCTATCGCATGTTCTCGTGACATCACGCCAGACAAGGCAAAAAAGCAGGTTTGCATAATGGTATTAGTGCGATTGCCCATGCCTAAACTGCGTGCCACTTGGGAAGCATCGATAACATAAAGTTGCGCTTGTTTTTCCAGCAGCAGTTTCTGCGCAGAGTGCGGCAATTGCGCCCATACTTCATCCGCTGGATACGGACTGTTAAGCAATACGGTCGCGCCTTGTGCAGTGGCGGCTAATACATTTTGCTTTTGAATAAAATTGAATTGGTGGCAGCCGATAAAATTTGCACTGTGAATTAAGTATGGTAAATCAATTGGTTCTGAACCAAAACGTAAATGGGATACCGTTTGCGAGCCGGATTTTTTAGAGTCGTAAACAAAATAGCCTTGCGCGTAATAGTCGGGATCATCGCCGATGATTTTGATTGAATTTTTATTCGCCCCGACGGTGCCATCTGCACCTAAGCCGAAGAACATCGCCCGCATAACTTGTGGCGGTTCAATGTCAAAACTAGGGTCAAAACTGATGCTGCTGTGTGACACATCATCGTGAATGCCCACAGT
>QKBZ01000070.1 GCA_003245895.1 Beggiatoa sp.
TCCAATCTAATTGCTTTACATCAACTGTTTTGTACTTTATTTTCTTCATCGAGAGAACGCCTGTTTTGTCTGTAGTAGGACTGGGGACTTTATCCTATTCGGGCGTTCTCTTTTTTTTGTACTATAGCTGACTACAAGACTGTGACAACGTTTAACTTAATAGCAGTGCTCAAAGCGCGTGGGAACGAGAAACGATTGCTAATCTTGACGCGCCGGTTCTCGAATCACGTCAACAATCAACATAATCGCGCCTACCGTAATCGCTGAGTCTGCTAAATTAAACGCGGGCCAATGCCAGCCTTGATAGTAGATGTCAAGAAAGTCAATAACATAGCCATATAGCAAACGGTCTACTACGTTACCGACAGCACCGCCTAAAATTAACGCCAAAGCGGCTGCCAGCCATTTTTGTTCCGCAGATAAACGGCGTAACCAGACAATGATGGCAATGCTGATCACCACCGCTAAACTGGAGAAAAACCAGCGTTGCCAGCCTCCGGCAGTAGCGAGAAAGCTAAACGCAGCACCGGGGTTATGTAACAAAGTCAAATTAAACGACGGAAACACGGCGATGCTTTGATACAGTTCCAAGCTTTGGCTGATCCAAATCTTGCTGGCTTGATCTAAAGCAATCACCAGCAAAGATAACCACAGCCAAGGCAAAGCACTGGCTGTGTCGGTTTCTGTCATCGCGCGGCGGGCTTGTGATGAAGAAGGTTGCTTACTCATGCAAACTGCCGCTGCTCCCCGTTGCCTGACACGTTTTCTACGCAGCGCCCGCATAAAGTCGGATGCTCAGCATGTTGCCCTACATCTTCGCGGTGATGCCAGCAGCGTTCACATTTCGCATGCTCACACGGTTTCGCCGAAATCCAGAATTGTTCGACTTGTACTGCGTCTTCTGGTTTTTCAGCTAACGGTTTTACCGTCGCGTAAGAAGTGATAAAGACAAAGCGTAATTCATCGCCTAAGGCCGACAACGCTTGATAGCCCGCCTCATCTGCATACACCACCACTTCTGCATCTAAGGAAGCACCGATAGCCTCTGTTTTGCGCAAACGCTCTAACTCTTGGCTTACCGCTTCACGGGCTGCAAATACTAAGTTCCAGTCGGTGAAAGGTGGTTGCTGTGGGGCTAAACCTTCATACCATGTGCTTAAGAACACAGATTGACCATGTTCACCAGGTAAATAACGCCAGATTTCTTCGCAGGTGAAGCTGAGAATTGGGGCTAACCAACGGGTTAAGGCTTCCACGATATGATACATCACGGTTTGTGCCGAGCGACGCGCTAGGCTATCGGCTTTAGTGGTGTATTGGCGGTCTTTGATGATGTCGAGGTAAATACTGCCCATGTCAACTGCGCAGAAATGATGCACTTGTTGATACACTAAATGGAATGAGTATTCGCCGTAAGCTTTCGCTACGTTTTGCTGCAATTGATAGGCTTTATCTAATGCCCAACGGTCTAACGGTAATAAATCTTCGACGGCAACACAGTCTTTTGCTGGGTCGAAGTCAGGCAAGTTCGCCAGTAAGAAACGAGCGGTATTGCGCAAACGGCGATAACCGTCTGTAACCCGTTTTAAGATTTCGTCGGAAACGGTGATCTCGCCACGATAATCGGTGGCAGCCGTCCATAAACGCAAGATTTCCGCGCCTAATTTTTTCGTCACTTCTTGCGGCGCAATCACGTTGCCTAAGGATTTAGACATCTTGCGCCCTTGCGCGTCTACGGTGAAACCGTGTGTTAACAAGCCTTTATAGGGGGCTTTGCCGTCACGCATCGCGGTAGAAGCCAGTAACGAAGATTGGAACCAGCCACGATGTTGGTCAGAACCTTCCAAATACAAATCGGCTGGGAATTGTAAATCAGGATGCGTTTCCAACACACTGGCGTGGGTAGTGCCAGAGTCAAACCAGACATCTAAAGTATCGGTGACTTTTTCATAGGCCGCCGCGTCTTCTGGTGGTAATAAATCAGCAGGGTCTAATTCAAACCATGCTTCAATACCCGCTTTTTCGATGCGTTGCGCCACTTGCTCGATCAATTCAGCGGTGCGCGGGTGCAACTCTTGGGTTTCTTTGTGGATAAATACCGCAATCGGTACGCCCCACATACGTTGCCGTGAGATACACCAGTCAGGCCGTTTGGCAATCATGCCTTCTAAACGTGGGCGACCCCAGTCAGGGGTAAATTGCACGTTTTCTAACGCATCCAAAGCCTGTTGGCGCAGGCCATGACTGTCCATCATGATGAACCACTGTGGCGTGGCGCGGAAGATGACAGGGATTTTATGCCGCCAGCAGTGTGGGTAACTGTGCTGAATACGCGCTTCATGCACTAATTTGCCACGCGCTTTTAATAATTCGATCACGGCGGTGTCGCTGGAAAATACCGATTTACCGGCAAAATGCTCGGTTGTGCTGATGAAATTACCTTCACCATCTACCGGATTATTCACGGGTAATTGATATTTAGCCCCGACTACATAGTCTTCTTGACCATGTGCAGGCGCAGTATGTACCGCACCAGTACCTGCGTCAGTGGTGACGTGTTCGCCTAAGATGATAGGCACTTGCTTATCTAAGAACGGATGTTGCAATAACACGCCCTCTAAAGCACTGCCTTGGCAATACGCGACAACGTGGCAATGTTCCATGTTGTAACGCAATTGCACTTCTTTTAATAAGGCTTCAGCGACTAATAAGCGTTCTGGCGCGTCGCCGTCTTCGCGTTGTACGATGACATATTCTAATTCGGGGTGTAAGGAGACTGCTTCGTTAGCGGGTAACGTCCAAGGCGTAGTCGTCCAGATCACGGCAGAAATAGGGCCTTGACCGACTTTATTATCTGGTGAGTGGTGGCAACGGCTTAACACATCGGCTTCATCGGCGACGGTAAAACGCACATCGATGGCGTAAGAGCTTTTATCTGCATACTCAACTTCGGCTTCCGCTAAGGCAGAACGGCAGTCAGTACACCAATAAACCGGTTTAAAGCCTTTTTGGACGTGTTGCGCTTCGATAATACGACCGATAGAGCGCACAATGTTGGCTTCGGTTTCGTAATTCAGGGTTAAATACGGGTTTTCCCAATCACCAACGATGCCTAAGCGCATGAAATCGACTTTTTGTCGCTCGATTTGCTTATGGGCATAGCTGCGGCAGGCTTTGCGGAAACTGCTAGGGTCTACATTGTGACCGGCTTTGCCTAATTTCTTTTCTACCTGCAATTCAATTGGCAGACCGTGACAGTCCCAACCGGGAACATAAGGCGCGTCAAAGCCTGCTAAAGTTTTGCTTTTAACAATAAAATCTTTCAGCACCTTGTTAACGACATGCCCGATGTGAATATCACCGTTTGCATACGGAGGGCCGTCGTGCAACACAAATTTTGTGCGTCCTTTGGCTTGCTCACGCAATAATTGATAGAGTTTAATATCTTCCCAATACTTCAGCATGTCTGGTTCACGCTGTGGCAAGTTGCCGCGCATTGGGAAATCGGTTTTAGGCAAATTTAAAGTATCTTTATAGTCGCTCACGGTGTTCTCGTTATCAAAACGGGGTAAAGTAGAAAAGTATAGAAACTTGCTCTAGTTAAACAACAATTGCTAGTGATTTGAATATCTTTAAAAACAATACTTCTCTCGTTCCTATCGTCCCGATGGGAATGCATACTGTGTCGCTCCAGCGGCACGTCTACCATATACATGATGCCTGTACACTGAACTTGAGCAGTGTATCAATCATCATTTGGGACTTAATTCGCGCTGCTGGAGCGACGCGGTATGCATTCCCACCAAAATGATGGGAACGAGTTAAAATTTCGTCGAATTCAAGTCTGCTTGTGATAGAGCCTTTATGTTCCATTAGTTATCGTTAGGAATAGCGTTATGACAATTTTGCAACGTGCGTTTAACAAATGTCTAGTGTTATGCGCTTGTTTGCTGACTACACCAGCGGTGATAGCAGCACCTTATAGTGATTTATATATTTTTGGTGACAGTTTATCGGATACCGGTAATTTATTTCGGGCTACCACCTCAATTCTAGGCCAAGGCATTCCCAGTGAACCGTATAGCGATGGACGCTTTTCTAATGGTTCGCTGTGGGTGGAATATCTCGCGCCCTTATTAGGCTTAACTTATAACGCTGACCATAACTTTGCATGGGCGGGTGCAGAAAGTGGTGAAGAGGGTGTCTTACCTATCCCTGAGAATTTACAACAACAAATCGATGATTTTATCACCAGTCTTAACCACAGTTCAGCAGATGCTGATGCTTTATACATTATCTGGGTTGGGGCTAATGATATATTGTCTATGTCGGATTATAACAATGACACGATTAATAGTGTCAGTCAAAACGCGGTGAATAATATTTTAACGGCAGTGGGTAATTTATATGAGTCTGGTGCACGCAACTTATTACTAATGAGCTTGCCTGACATCGGCAGCACTCCGCGTGCGATACAAGATGCACTGGAAACTGAGTTAAGCACTGCCAGCACAACTTTCAATCAATTATTAATATCGGCCGTGGCGGAGAGTAGCATCCCATTAGTGTTATTTGACGTAAGCCCGTTGTTAACTGATATGGTTAGCAACCCTAGTAGTTATGGCTTTAGCAATGTCACGGATGTTTGTTACAACGAAACAACGGAAACCAGTTGCGGTAGTGCGTCACAATATTTGTATTGGGATGCGGAACACCCAACGACACGCGCTCATGAGTTCATTGCCAATCGTGTCAGCCAAAGCTTATTGCCTAACCAATTTATCAGCAGTGAAAGCCGCTTAACGATTCCGTGGCTCAATGTGGTGTTAGCAAATGGCAGTACCGAGACATTTAGTGCCGCGTTGCAATTAGCCAATGATGGCAGTTTAACGCTTACACAAAGCCAAACCATCACACCTAACGGCTATTTTGCTACCCCAGCGACTTATAATGCAGTAACAGGTTTATTAGTGGTGCCAGATGTATTTGCAGATGATCTATATTATCAATTGACTTTGCAATGGCAAACGCCTGTGAGTCCGTTTCATGTGGGGCAGTTTGAGGTAGTGGCAGTGCAGGCATTAGAATAAACGTCTATACAGAGCACGGTATATTTATTCATGAATAGCAACAGCTTTTACAAAAATATCATCGTGCTCGGTGCATCAATTATGAATGCGTCTTTTGCACGGCAATCGTTAACAACTGTTGATGCAGTAGCCACTCATTATGCGCATTCTATTGGCTTAACAGTAGATGTCTATGGTTATGCTTTTTCCAGTGATCGCATTGTGAACAGTTTGCCGCGTATTGCTCAAGCACTCGCGGCATTTCCCAAAGATGACACCTTATTTTTTATCCATACTGGTGGCAATGATGTTACTGATACCCGCCCTTATGCAAAAGCAACTCAGCAAGCCCTCGACAAGTTTAATGCAGATTTAGATAGCTTGTTTGCGCTGCTGACACCGCGTGCATCACATTGTATCGTCAGCAATTTAACCTTCCGCAGTTACAACGCTGACAGCAGCGATACGCGCATTTTTTATGATGAAACTTTAGGTTCAAAGCCTTACAACGATAATTTGTATTTGCCACGTATTAAACGGCTCAATCCAGCGCAATTAAATAGCGATGGTGAACCAGTCGTCGATTTATACAATATGGTTCGCAATCATTATCAGTTGTGGCTGGCTGATGGCAAACATATGAATGCACTAGGTATTCGAGGTTTGCGTGAATATGTGCTCGACCGTTTACTGTTTTTTGTGCAACATCAACAGACTAAGCCAGCCCCTATTGTGCCTGCGTCTTCACCTAGTCTGTCACATATCATCAGTGAAAAGTTCGACGTGACCACCTGAGGTAATTGGACCTGCACAGATGAGTTCATCAGCTAAGGTATTAGCACTAAAGCTTAAAACCAGCATTAAAAATAGTATGCGAAATAACATGGTGGATTCCTTACGCTTATTAGTGTTTTTGTTTATTGATAATAAAAGCATAGCCTAAAACTCAGCAGTAATGACGGCTCCACCCTTCAATGCACTGCCATTAAGTTAAGGACTTGCTCCGTCTTGTAGGGCGGATAAGGCGTAAGCCGCCATCCGCCGTCGGTGGCTTGGTTCAAGCTTCAAGCGTGTGATGTCGGATGACGGCTACAGCCTTATCCGACCTACAAAAGAACTTAACTTAATGGTAGTGAACTGGCATTTAGGAACGAGAACACTCCATGTCAAAGCAAGCCCCTTTAACCAGTTGTCACTGTTGTGGTTTAATCCAGCAACTACCCATAACAGACACGCCGACACATTATCAATGCGCACGCTGTGGCACGTCGCTAGATCATCGCGCCCCTACGCGGCAATATTGGACGATGAGTTTAAGTGCAGGTGCCTTGGCATTTTATCTGCCCGCCATGCTATTACCCATGATGCGCATTGAACAACTAGGCCATGTACATGAAAGCAGTTTAATTGCCGGTGTTTTCAGCCTGTTAGAACATGGCAATATTGCCGTCGGTGTGGTGGTGTTTTTATTTTCCATTGTGTTGCCGCCGTTAAAACTGTTGGCCTTGCTCGCTCTATGTATGGATCAACTGATTCCCAAACACCGACACAAAGCCTTGATTTATCACGCGGTGGAATTATTAGGGCGTTGGGGCATGTTAGATGTGATGTTAGTCGCGGTGTTAGTCGCTTTTGTCAAAGTCGGCGATTTAGTCAATATTCAGATCAGTGCAGGTTTAATCGCCTTCACCATCATGGTGATTTTAAGCCTCATCGCCAGCATGACCTTTAACCCTCAACAACTGTGGCACGCCGACCGAGAGTCTTAATTCATGGAAACAGATACTTTTCCTACTGCTAGCACGCGCCAGCGCCGTCGCTGGTTATTACCCTTGCTGGTCTTTATCACTTTGATTAGCAGCGCGCTGGGCTTATTGTTTTACCATTTCTCACATCAAAATGATGTCCGTTTAAAACTACATTTCCAACAAGGTTACGGCTTAAAAATCGGCGATCCCTTGCGTTATCGCGGCATTACCATCGGCGAAGTGAAAGCGATTCAATTAGACCCTGATTTATCTGGCATTAGCGTTGAAATTTATCTATCTAAAACCGCCGCTGATATTGCCACCGAACATAGTCAATTCTGGATCGTGCGCCCACAATTAAACCTAACTGGCGCAGAAGGTTTGGAAACGGTGATTGGTGCTAATTACGTCAATGTGTTACCGGGTAAGATTAATCACGCAGATGATCCAACACATCTCAGCTTTACTGGTTTAGAGCAACCGCCCGCGCTGGCGATTTTAGAAGCCGGTGGCCTAAGTGTAGATTTATTAACCCAGTCGCGGGGCAGTTTGAAAGTCAACGCGCCTGTGTTTTACCGCGAAATTAAAGTGGGAACGATTTTGTCAGTGGATTTAACGCCTGACAGTAGTTCAGTACGCGCCCGCGTTTACATTCAACCGGCTTATACCGGCTTAATTCGAGAAGGCACACGCTTTTGGAAAACCAGCGGTTTTCAATTAGGCTTAGGCTGGAGCGGTTTATCGATGAATGTAGACTCGCTGCAAGGTTTGCTATTAGGCGGTGTGACTTTAGCCGTGCCGCCCGCTGCCGGTCAGTTAGCAGAATATGGGCAGCAATTTGAATTGGCGGAAGAACCTGAAAAAGCATGGTTAGAATGGCGAGCGTACACCCCGCTAAACGTGGCGCAATTGCCTGATTTACCTACGATGCAACTTGCAAACTTGACATGGCAGGAACGCAATTTATTGCAATTGACCAGTGATGAACAACAACAAGCATGGGTGTTACCCGTGGCACAAGGCTTTTTAGGCACTAAAGCCGTGTTTAATCCACCACAAGATGCCTTAGCCGGTAGCGCAGAACTGCATATTGCCGATCAGCTTATGACAGTGACGACACCCGCGCAGACAATGACGGATGAATTAGCTTTATTGCCTTATCAACATCAATTTTCTGTGTGGAACAAGCAACGTGCTGCCACGCAACCGGAAAATACCTTAATTGTCGCCGCGCCCGATCAATCACCGTTATATATAGAAGCCTATCATTATCAAGCAGATAACACATTACAGTGGCAACTGGATAAACAAGTGTCTATTCCTGAAACATGGAATGGCGCGGCAGTATTAAGCGAGCGTGATGGCGCATTATTAGGCGTATTGTTATTAGAGGGCAGACGCGCACATGTTGCACTGCTGCCTGCCTTGCCTGATTAACGGAAAGCGCGCAAGTAATACCATTCAAACGCGCGTTTTAACCAATGGAACAGGCGCAGTTTTGGCAGTAAATAGGCGCGTTTAGGGTCTCTATACACTAAAATGCCGCTGTCTAAGGTATCGACAATACAGACTAATTCTGGCTTAAAGGTGTGCGTGGCCGCTTCGCCACGTTGCACTGCCAGCAAATTTTTTACCGCAGCGCAGGCTTGCAAGTCAGCGACATGCGCTTGCTTCGGCATCCAATCAGGGCCAGGGTAGCTACCAGAGTCACCCGCAACAAAAATGCGCTCAAAGCCTTCCACCTGACACTGTGCTGTGGCTTTAAAAAAGCCGCCTTCTGACAAAGGTAAACCGCTATTTTCCGCCCATGCAGGGCCTGTCATACCTGGCATGAATAAGGTCAAATCGCTGGCAAATTCGCCGCCTTCGGTCAATACGCTATTCTCGGTAAAGCCTTGCATTTTGTGGCCTAAACGGGTTTCAATACCCCGTTGCTGCATTTCTTTTAACAAGTATTTAACCGCTTTTGCACCTAAGCGTTTACCGGGTTCTGGCGCAGGGTTGAAGAAAACCAGTTTAAATTGATCGCGTCGTTGTTGCTGACGTAATAAAGTGTCGATGCCAAATAAAAATTCAAAAATCGGCCCGCCACGCATGGCACTGGGTTCTTTAGGATTAGAACCAAAGCCAAACGCCAAGGTGCCACCTTTTAAAGTAGCTAAACGATTGCTATAAGCTTTCGTCGGTGCGTAGCCCTCGCATGGGGTATAAATGTGTTCAATGCCAGACAGTTTTTTGATAAAACGCCCGCCAGTAGCAATGATTAAGTAGTCATAGCTTAAAGTACCAATATCGGTGAACACCTGTTGTTTTTCTGGGTCTAAGCCCGTCACAGACGCTTGACGAAAATGCACGTCATGGCGTTGGCAAAAGTGCGCGACGGAGAAATTTAAATCTTGCTCAGTGCGTAAACCGGCAGGTACCCAAATTAAGCTAGGGTAAAAATGAAACTCTGGTGTAGGGGCAACAAGGGTGATCGGCTCTTGACAACCGGCCTTGCGCAATTGGCGAACAGCTGTTAAGGCGGCGAAGCCTGCGCCTAAAATAACAATAGATTGCATAGAATGACTCTTAATTATTGACAATGTTAACGCATGAGGAGAAAAGCCGCGAAAAAATTGCATCTATTGGCAATTTTTGCGATGCTCTCATGTTATAACCTCAGATTAATTTCAGTGCTAACAAGCATGTTAATTTTTGCTGTTTTTTCCTTGCATATGGTTTTCCCTCGTTCCCAAATGCCATTTGGGAATGCAGTCGTGACGTGCCACGTCACGAGTGAGCTAAGCAACGGATTATCTTTGTGGTTCTACATTATCTGGAAATGAAACCGCGACGCAGCGCGTCTTGACTGCATTCCCAAATGGCATTTGGGAACGAGAAAATAAGCCTTATGGCTGATAATAGCTCACGCCTTATCCGCCCTACATGCTGTTCAAAACATATTGAATTCGATAATAACAAGCACTTATCAGGCTTAAACGCACTGTTTATAATGCGTAAAGCTGTGTTAATGTCATCACACTACACTTACCACTGTTTCATTAATGGAATTGTTTTTATGCAGATTTCCCGTAGTTCCGATCCCTTATTTAAGGATCGCCTAGTTGTTACGAGTTATGAGGAAAACACAGGGCAATCCGGCATTAAAGTTTGGCTACTGGTGTTATTTCTCTTAGGTGGCGGTATCGCAGCAGGGGTTTATTTTTGGCCGCAATTGTCGCCACATGTGGATGATTTTATGGCGCAAGTCAATGCACCTGCGACAAACACTGAAGCAGAGCCAATGCCGCTCGCAGACAGTGCGCCAGCAAGCAGCATGACAAACTATGCTGAAGCGGAACCAAACGTCAGCACAGATGATAACGGTACTGTTGCCACCCGCTTAAGCTTACCGCCCGCCACACCAATGGCTGAACAAACGGCGGAGCCGGAAGCAGAACCTATTGCCGAACCTGAAACGACCGAATCGGCGGCTGAATCAACAATAGCTGCAGTAGAAGCACCAACTGCTGCAACACCTGAAGCAGAGACAGAAGTTACCGCTGAAACTGCCAGCACAGAACCTGAAACAACTGAAGCAGTCGAAATGCTTGCCGAAACTGCAAGCACCGAAGAAGCGGAAACTGCTCCGGCTGAAGCTGAGGTTGTAGAAAATACAGCGACTGCTGAACCAGAAAGCACCGAACTAGCTACGGCTGAAGCAAGCGAAGCAACTGCCGCAGAAGCAGAACCTGTTGGCGATAATGCTGCACAAGTCGCAGATTTAATGAAAAAAGCCAAGCGTCAACTGGCACGCACGCGCTTAACTTCACCAGAAGGCGATAACGCCTATGAAACCTCGCAAGCTTTGCGCAAATTGGGCGCAACTGCGGAGGCAGATGAAGTTGAGAACGGTATTTTGACGTGGTATCACGAGCAAGCACAAAGTTATCTTGATAAACAGCGTCTATTCCCACCCGGTAAAAGCAACGCTTACACCATGTATCAGCGTATGTTCCAAATCGCGCCAAATCATGCACAAGTACAAGCCTTACAAAAAACCTTGATCGACAGCCAGCAAAGTTTAGTTAAAGGCCGTTTAAAAGCGGGCAATATCGTGGCACCAGAAGGTGAAAGCGTGTATGAAGTGTATCAAGTGTTGGCGAGTTATTTCCCTGACGCGAAAGAGACACAAAAATTACGCGATAACATGATTGATACCTTGCTAAAACGTGGCGAGCGTCAATTGCAACAGCGCAAATTCACCACGCCAGAAGACGACAATGCTTATGACACTTATTCAGCCATTCTGCAAATCGAAGAAAACAACGCCAAAGGTTTAGCCGGTTTAGATAAAGTAGTGGATGAATACGTGCGCTTAGGTCGTTTGCGGATGAAGCAAGGCCGTTATGATCATGCCCGCACTTTAGTGGAACGCGGTTTACAAATTGCGCCGGATAACGAGGAATTGTTAAAACTGATGGAAAGCCTGAGCAGTCGAGCGCAAGCACCTGCGCGTAGCAATGTGGATTTAATCAGCTTAGCGCAGCAGCAATTAGCCTCAGGTCACTTAAGCCGCCCACGTGGTAACAATGCTTCGGAAACTTACGAGCGGCTCAAAAAAAAACTGCCTAAAACCGATCAGCAATTGTTGGGCTTAGGCCGACAATTAGGCGAGGCGTATTTTACTTTAGCGCGTCAACAGTTTATCGACAACCAGCCGGAACAAAGCTTAAAAACGGTGAATCAAGGTTTAAATGTGTTAGGTGAACATGAAAAGTTGGCGCGCTTTCAACAAGAATTAGAATTGCTGTTAGACGAATAAGGCGAAATCATGCGAGTGTCTCGGGTGTATGTAGATGTCCCGCTAAGTGTCGGGACGGAGTTAGCGTTGCCTAAAGACTGCGCCCATTATTTAACCAATGTGTTGCGCTTGAAAGCAGGGGCAGCAGTGGTGTTATTTAATGGTAACGGTTGTGAATATCACGGCAATGTGAACCATGTTGATAAAAAATCAGTAACCGTGTTACTGGAAAAACAACACAGTCCAGTGACGGAATCACCGTTGTCATTGGTCTTAGTGCAGGCCATTGCACGCCCTGAGCACATGGATTACAGCTTACAAAAAGCGGTTGAATTAGGCGTGACGCAAATCGTGCCAGTGTTAACCGAACGCAGTCCGCCCTTTGATATGCAACGTCGTGATAAACGGCAACAGCATTGGGCGAAAATCATCAGCAGTGCTGCTGAGCAGTGTGGGCGTAATCAATTGCCCTCCTTAGTGCCCGTGCAGACTTTGGAAGACTGGTTGGCGCACCCACAACAACCTGACTGTGCCTTAGTGCTTGCCCCGACGGCTGAATATACGATTACACAATTAAAGCTGAATGAACCCAGTTCAGTCACTGTGTTAATTGGTGCTGAAGGGGGTTTAACTGAAGCAGAAATTGAGCAAGCAAACCGCGCAAGTTATCAATCTATCCGTTTAGGCCCTAGAATTTTGCGCACGGAAACCGCAGCCAGTACTATGTTAAGTTTATGTCAACTATTATGGGGCGATTTACGTTAAAAACCGCTAGGCTAGTAAGCAAGAGATTGAAATCCCCCCATTACCCCACAATTCACAACGTTAGCTCACAATTACCTTCTTAATCTGTGATTGGATAACCATAATAATATCGAGGATAACCTGCGAGTCGTAGGTTTCCTGATGCCTTCATCGACAGGAGCGGAACCATGAAAATTAAAATTGATATAGAAGCTACCCCGCAAGAATTACGCAACTTTTTTGGCCTGCCTGATTTAACCCCCTTGCAAGACGAAATGCTCGACATTATCCGCCGCAATATGTCTGCGGGTGTGGAGGGCTTTGATCCAATTACCTTAATGAAACCGTTTTTACCTGAACACATGCAAGCCTTAAGCACTTTGCAGAAAACCCTTTGGCAGGCCATGATGGGACAAAGTGGTAAAAAAGACGGTAAAGATGACGAAAAGGCCGACGACAAGCACTAAATGAAGTTAAAAGTCGGTCAATTTGCTGCGCAAGTAAAAAAGTCGCTGGCACCGGTATATATTCTGACGGGCGATGAACCTTTGCAAATGCGAGAATGTACGGATTTAATCCGTGCCACCGCCCGTCAGCAAGCCTATCAAGAACGTATCGTATTGCATGTTGAGGCCAGCTTTGATTGGAGTCACTTTGAAGCTGAAGCCAACAGCTTATCTTTATTCGCTACCCGCCGTTTATTAGAACTGCATTTTGCCAACCGTACCCCAAATGAGGCTGGTGCAAAAATCTTACAGCGTTATGCCGAGCAATTACCCGCCGAAACCATTTT
>QKBZ01000106.1 GCA_003245895.1 Beggiatoa sp.
GGGCCAAAAAATTTATACCGCGATATGCAAGCCTGTGTCAGTCGGGCGCGGGTCTGGCCGAGTCGAGATTTCTTCGCCGCTAAATTACAAGAACAACAAAAACGGCATCAAAAATACCATGAAACCGCTTATAACCTAGAGCCTAACATCAAAGAAGGGCCAGGCGGTTTGCGCGATATTCAAATGATTGGCTGGGTGGCAAAACGCCATTTTGATGCCAATACCTTGCATGATTTAGTGCAACACGAGTTTTTAACTGAGTCGGAGTATCAGCATTTAATTCGCGGGCAGGAATTTTTATGGCGCGTGCGTTATATGCTGCATATCACAGCAAAACGGCGCGAAGACCGCTTATTATTCGATTTTCAACGCACGCTAGCCGAGCAATTAGGCTTTCAAGACGATGACACCCATTTAGGGGTGGAAAAGTTAATGCGGCAATATTACCGCACAGTGAAAGAACTCAGCAGCTTAAACGATATGTTGTTGCAATTGTTCCAAGAGGCGATTTTATATGCCCATGTGCCTGCCGAGGTGCAGCAAATCAATAAGCGCTTTCAAGTGCGTAATAACTACATCGAAGTTGTGCACGACAAAGTGTTTCGCTATTACCCGTTTGCCTTATTAGAAATTTTTCTATTAATGCAGCAACATCCCGAAATTCACGGGGTACGCGCCAGCACTATCCGCTTAATTCGCCAATACAGCTATTTAATTGACGATGCGTTTCACCGTGATTTACGCTCACGCAGCTTATTTTACGAAATTGTGCGCCAAGCCTCAGGCTTAACCAAAGCTTTGCGCCGCATGAACCGTTACGGCGTGTTAGGGGCGTATATTCCCTCGTTCGGCAAAATCGTTGGCCAAATGCAATATGATTTATTCCACGTTTACACAGTGGATGAGCACAGCTTATTTGTGGTGCGTAATTTACGACGTTTTGCCATTAAGCAATTCCGCGATGAAATGCCGCAATGCTATGAAATCATGCAAAACATTCCTAAACCGGAATTATTGTATTTAGCGGGTTTATTTCACGATATTGCCAAAGGACGCGGTGGCGATCATTCACAATTAGGTGAAGTAGAAGCGTTAAATTTCTGCCAAGCGCATGGCTTAAGCGATAATGACTCGCGCTTAGTTGCATGGTTAGTGCGTCATCATTTGTTAATGTCCACCACCACACAGCGCCAAGACATTACCGATCCTGATGTGATTAACAGCTTTGCGGCGAAAGTTGAGGACAGCAGTCATTTAGATTATCTGTATTTGCTCACGGTAGCGGATATTCGCGCCACCAATCCTAAGTTGTGGAATAGCTGGAAAAATAAATTATTGTCTGATTTATATCACCAAACACAACGCGCCTTGAAAAAAGGCTTAGAACATGGTGGTTTAGACAAACAATTGCGCATTCAAGAAATCCAACATGCGGCTAAACAGCAGTTAAGTGAGTTAGATCAACGGCGTATCGATGATTTGTGGGAAGACTTAGGCGAGGAATATTTCTTCTTTACTTCTCCCCAAGATATTGCCCACGAAACACGCGCTATTTTACATCACGAAGCTACCATGCCTGATCAAGCGATGGTCATGGAGCGGCGCAACAGTCGCGGCGGCAGTCAATTCTTGATGATTTATTTAAAAGACCGCGATTATTTATTTGCTGCCACTACACACTTTTTAGAGCAAAAAAACCTTAATATCGTCGATGCGTATATTATCCCCACTAAACGGGAATATACTTTAGGTGGTTATACCGTATTAGAACAAAGTGGCGCAGAGATCAGCAATGCCGAGCGGATTCAAGATATTGTACAAGGTTTACAATCTGCCTTATCCAATGACTACAATTGCGCAGGCTGTCAGCCGATTAGCCGCCATGTACCGCGTCAGTTAAAACATTTCACTATTCCGACACGCATTACCTTTAACTATGACAATGTGAATAATCACACCGTGTTAGAAGTCGTGACCAGCGACCGCCCTGGTGTGTTATCAAGAATCGCTGAAGCGTTTGTGAAATGTGAAGTGCGGGTGAAACGGGCGAAAATTGCCACTTTAGGGGCGCGGGTGGAAGATATTTTCTTTATCACTGATTATGACAATAATGCGCTGCATTCTGCTGATCAATTAGATAATTTATGTGATGAATTATCACAATTGCTGGATAACGGTGAATCTAACAATAACAACAAGTCTTTTCACAATGAAAGACCCACAGCGTTGGTGATTTGACATGCAACAGTGGGCAAGCTTGTTTGGTTTAGTGAGTCTCTTAGCCAGCCACTGCTTTGCCGCTTGCCCACCGCCTTTAGCTGAACGATTAGAAGGCATCCAATGTGCGGCCTTGCAAACTGAAGGCTGCCGCGCCTTATGTGTAATCAATACCTTTAATACTGGCAGTTACTGGTTTATCTTCAGCGAGCAAACATGGCCTATTGCGCTGGAATTCCCACCAAACAGCATGAGTCTGGTGTCTGAATTTAGCCTCTCTCCTGATCAAACATGGATTGCCGCGTTATCGTCTGGTGAAGGTCATCCCTTTATCGATGTCACGCCCTTGGCACCTTTTATCGCCAACATCAAACGGGCAAACGCGCAATACTCGCTAAACCCTTATCCTGAAGGCATTAGTTTAAGCCGCTGGCAGACAGATGAAACAGGCCACAGCACACAGCTTTGTTTTAACAGCAATCATTGGTTTCCGCATGGCACGGATTTAATTACCCGTGTTGCTGAATTTTGTTTAGACTTAAATTCAGGTGAGATTCAACCCTCTACAAACTTAGCCGCCCCATTGCCGTATTATATAGACATCTTGCAACACAGTAGCGAGTTATGGGAACGTCGCGCCGCCTTAGCGGCTTTAGTGCAATTGCGTTTAGTAGGCACTGAACAAGCGTTACGCAAATTGTCATTGCCGGCTGAATTACTGCCCGATTTAACCGCTGCCTTAGCACGTTTACACTCGCCTGTGGCAGAATAACTTCAATAAAAACAAAACATGCTGATTTATAGGATGGACTGACGTAGGACAGCCCCTCATTTACCGTGTCTTTAGATTTAATTGGTTGGCGCGACTGATAGGCTTCGTGCCTCAGCCCATCCTTGTATCTTAATACCTACAAAACGGCACTAGTCCTTAAATAATAACAAAGGGGTTATAAACATTTATAAGACTTTATCCACGCATAGCCAAAATATTCAGCATGAGTGATGATTTCGAGTTGAGTAGCGTTTGGTTTTTCAGCGCAGTCAATGCCATGACCTCTAGGCAACGACAAGGTTTCATTTGGCTGATACCATGATTTGAGATACAAATATTTAGCAGGGAAGCCATCTATACATCTATATATTTGTTATAAACGCTGTAATGGTCTAATAATCTTGAAGAGAAATATAGCCAACAAAAGTTGGTCATTTAGGAGAAATTAGATGAATCAGACAAATCGCAAACCTCGTCAGACATACACAGCAGAGCAGAAGCTGGAATATGCCAAGTTGATGGTGGA
>QKBZ01000077.1 GCA_003245895.1 Beggiatoa sp.
CACATCAGATGCTATAAACACGCCTTCAAATTCCTCTTCCCTTCCTCCTTCAAACACCTCTCCCGAAACATCACACTCTAATTCATTAAAAATTCAGCATGAAAACAGTGAAAGTAAGGAAAAAAGCAAACTACACAGAGATAACATAAAATCTACGCTTTTTTCTTTTTCTGGCCTATTTATGTTTTCTTTATTTAGTTTTCTTTTTGCTGAGACAGGAAGTTATATAGCCTTGTTACTATGCTTGACTGGCATTATTTTCATGCTTTATGGTTTCATTATTTCGGCATGTATTATGTTAAAGTTAAAATAATAACAATAGATTGCGCACGCGGAAAAGTTCTAACATCATGCAAACTTCTCCGCGTTCGCACCGCAAAAGGACGAGGCGCAAACTCTACATCCCTTCTCTACTGCTTCAACCGATACCCCGTCTTAATCATCCACCACACAATCCCCAAACATACCAGCAAGAATAAGCCAATCATCAACAGGCTTATGCCCACGCTAACATCCGACAATTCAAAAAAACTCCAGCGAAAACCACTGATTAAATACACCACAGGGTTAAATAAACTCACGGTTTGCCATGCTGGCGGTAGCATGTCGATAGAATAAAAACTGCCACCTAAAAACACTAAAGGTGTGATCACCAATAAAGGGATAATTTGCAGCTTTTCAAAATCACGCGCCCACAAGCCGATGATAAAACCTAACAAGCTGAAAGAGAGGCAGGTCAGCAATAGAAAGCCTAACATCCAAAATGGATGCGCAATGCGCAGTTCAACAAAGAAACCAGCGGTGAGTAAGATAATCAAGGCGATTAAAAAGGATTTGGTAGCAGCCGCACCGACATAGCCCATGACGATTTCCGCAGAGGAGATTGGCGCGGATAACACCTCATAAATTTGCCCCGTAAAGCGCGGGAAAAAAATGCCGAATGAAGCATTGGACACGCTTTGCGTCAAAATGGTTAACATGATTAAACCTGGTACGATGAATAAGCCATAAGGCACATCAGTGACGGTTTCCATGTGCGAACCCATCGCAGAACCAAATACTACAAAGTATAAAACGGTGGACAGTACCGGCGAGGCGAAGGTTTGCCCAATGGTCTCAAAAGCCCGTTTCATTTCATATTTATAAATTACTCGAACAGCGTAGAAATTCATGCGGCTTGTGTCCCACTCGTCTTAATCAAATTAACAAAAATTTCTTCTAAAGAACTTTTTACCGTATTCATGTCTTTGATAATTAAACCTTGTGCGGCAATTGTTTTTAACAATTCATCAATGCCCGTGTGTGTTTTATGCGGGTCATAGGTGTAAACCAGTTGCTTGCCGTCGTCCGCCAGTTCTAAGTTAAAACGGTTTAACGGCTCAGGTAACAGCGTAACAGTCGATTCCAGTTCAATCTCCAACTGACGTTTGCCCAGCTTATGCATCAAGGCTTGTTTTTCATCGACCAACAACAACTCGCCTTTATTAATAACGCCCACACGGTCGGCGATGGCTTCTGCTTCTTCGATATAATGCGTGGTGAGGATAATCGTCACCCCTGACTGGCGCAGTTGCTCAACCAGTGCCCACATATCCTTACGCAATTCAACATCTACCCCTGCTGTGGGTTCGTCTAAAAACAACACGCTCGGCTCATGCACTAAAGCTTTAGCGATTAATACCCGCCGCTTCATACCGCCCGACAACGCCATTAATACTTCTTTGCGTTTTTCCCATAAGGACAACTCTTTTAAGATTTTTTCTAAATACGCCGGATCAGGCTTTTTGCCAAACAAGCCACGGCTAAAACTCAAGGTATCCCACACCGTATCAAAAGAACCTAAGGCAAGTTCCTGCGGCACTAAACCAATGCGCTCACGGGTAATGCGATAATTTTTGACAATATCATGTCCATCGACAGTGACAGAGCCACCGCTCGCGTTGACGATACCGCAGATGATGGAAATCATGGTAGTTTTACCGGCACCATTTGGCCCCAGTAACGCCAATATCTCACCGCGCCGAATCTCCAAATTAATGCCTTTTAAGGCATGAAATCCGCCTTCGTAGGTTTTGGATAAATTAGAAATCGAGATAATGGATTGATCATCCAAACGCATTTAATGCACCTCTGAAATGTGAATCTGTATGCGGGTATTATAACCGCGTTGTAGGGCGGATAAGGCGCAAGCCGTCATCCGCCGTAAGTCGCTTGGTTCAAACCTCAACCGCATGATGTCGGATGACGGCTTACGCCTTATCCGACCTACAAGACTGTGCAAAATCTCTTTATTGTTGAGTAGCCCTTACTAAACAGGATAGAATGCCTTGCTTACGCACAAAACAGATTCTCCTGCAAAAATTTGATAATCTGCTATTGTGTAAGCGTCCCCTATCTCGAACCCGAACACGCTGCTGTTAATCCAAATGACCCGATTCATCTTCATCACTGGTGGGGTAGTATCCTCGCTTGGCAAAGGCATTGCCTCCGCATCGCTTGCGGCGATTCTTGAAGCTCGCAAACTGAACGTCACTTTACTCAAACTTGACCCGTATATTAACGTCGACCCTGGCACCATGAGTCCATTTCAACATGGCGAAGTGTTTGTTACAGACGACGGTGCCGAGACCGATTTGGACTTAGGCCATTATGAACGCTTTGTGAACACCACCATGTCACAGCGCAACAACTTTACCACGGGGCGGATTTACGCCAATGTGCTGAGTAAAGAACGGCGCGGCGACTATCTCGGTGCCACTGTGCAAGTGATCCCCCATATCACCGATGAAATTAAACGCAACATCATCGCTGGTGCAGGTGATGCAGATATTGCTATGGTGGAAATTGGCGGCACGGTGGGCGACATCGAGTCATTGCCGTTTTTAGAAGCCATCCGGCAAATGCGCGTTGAATTAGGCCGCGAACGTGCCTTATTCATCCATTTAACTTTAGTGCCTTATGTTTCGGCAGCCGGTGAGTTAAAAACCAAACCGACCCAGCATTCTGTTAAAGAATTGCGCTCGATTGGTATTCAGCCTGACATTTTACTCTGTCGCTCGCATCGCCCTATCCCCAGCAGCGAACGGCGCAAAATCGCCTTATTTACTAACGTAGATGAGCCTGCGGTGATTTCTGTGGTCGATGCCGATACGATTTACCGCATCCCACGCCATTTATACGAACAGAATTTAGATAAAATTGTTTGCGAAAAACTGCAATTAAGTGACGCGGTAGAAGCCGATTTATCCGACTGGGATAAAGTGTTAACCGTGTTAGATTCGCCTAACCGCCCTGTAGTGAAAATTGCAATGGTTGGCAAATACATGGAACTCACCGATGCCTATAAATCGCTGAGCGAAGCCTTAATTCATGCCAGCATTCAAACCGAAGTTAAGGTCGAGATTGTCTATGTGGATTCGGAAGACATCGAAACCCAAGGCACCGATTGCTTAAACGGTATGGACGCGATTTTAGTCCCCGGCGGTTTTGGTGAACGTGGCATCGAAGGCAAAATCAGCACTGCGCAATATGCCCGCGAAAACGACATCCCATACTTAGGCATTTGCTTAGGCATGCAAGTCGCAGTGATTGACTTTGCGCGTAATGTGGCCTGCTTAGAAAACGCACATAGCACCGAGTTTGAGCCTAAAACGCAGCATCCGGTGATTGCCTTAATTACTGAATGGACAACGCCAGACGGTGAAGTTGAACGTCGTGACGAAAACTCTGACTTAGGTGGCACTATGCGTTTAGGTGGGCAAGAATGTCACTTAATCGATGGCACGCGCACTTTTGAGTTATACGGTCAAACCGTAATCCGCGAACGTCATCGCCATCGCTATGAGTTTAACAATAACTACATCAGCATGTTGCGCCAGACGGGTTTAGTGTTTGCCGGTTTATCCGCCGATGGTTCTTTAGTCGAAGTAGTGGAAAATCCGCGCCATCGCTGGTTTGTTGGCTGCCAATTCCATCCTGAATTTACCTCGACTCCGCGCCGAGGTCATCCGCTATTTACGGGCTTTGTTAAAGCAGCCCATGAATATGCGCAAAGCAAACAAGAGGCTTAAGACATGCAGTTGTGTGGCTTTGAGATTGGCTTAACGCAACCTTTGTTTTTAATTGCAGGGCCTTGCGTGATTGAATCCGAGCAATTGGCGATTGATACCGCAGGCCAATTGCAAGAAATCACGCGCGCTTTGGACATCCCGTTTATTTACAAGTCCTCGTTTGATAAGGCGAATCGCTCCTCACATAACAGCTTTCGTGGCTTAGGCATGGAAGCCGGTTTGAACATTCTGGCGGAAGTGAAACGCCAGTTAAACGTACCGGTGTTGACGGATGTGCATGAGGATACGCCGTTGAACGAGGTGGCGGCGGTGGTGGATGTGTTGCAAACGCCTGCGTTTTTATGTCGGCAAACCAATTATATTCAACAAGTTGCCGCAACGGGCTTGCCGGTGAATATTAAAAAAGGCCAATTTCTCGCACCGTGGGACATGGTGAACGTGGTTGAGAAAGCTAAGGCGGTAGGCAATGACAACATCATGGTCTGTGAACGCGGTGTGTCATTTGGCTATAACAACTTAGTGTCCGACATGCGTTCGCTGGCGGTGATGCGCGACACCGGTTGCCCTGTGGTATTCGATGCCACGCATTCGGTGCAATTACCAGGTGGGCAAGGCGCGTCCTCTGGCGGACAACGCGAATTTGTCCCCGTGTTAGCGCGGGCGGCGGTGGCGGCAGGTGTTTCCGGTTTGTTTATGGAAACCCATCCAGAGCCTGAAAAAGCCTTAAGCGACGGCCCTAACGCATGGCCTTTACCGCACATGCAAGCCTTACTCAGCACCTTGAAAGTGTTAGATCAAACGGTAAAAGCGGCGGGATTTGCTGAACTGACCTTATAAACAATGCCGATTTATATCCGTCCTGAAACCGAGCAGGATCACGCCGCGATCCATCACTTAATCAAGCAGGCATTTCACAGCCCGCTAGAAGCAACCTTAGTACAAGCCCTGCGTCAATCAGGGCAATTGTATTATAGTTGGGTGGCGGAACGCGGCGGCGAGTTGTTAGCACATATCGCCCTCTCGCCTACCTATCTCAATGATCGCAATACACCTTTTGGCTTAGGCATTGCACCCTTAAGCGTCGCACCCAGTTTGCAAAAACAAGGCATTGGCGCGCAATTAATGGAATATGCGCTGACAGCCGCACTCACAGAACAGCAACAATGGCTGTTTTTACTGGGAGAAGTTGCGTATTATCAACGCTTTGGTTTTCAGCTTGCAGCGGAATACAATTTATATTGCGAATTTGACCCCGAAGGAAGTGCATTTATGTTAAGGGCGCTGCAACCCTTACCAACTTATGCCACTCGACAAACGATTTTATATGCGTCGGCGTTTGATAGCTTTAGCTAACCCGCCGCGTAGACTCGAATAACCCAACCTGATGAAGTTAAAACAAAAAGAGAGTTCTCATGTCTGATATTACCAAGATTTGTGCGCGTGAAATCATCGATTCTCGTGGTAATCCAACCATTGAAGCGGACGTATTCACCGCTGAAGGCAACATGGGGCGTGCTGCGGTGCCTTCTGGTGCCTCAACTGGTTCTCGTGAAGCTTTAGAATTACGCGATGGCGATAAAAAACGCTATGGCGGTAAAGGCGTATTAAAAGCGGTTGAAAACGTCAACGGCGAAATCAGCGATCACTTAATCGGCTTTGAAGTGACTCAACAAGCTGAAATCGACCAAAAAATGATCGCTTTAGACGGCACAGAAAACAAAGGCCGTTTAGGGGCTAACGCTTTATTAGCAGTGTCTATGGCTGTGGCACGCGCAGCGGCATTAGACAAAAAACAACCTTTATTCCGCTCTCTGGCGACTGACCAAAAACCACAAATGCCTGTACCGATGATGAACATCATCAACGGCGGCGCACACGCGGATAACAGCGTTGATTTACAAGAATTCATGATTCTGCCAACAGGTGCGCCAAGCTTAAGCGAAGCGTTACGTTATGGTGCTGAAGTGTTCCACGCTTTAAAAAGCGTGTTAAAAGGCAAAGGCTTAAACACTGCGGTCGGTGACGAAGGTGGTTTTGCACCTGACTTACCGTCTAACGAAGCGGCGATCACCATTATCTTAACTGCAATCGAACAAGCAGGCTTTAAAGCCGGTCAAGACATTTGGTTAGGTTTAGACGTAGCCAGCTCTGAGTTTTACAAAGACGGCAAATATAACTTAGCCTCTGAAAACCGTTTATTAGATTCTGCACAATTCGCTGATTATTTAGCGGGTTGGGTAGACCAATATCCTATTCTCAGCATTGAAGACGGCATGGACGAAAGTGACTGGGACGGTTGGAAAGTGTTAACCGATAAATTAGGCAAGAAAGTGCAGTTAGTAGGCGACGACTTGTTCGTGACTAACACTAAAATCTTGCAAGAAGGTATCGATAAAAACATCGCTAACTCGATTTTGATTAAATTAAATCAAATCGGTACTGTCACCGAAACCTTAGCCGCTATCGAGATGGCACGTAAAGCCGGTTACACAGCGGTTATTTCTCACCGCTCAGGCGAAACCGAAGACAGCACCATTGCTGATTTAGCGGTGGCCACTGCGGCAGGCCAAATCAAAACTGGCTCTATGTCACGTTCTGACCGGATTGCCAAATATAACCAATTATTACGCATTGAAGCGGAATTAGGCGACGCAGCGGTTTACCCCGGCCGTGCGGCGTTTTATAACCTGCCTTAATTGTGTTGTTTGAATGGTTTGTAGGGCGGATAAGGCGTTAGCCGTCATCCGCCGTCGATGTCGCATGACGCTCCGCTTATGCGACCTACATAAAACCACACTGCTGGCATACCGTTGTAAGACGGTATGCCGTCAACTCGTCTTGAAGCCTGCCTTGTTTGCACCCACCGTTACAAGACATGACATCGCCTGAGATTGACCACCATGCAAGTATTGACCGTTTTATTCCTGTTGATGTTAGCCTTAAGCTGCATCACACAATTATGGCTCGCCCGCCGTCAACTCCATTCCGTTAGCAGCCACCGCGCACAAGTCCCCAACGTGTTTGCGGAAAAAATCAGCTTAAGCGAGCATCAAAAAGCCGCTGATTACACGCTGACCAAAACCCGTTTTGCGCAAATCACCATTTTTGTTGAAGTCGCCTTATTGTTGTTATGGACGCTAGGCGGTTTATTAGACACTGTCGATCAAGCATGGCGTGCTTTAGAGTGGTCGCCCTTATGGACAGGAGTCGCCGTTATCTTATCTATCATGATTTTATCCAGCTTAATCGACTTGCCTTTTAGCTGGTATCGCACCTTTAAAATCGAATCCCGCTTTGGTTTTAACCGCATGGATTTAAAACTATTCCTCAGCGACAACGCCAAAATGTTCGCCTTAACCTTAGCCCTAGGCGTGCCTTTAATCGCCTTAGTATTGTGGTTAATGGAAAGCGCGGGCGACTTATGGTGGTTATGGGTTTGGGCTGTGTGGATGGGCTTTAACTTATTGATGATGTGGGCATATCCTAGCTTTATCGCGCCATTATTCAACAAGTTTAAACCTTTAGAAGATGACGAATTACGCCAACGCATTGAACACTTACTCAGCCGCAACGGTTTTGCCAGCCAAGGCATTTTCGTTGCTGATGGCTCGCGCCGTTCTGGTCATGGCAATGCCTATTTTGCCGGTTTAGGCCGTAACAAGCGGATTGTGTTTTTTGACACGCTGCTGGATGGTTTAAACGTGGACGAAGTAGAAGCGGTGTTAGCCCATGAGTTAGGCCATTTCCGCCGCCATCATTTGCATAAGCGCGTTGCCTTAATGGCAGGCTTTAGCTTAGTTGGCTTGGCTTTATTAGGTTGGTTAATGCAACAAGCATGGTTTTTCCAACAATTGGGCGTAAGTATGCCTTCGACATATATGGCGTTAACCTTGTTTGTCATGGTAATGCCTGTGTTTACCTTTTTCTTAAGCCCCGCATTGGCGTGGGTGTCGCGTAAACATGAGTTTGAGGCGGATAGCTTTGCTGCTGAGCAGGCAAAAGCAAGCGCGTTGGTACAAGCTTTAGTGAAGTTGTATAAGGAAAATGCCAATACGTTAACGCCTGATCCCTTGTATTCGGCGTTTTACGACTCGCATCCGCCTGCGCCTGTGCGGATTGCGCATTTATCGACTTAACGTGATGTAGGGTGGAATAGGCGCAAGCCGTATTCCACCATGACATTTGCCTTCTAAATCAAGGTTAGCATTTTGTACACGCTATTCTGACAATATCTTTAATTCTGTAAATTCTGATTCAGACAAATTGCAGAAATTTTTGGTGGAATACGGCTTGCGCCTATTCCACCCTACGCCTCATTCCTACATTTTTGCAATCCCCCGCCGTTTCGCCAGCCAGTGAATCCCCAACACTAACACCAAACCTAACACCATCATCGCCAAAGCAAAGCCTGTGCTGTCTTCCCAACTTGGCCATAACGGTGTGCTGCTGATTAAACGATCTTTTTCCCGCACCGTAACATACACACGCTCTTGAAAAGGCCAAATACGCCACAGCGAGCCGATTAAAATCCCGATGATAATCAGCAAAGTAGGACGGTAAAAGCGTTCTAATAGCCAATCAAATACACGGCTGAAAATAATTAAACCCAGAGCCGCGCCGAGGCCAAACGGGATGATAATCATAAAGTTAAAATGGCTAATGCCGTTTAAAATCGTCTCGTATTTATTCAAAATCAACAAGATAAACGAGCCTGAAATACCGGGTAATAACATCGCTGAGATGGCAAGCATACCGCTGAGGAAAATAAACCATGTGGCTTCAGGTGTGTTGACGGGTACTAAATTCACTACGGCTAAACCGATGACAACGCCTAACGGTAAAAATAAAAAGGTCGCGGCATCTTTTTTCACTGCATTGGGCAATAAAGTGATGATAGACCCCACAATCAGGCCAAAGAATAAGCCATAAATCGGTTCTGGCTGGGTGTGTAATAAAGTCGGTAGCGGCACAACACGGGTGAAGAACAACACCGCGCACACAAGCCCCATCGCCAACGGAATTAAAAAGCCAAAGTGTGGACGCTGCCAGATCGTTGTCCATTGTAGGCGCAACACCGCTTGCAACCATGTGGTGTCAAAGGAGCGAATCGCATCTAACAACTGTTTATAAATACCCAAAATAAACGCCATCGTGCCGCCGCTTACACCAGGGACGACATCCGCCGCGCCCATGCAAAAGCCTTTAGCCGCGAGAATCAGTTTGTCAATCATGAAGAATGCTCTTTAGAGATTAAGGAGAGAGTTTAAAAGCGATGGCTGGAGATTGTAGCGGGTGTTGAGAGGAGGGGGAATAAAAGTTTGCTGTTTTTGGAATACGCAAAGTGTTTGAACCGCTTAGAGAATAACACTTGCCAACACAGTCATTATTAGTAATGATTCTCAATACTGGTTATTAACCTGCTATACCAGTACCCGCAGTGCAGTATTTTTTATCTGCGATTTCGCTGCAACCACATCGCACAATGAGCACGCATAGTAAACACAGCATAAAAGTGTGTGGGCGTTTGCTATGCGTAAAAACTAAAAGGAAAACGAAATGGCACATGCTCAGTTAACATTTACTACAAAAACAACTTTATACACTTTAATCATGACCGCTTTGCTCGGAATGTCGCCCATTAGCCAAGCCGATGACGACGATGATGAAACGCTCAGTATTAGCGGGGTGCAAATCAGCGGTGCAGTTGAGTTAGAGGCTAATTTTGCAGAGGACTTTGCAGGCGAGGACAGCAGCGATTTCACCGTGTCTACGGTAGAAATAGGGCTTTCTGCGCGTTTGCATGAATGGGTGACAGCAAATGTTTTATTCCTCTATGAAGAAGATGAAACAGATGAAGTGACGGTAGATGAAGCCTATGTGACTTTTGCCAATGAACAAAAGTCGCCGTTTTACCTTATCGCAGGCCGACAATATGTGCCTTTTGGTAGTTATGAGAGCTTCTTAGTTTCCGATCCGTTAACTTCAGAACTGGGCGAAACCCAAGAAACGGCCTTATCTATCGGTGCTAGCATCAACGGTTTTTACGGCGAAGCTTTTGTTTTTAATGGTGATATGGATGAAGCAGATGACGATAATCAAATTAATGATTTCGGTGTCAGCTTAGGCTATCGCATGGAAACAGAATTTACCTTTGCCGCAGGTATCGATTATATGAATGATTTAGCGGACAGCGATGGTTTTACCGAGGCATTAGAAGAAGAACTCGACGGCGGTTTATCTGATACCGTTGGCGGCTTAGCGGTACATGCCTTATTTTCCATGCAAAATTTCACTTTAATGGGTGAGTATGTCACTGCCATCGACGAATTTGCCGAAACGGATTTGGAATTTAACGAGGGTGGGGCTGAGCCAAAAGCATGGCAAATCGAAGCTGCTTATGAGTTTGATGTGTACAGTTTGCCTAGTTTTGTCGCTGTTTCTTATCAAGGCACAGAAGACGCATTAGAACTGGAATTGCCAGAAACCCGTTATTCCATTGGTGTTGGCGCAGAAGTGTATAAAAATACCGCTTTATCGTTGGAATGGGCGCGGGATGAAGACTATGACGAAGCAGACGGTGGCACAGGAGAATCGGCAGATAGTGTGACCTTGCAACTGGCGGTTGAGTTTTAATGTCTCACCTTATGCAAGGGTTGTAGGGTGTGCGAAATCCCACACGGTATGCAGCTTAATCATTGACTGCTGCTGATGTGGGATTTTGCCCACCGTATTTAAGTGCCGTAATGGTGGGCAAAACGTGAGTTAGTGTATATGCCTAAGCTGTCCGCTCCGGCGGAGCCATAAACTCAGGGCCAATCGGATCGCTAATCGTCTCCGCTAAAATCTGATCAATCACCAGCATATCCGCCTCGCTAATCGTCCAACCTAAAATACTTTTCACCGGATCAAGTTGTGACGGTTTGCGTGCGCCCCATAAGCCTATCGCGCCTTTATCCAATACCCAGCGCATGGCCAACGCCAACACGTCTTTGCCGTAATTTTGCTGCGCGAGTTCGTTTAATTTCGCTACAGCCGCTAAGTATTGATTAAAGCGTGGTTGTTGGAACTTCGGGTCGTAATTGCGTAAATCATCGCCTTCAAATACGCGATCTGCACGCATGCGACCGGATAACAAACCGCGACAGATTGCGCCGTAAGCCAACACAGAAAGCTGATTTTCCTTGGCATAAGGCAACACATCTTGCTCAATTTGTCGTTCAAATAAGTTATAAGGCGGTTGCACGCTATCTAAGGTCACACCTTGGCGGAAAGCATCCATTTGCGCTGGAGAATAATTGCTCACGCCAATGGCGCGGATTTTACCTTGCTGTTTTAATTCGGCCAATACTTGCGCTGTTTCGGCAAACGGCACTTGGCTATCAGGCCAATGAATTTGATATAAATCGATATAGTCAGTTTGTAAGCGGCGCAGCGAGTCGTCTACTTCTTTTAATAAACGCGCTTTGCTGGAATTGCGCACGACTTTTGTCTTGTCACCGTCTTGCAGCCATTCCAAACCGGCTTTGGTCGCCAACACGGTTTGATCGCGTTTGCCGTAGGCTTTCACCGCTTTGCCGACGATTTCTTCTGAGTTGCCGAAACCATAAACCGGCGCAGTGTCGATAAAATTAATACCTTGATCTAAAGCATGATGAATCGTGGCAATTGCTTCCTGTTCTTCAGTGCCGCCCCACATCCAACCGCCAATTGCCCATGTGCCTAAACACACTTTAGATACTTGAATACCACTGCTGCCTAGGGTGGTGTATTCAAAACCATCGCTCATGAGTTGTCTCCGTGATTGTGTTGTAATTATTTGTCTGAAAAGAATTTTTCTTTCTCGTTCCCAAATGCCATTTGGGAATGCAGTCGTGACGTGCCACGTCACGGGTGAACTCAACAACGGAGTATCTTGTGTGTTGATGCTATCTCGGAACAAAACCGCGACGCAGCGCGTCGTGACTGCATTCCCACGCAAGGCGCGTGGGAACGAGGAAATCTAGTGGCGGATGACGGCTTGCGCCTTATCCGCCCTACATTGTTCAACATTCAAACAAACAATTTATGGTGACAAACACAGAAAATCAAAGCCGCGTGATTTTCTCGCACTGACCGCCTTTTATTTTGCCAGAATGTCCCTTAACTTAATGGCATTACTCTGCATTACATCTGCTACACCACCGATAAAAAAATTTGATGTCTTTTGTTCGCTAACCGGCTTTTACATGATACCTGAGGAGAGATCATGAAATTTCTAGCACGCGATCAGTTACAAACCCTACTCGACATTTTGTTACGTTCGGGCTTTCAATGTATTGGCCCACAAGAACGTGACGGCGCGATTGTGTTTGATCAACTTACTAATATCTCAGCTTTACCCAAAGGCGTGCGCGATGTGCAAACGCCTGCCCAATACCGTTTAGAACACACCGACAGCCCGCGTTATTTCCTGTGGGCGAATGGGCCGCAAGCCTTAAAACCGCTGACCTTTGCCCCGCGTGAAACCTTGTGGAAAGTGGAACGCGATGCACGCGGTGCGCTGCAATTCGTTGAAACTTTGCCGCAAGTGCAACCGACTGCCGTGCTTGGCATGCGCGGTTGTGATTTAGCGGCGTTGCAATTACAAGATCAGCATTTTTCCTATAAAGAATATGCCGATAATTATTACAACCAACGCCGCCGCGCCTTATTTCTCATCGCCTTAGATTGCAGCCACCCTGCCGACACCTGTTTTTGTCACTCAACTGGTGATGGCCCTAGTGCCCATGCTGGTTTTGACATGGCCTTGACCGAATTAGACGATGGCTTTTTGCTGCGGGTGAAAAGTGAAAAAGCCAAAGAAATTGCAGCACAATTGCCCTTAACTGAAGCCACGCCGGAACAACTCAGCGCGGCGGAACAACAAGACAAGGCTGCGGTTGCCATGCAAACCCGTAGCTTACCCTCACGCGATTTATATCAATCTTTATTCAGCAATTTAGATCACCCACGCTGGGCAGAAGTGGCGCAACGCTGTTTATCTTGTAC
>QKBZ01000062.1 GCA_003245895.1 Beggiatoa sp.
CACTCCTATCACATCTATCCTGACTGGGACTGTGTTAGCCCTTTTTACACTGAAACTCGCTATCCAACAAAAAATTGCACAACAAGATACTAAAATAGCTACAGCCACCATTTTATTACTCGTTACCACTTTATATTTTGTGTTTATCTTTTTTGTAGACCCAGGTGATGTTATAAAATGGTTTTTTGACTAAAGGCAACATACCTCATTTGAAATCTGAACAACGACAGTTATTCTGATTTCAAATGAGACGGTTATACTTATTAATTTTATTAATAAGGTCATTACTAATACTTTAGTTTTGACGCATGTGATAACTTGTATTAACACATTGACCTTGTCAAATGACGTTTTTTTAGGTAATTTTTAAAGCAGCACACGCTAAAATAGTCGACTAGTATGCTGTTTTTCTTATCAGTTTAGTCAAGATAAACCCGCATTAATGGCGACATAGGCATCACGGAGCGATGCACATAATAATAACAAGCCGAATAACAATAATAAAAATGAACTGTTAACGTGGGTATGCCTGCTCTGTTTTGTTGTCCTTTCATCAGTGCTTAATGCTGCCCGCCTAATAGTGACATTTCCGTATTTGTATCAGTAATGGCGACTTGAGATACCTGCTAATAAGATTGAGGAGTAGCAGGTTGTTACGGAGAACGACATTTTCGGTAAGTGAACACTTGCCGTATAAAAAATAGATCACTACAAAGGAGCGCGTCACGCCATGACCCCTGCAACCACTACCAATATTGCCAGCACTAACTCAAAAGCAACTGTTTATGCCAATGAGGTTGCGAGTGACACATTATTAGAGGAATATTGTGTTGACTTAGCCGAATGGCCAGAGCGTTGGCAATTGACCAGTGATGATCATCATTACTGCAAACAAGTGTTAGCCGTTTTGAAACCGTTTATGTTGTCTTTAGTGCATAACGGTATTCAAGGCGATGCTTTACAACGCCACTTCAACAATCTCTGGTTATTAGGCTTGGAAATTGTGCGTACCAGCCACATTAACCCCGCGTTACGTCGTCAACTTGCCAAACAACTGATTGCAGATTCTGTTGATGACGAAGGTGGCCCCATTTGTCGTGAATTGGAAAACGATACGGCACGGGACGCATTTGATGCCACTTGCCGAATGTTGCACCAATACTTAAATGCACATTAGGCTAAGCGGTTTTTGAAAACCGTGATCAACTGCCCCAGATTAGTTGATCATCAGTCTTAGGAGCGCAATGTGCATGCAAACTGAATTAGCACCCCGTTTTGTCAGTCGGTTAACCCGCAACACCTTAGGTATTATTCTCGCTGGTGGTCGCGGCTCTCGCTTAAGCCATTTAACAGATTGGCGTGCAAAACCGGCTGTACCATTCGGTGGCAAATTCCGTATTATCGACTTTCCCTTGTCGAATTGTATTAACTCAGGGGTACGTCGAGTCGCCATTTTAACG
This sequence comes from Beggiatoa sp., assembly GCA_003245895.1. Classification (GTDB taxonomy): domain Bacteria; phylum Pseudomonadota; class Gammaproteobacteria; order Beggiatoales; family Beggiatoaceae; genus SZUA-411. The sequence goes on from QKBZ01000062.1 coordinate 1,461, forward strand.
CAGTATAAATCACACTCTTTAATCCGCCACGTACAGAAAGGCTGGGGCTTTCTGCGTGGTGAGTTCAACGAATTCGTCGAATTAATTCCCGCGCAGCAACGCTTAGAAGAAATGTGGTATGCCGGTACGGCTGACGCGGTGTATCAAAATTTAGATATTATCCGCAGTCATGAACCTGAGTTTGTGTTAGTGCTGGCAGGCGATCACATTTATAAAATGGATTACGGTGCCATGTTAGCCTCACACGTTGAGCGCAACGCGGATATGACGGTCGGTTGTTTAGAAGTGTCGTTAGAGATGGCAAAGGCGTTTGGCGTGATGAGCGTCGATGATCAAGGCCGTGTGATGCGTTTTAATGAAAAGCCTAAGCAACCTGAACCTACGCCGAATAATCCTAAGGTGGCATTGGCCTCGATGGGGATTTATATCTTTAACACCCAGTTTTTGTATGAACAACTGACAGCGGATGCAGAAGATAGCAGTTCCAGCCATGATTTTGGTAAAGACATCATTCCAAAAATCATCGAAACACGCCGTGTGTTTACACACCCTTTCCGCGATTTAGAAACCGGCAAGCAAGCGTATTGGCGCGATGTGGGTACGGTAGATGCGTTTTGGGATGCCAATATGGAATTGGTGTCGGTGACACCTGAGTTAAATTTATACGATAAAAACTGGCCGATTTGGACGTATCAAGAACAGTTGCCACCGGCTAAATTTGTCTTTGAAGACCCTGATCGTACAGGAATGGCAGTGGATTCAATGGTGTCAGGTGGTTGTATTATTTCTGGCGCCAAGGTCATTCACTCGCTGTTATTTTCTAACGTCAAAGTACATTCTTATAGCGTGTTAGAAGATGCGGTGGTGTTGCCAAATGTGGAAATCGGGCGCAATTGCCAAATTACTAAAGCGGTGATTGATAAAGGCTGTATCTTGCCACCGAATACGGTGATTGGTGCCGATCCTGCCAAAGATGCCGAGCGTTTTTATGTCAGTCCTCAAGGGGTGGTGTTAGTGACACCGGATATGTTGGGGCAGCAACTGCATTATCATTATTAAGTGTTGTAGCGTTTTTTCTCGTTCCCATCGTCCCGATGGGAATGCATACCGTGTCGCTCCGGCGGCACGAATAGCAATGTGAGTCTGCTTATAACCGCGACTCGCGCCGCTGGAGCGACGCGGCATGCATTCCCACCAAAATGGTGGGAACAAGAAGATACGCTGCGCTATTCCACCAACACCTCGTAAGGATTCACCTTCACTTCCTTACCGCCCCAGCCTAAATTACACGCTTGAAAGGCTTTTCTAACTTTCCCCATGTGTAAACCGCCTTGGTACGCGCCACGGCAGACATACAAGTCGGTGCCGTCACTTTCATAACCGCCAACCACTGCACCTGCTGGCACATCACCGTTAGCGGCGGAAGCCCAAACAACGTAAGTTTCATATTGTGCAACTGCGACTTCTTTACCGCCCCAACCAATGTTGCAACCGCCAAAAGCAGGTCTAACCTTGCCAACGTGTAAACCGCCTTCGTAATTGGCGCGACAGATGTACAAATTTGCGCCGTCTGCTTCATTACCGCCAACTAAACTACCTGCGGGAATTTCGCCGTTGCTTGCAGCAACCCAAGCAGCATGTGCGCCTGTAGCAATGAAAATAGTAAGTAAACCGACAAAGATTGAAATAAGAGCTGATTTCTGCATTATTAGAGTCTCCTAAGATGGCGATGTGGTGTAGCTTGTAGGATGGGCTGACGCAGGAAGCCCATCAGTCGCGCCATTCCATTGCATCAAGTGCGCGGTAAACGATGGGCTTCCTTTGTCAGCCCACCCTACAATGAGCGTTAATGTGTTATAGCCAAGGAGAAAACAAGATGGCTAATCAGCATAAAACTAAAAAAACTTTGTAATGGTCTAATAATCTTGAAGAGAAATATAGCCAACAAAAGTTGGTCATTTAGGAGAAATTAGATGAATCAGACAAATCGCAAACCTCGTCAGACATACACGGCAGAGCAGAAGCTGGAAT